>CAMDOF010000015.1 GCA_945903465.1 Opitutus sp. GAS368
ATTCCCCCACCCGAGCAGCATGTGCTGGGAGGCTACACGACCTGGCCCGCTCGCACGGCGGGGCTGGAAGTGCCGGCCGAGCCGAAAATCGTGGAGACGCTGCTCGGGGCCTTGGAACGAGCCACCGGCCGGAAGCGTCGAGCGATGCAAGACGAGCACGGGCCGTACGCCATGGCGGTGCTCCGCGCGAAACCAGCGGCCTACTGGCGGCTCAATGAAGCCGCCGGCAAGATCGCGTTGAATGCCGTGGCCGGCGGGAGCGTCGCCCAGATCAGCGACGGCGCGGCCTGGTATCTGCCCGGGGTCGGCAGCGGAACAGGCGCTGGTGCGGGCGAAAAGCTGACGCCCTCCGCCTTTTCGGGTCCGAACCAAATCAACCGTGCGCTGCATCTTGCGGGCGGCGACCTGCAGGCCGAGATCAAAAACCTCGGCGACCACTACTCCCTCGCACTGTGGTTTTGGCTCGGGGAGGCCAGTGGCGCGAGCGAACGCAGCGGCACCCTCGCCATCGGGCCGGGCGGTGAGGCGCTGAGCTGCCGGCAGTTTAAGGATCATCGGCTGCAGCTCCGGCTGGCGGACTCAATCTCGCAGACCGAACTGCGGGCGGACGAGTGGCACTTCGCCGTGCTGGTGCGCGACGGTGCCGAGGTCCGTGCGCACGTGGACGGCCAACAAAAGCCGGAGATGGCCCAATCGTTGCCGCTGCAATCGCCGCCCACGTCACTCCGGTTTGGTCAGGCAATGCAGGGCAAACTCGATGAAATCGCGGTCTTCAACCGCGCCCTCACTCCGGCCGAGATCGCGGCATTCTGGAGAATCTCTCAACTCGGGGGAAAATAAACAACCCCAGGGACATTTCGGAAAACCAGAACGTGTAGCCGGGGTCGCCGCCCCCGGGAAATTCGACCACGATCTTCGTTCCGATTTCTCCGGGCTGGCGAGCCCGGCTACACCAGGCCGAAGCAAGCTTCGGGCATCGAACCCAATGAAAATGAAACCCACCTTAACCCTCCGTCTGACGTTCGCGGTACTCCTGCTGGCCGCACCGATGCTCGCCGCCACGGCCGCCCGGAAGCCCAACCTCCTCGTCATCCTCGCCGACGACATGGGCTTTTCCGACCTTGGCGTTTACGGCAGCGAGATCCAGACGCCGAATCTGGACACGTTGGCGAAGGGCGGGCTGCGTTTCTCGCAGTTCTACAATTGCGCCCTGTGCGGTCCGTCGCGCTCGGCGTTGATGACCGGGCTGCAGCCGCACCAGGTCGGGATCTTCACTTGGACCGGGCTGCTCAATGATCGCTGTGTGACGGCGTTTGAGTTGCTCAAGCGGGCAGGCTACGCGACCTGCGCGGTGGGTCGGCTCGACATGGTGACGGCGGAAAACTGGCACGACCCGGCAAAGATCGCGCGCCACGTGGACCGCTTCCTCGGCAGCACCGGGCACACCGGCCCGGGAAACTATTTCAAGGAAGTGCGGGGCGGGCAGTTCTACCGCGACGGCCAGCCGATCACGTTGCCAACCGAAGGAACCTACAAGACTGACGTGATTACGGACTTCACCGTGAAGTTTATCGACGAGGCCGCGAGGAAAGATCGACCGTTCTTTCTGTATATGGCGCATTACGCGCCGCATTGGCCGCTGCACGCGAAGCCCGCAGACATCGCGAAGTATCGCGATCTTTATCGCCAGCTCGGCTGGGATGAAGTGCGCGCGCGGCGGCACCAGAAGATGATCGATCTGGGATTGCTGCCCGCGAACACCAAACTGTCGCCGCGCGATTCGCGGGTACCCGCGTGGGCGAACGCGCCGGACAAGGACTGGGAGGCGGAACGGATGGCGGTCTACGCCGCGCAGATCGATGCCCTCGACCAGAGCGTGGGCCGCGTCATGGCAGAGCTGCGGCGCACGGGGGCGGACAAGCATACCCTCGTGCTTTTCCTCTCGGACAACGGAGCCTCCGACCAGGGAGGGGGCGCGGCGCTGGACAAGGCGGGTGCGACCTGGCGCGTCGACGGAACCAAGACGCGGGTCGGCAACACCCCGGACATCCAGCCTGGTCCCGCCGACAACTTTGTTACCGGCGGCCCGCCGTGGGCGAATGTCTCGAACACGCCTTTTCGACAACACAAGCAATCGAATCATGAGGGCGGCATTGCGTCGCCGCTGATCGCGTGGGGGCCGGGCCTCGTCGCGCACTCCGGCACCCTCTCGGCCGAATTGTCCCACATCACCGACATCACCGCCACGTGCCTCGATGTGGCGGGCGTCGAGTACCCGGCGGATTTCGAGGGGCGCAAGGTATTGCCGCTGGCCGGCCGGAGTCTGCTGCCGCTCTTGCGGGGAGGCCAGCGCGCCGGACACCCGTCGCTCTGCTGGGCGACAGCGGGCAACCGCGCCGTGCGGGTTGGCTCCTGGAAACTCGTCTCGAGCAAAGGCGGAACATGGGAACTCTACGACCTCGCAGCCGACCGCACCGAGTTGAACGACCTCGCGAAGCAGCAACCCGATCGGGTGCGGGCCATGGCGACGATTTTTGAAACGTGGCGGCACGACCGCGGCACAAAATAATCCAGCCAGCAATTTTCCCCTCAACAAACCTTCGTTCCATGAAAGCTCACCATCCGGCTCCCTCCGACTTCACCCGCCGCCGCTGGCTCTCGCACAGTATGGTCGGCGCCGGTCTTATCACCTTGGGCGCTCTCCCCCGGGCGCAGGACGCCAAGAAATCCACCAAGGCGATCACGCCCCCGCCGACCAATCCTCCACTCCAACCGGTGGAGATCGCCCGTCTCCCGGCCGGACTCGAGCGGCTCGATCTTTTTCTCCTCCTGGGCCAGTCCAACATGAAGGGCCGCGGCCCAATGCCCGCCGAACCCAGCCGCAACCCCCGCATCGTCATGATGCATCTGCGCGACGACGCGTGGTACCTCGCCCGGCATCCGCTGCATCTGGTCGGCGACCCGAAAACCTTCGCCGGCTCCGACAACGCCGGCGTCGGCCCCGGTCTGGCTTTTGCCGAAGCGGTCGCCGGCCCAAACCCCCGGATCCAAATTGGCTTGATTCCGTGCGCGGTCGGCGGGTCGGCCATCGCACTCTGGCAGAAGGGCGCCAAACTTTACGATGCAGCCATTCGCCGGGCCAAGCTCGCACTCCAGCACACCGGGCCCGCCCGGGCGCAGATTCGCGGCGCCCTCTGGCTCCAGGGCGAGACCGACGCCACCGACGAACGTATCACGGTGCACGAGGCGAAGCTGCTCAAACTCGTGGACGATCTTCGCGCCGACCTCGGCTTGCCCACCTTGCCGTTCATCGCCTGCACGATCGGGGAAATGAGTCCCGACGGCGCCGGCCGGCGCAAGGCCGACATGAACCGCCTGCTGCTGTCGCTGCCGGAAAAACGGACGCACACTGCCTGCGTCGACGCTCGCGACCTCAAATCCCACATTGGCGACAGCGTGCACTTTGACACTGCCGCGCAAAACGAAATCGGCCGGCGTTACGCGGCGCAATATTTCGCAATCGCTCCTCGCGCCGCCCCCAAAGCGCCCATGCCCACGCCCAACAAAGACGCCGCCAAGTAACCACGGGGGCAACTCCCTCATTCAAGCGGCTCTGGATACAGGGGCGATCCGATGGGTCAGTCCGCTGATTGCAATGTCCGCTGCGAGAGATCGCCGCGCACGGCGGCGGAGGGCGATAAAGCCCAGCGCCAGGTCCGCCGGTGGGATCACCTTCGGGCTCGTGCGCACGTGCGGCCGCACGCCCGCGAGCAGCGCGTGAAAGCGCTGCCAGTGCAGGCATCCCCAAAACGGCACGAGGCCGGCGTGACCGCTAACTTTCTGGTAAGTGAACCCGATTGGGATCGCCGCGCCGGGTGTCGGCATTGAGATAAATTTGGGCACCGTGTGGTAACCAGCTTGCGCCGGAGGAATCGGAGGTTTTTTCGTTGCCCCGCCATCCTTTCCAAGTCGCGCTCACTTTGCCCACGGCATCGTTACGGCTGAGATCGACTCCTCTGCGCGGTATTTCCCTGTCTCTGCGGTGCCAACTTCCGCGTTCTTCGGCCAACCCTTTTGCACCGCAGAGACGAAACCAGAAACGCCGAGAAAACCCGGAGTAACGGGCTTTGCGCTCAACAAAACCGTGGTGGGAGCACCGCCCAGTCCAACGGGAAAACCTATCCGCGATGTCTGCTGAAAAAACGTTGACCTTGATCACGCGGCGGCAGCGCCACCCGCAATGTCAGGCGCCCATGGCCGCACTCCTTGCCGAGGTGGAATGAGACCTTGGAGACCTTACGGCCTGAACCGCGTCGGATGTTGACGCGTGGATCAAGCGGCCAAGTTGGGGCGCCATGCAAAACGGCACGAGGCCGCCGTGACCGCTAACTTTCTGGATAGTGAACCCGCTTGGGATCGCTGCGCCGGGTGTCGGCGCAATGTCAGGCGCCCATGGCCGCACTCCTTGCCGAGGTGGCATGAGACCTTGGAGACCTTGCGGCCTGAACCGCGTCGGACGTTGACGCGTGGATCAAGCGGCCAAGTTGGGGCGCCATGCAAAACGGCACGAGGCCGGCGTGACCGCTAACGTTCTGGTTAGTGAACCCGCTTGGGATCGCCGCGCCGCGTGTCGGCATAGAGATAAATTCGGGCACCGTTTGGTGACCGACTTGCGCCCGAAGGAATCGGAGGTTTTTTCATTGCCCCGCCATCCTTTCCAAATCGCGCTCACTTTGCCCACGGCATCGTTACGTATTGGCTAAGCTGGGGACGATCACCGCGGCCCGGGGGTGTTGACGCGTGCGGCGTTGCGCTCGGAGCCGGCCGGAGTGCCGCGGACTGCGGCTTTGCCACCCTTGGCGGCCTTGGTCGCGCCTGCCGCCCTGACCGCCGCGCCGGTTTCACGGTCGAAGCCGTCGCCGGTGAGGTGGGCTGGCACCGTATCGCCGGTGACGTCGCTCCACTCGGCCAGAAGTTTCGCGAGGCGGACTTTCACCGCACGGTGCGCCGGATCGGCGGCGAGATTTTTTAGCTGATGCTGATCGGTCGCGGATTCGTAGAGCTCTTCCGACGGACGTGGCGCGAGAAATACATCGGCTTGCGCGGGAGTAAGCGAGCCGGCGTCACGCGCGGCACGCAGCGTTTGGTGAGATGGGGAGCGCACGGAGTCGGCCGGCCCCTGCCATGCCAAAGCCGGCCGGTGATTGACGATGTAGAGAAATCCTTCGGAGCGCACCGCCCGGCCGTGGGCCTCGTAGTCATGCCAGTTGTGTTCGGAAAACGCGTGCTGGCGGACCTTGCTGGCGGGATTCTTCAACACCGGGAGAAAGCTCAAGCCTTGCATCGTGGGCGAAGGCGGCAGCCCGGCGACGGCGAGCACGGTGGGGGCGATGTCGATCGCACTTACCAGTGAGGTCGAGGGTAAGCCCGGCTGCATCAGTCCGGCGGGCCAGTGCGCGATGAGGTAGGTTTTCATGCCGGAGTCATGCAGCCGGGTCTTGGCGCGCGGGAAGGGCCGGCCGTTGTCGGCCATGATGAGGATCAGCGTATTCGCGAGCGCGCCCTCTTTTTCCAGCGCGGCCACGACCTCGCCGATGTAGTGGTCGAAGCGCGTGACTTCGTTGTGGTAGGAGGCGAGGTCGTCGCGAGTCGCCGCATCGTCGCGCAAGAACGGGGGCACGCGCACGGCGGCGGCGGCGTGTTTCGCACCGTAGGATTCCGGGCGCCAGTCGACGTCGCCGTCCCAGTCGCGGTGGGCATCATTCGAGGCGAACCAGCAGAAAAACGGTTTCTCCTTGGGCCGCTCCTGCACCCCTTTCACCCAGTTGGCGTGCCCGCCGCCGTTGCCGGGGACCTTCCCGGTATCGACGGAATCGAACGCGGCGGGTTGCGGCAACTCGCCCGCCACGGGTGGCTCCGACGTCATGTGGTGCTTGCCACTGAGGACGGTGTAGTAACCAGCCTCGCGGAGCAGCCGGGGAAACCACGGCAGGTGGGCGGCGATGGGCTGGTGAAGCTCGGAGGCGCGGCCGTTGTTGTGCGGATAACGTCCGGTGATGATGCTGCTGCGACTCGGGCTGCAACTGCTCGCGGTCAAATAGGCGGCGTCAAACCGACGTCCGTTGGCCGCGAGGCGGTCGATGTGGGGCGTGCGCGCGGTGGGGTTGCCGGTGCAGCCAAGGTCGTCCCAGCTGATGTCGTCGGCGATGAAGAGGATTATATTCGGGCGGTTGGCGGGGGCTGTGCTGGCAGCGAAGAAGGATGGCGTCAGCGTTGCCACGAGGAGAGCGGCGTAAAACATGCCGGCGCGAGTCAAAGGCCGGCCCAAGAAAACGGTGGGGTGCATCCCTTGCATAGTTCTGCCTGGCCGTGGGTTTTCAAACCTCAATCGGCTAAGTCGTCGTTTTGGGCACGGCGGATTTTTGCACGGGAACTTAGTGCACGAGAGGATCGATCATGCGCTCGGCGTTCGGTTAGTTTTGTGCCGAAAGCAAAAAGCGCGCGGAGCCCACGTTCCACCCTCTGAGCCGGTCCGTGCAAAAATCCGCCGTGTCGTTTTGGGAGCGAATCCGAGTATTTTGAGCGGAGGTAGAGACAGCGCGAAAACAAACCCCTCCCCCACCCCGCCAATCCAGTTTCCTAGCAGCCTCCCCACCAAAACAAGTTTTGGCCCCGACGGGAAGAAACAGATTTCCATGCCCACCATCGGCGACAGGAGTGTCGCCGGTCCGTCGGATGGGCGACACTCTTGTCGCCCCTGCTGCATGAGAGCCTCCCCACCAAAACAAGTTTTTGCCCCGACTGGAATAAACAGATTTATCTTCCCACCAGCGACTTGCAGTGGCTGTTTCTTGGGAGCCCACTCACCAAAACAAGTTTTGGCCCCGACGGGAAGAAACAGCTTTCTATTACCACTAAGGACTTACAGAAGCTGTTTCTTGAGAGCATGCGTGGCCCGATTTCTTCGCCGTCGTGAAACGCAAAGATGAAATCAGGCCACCCATCGCGTGAAAGGACCTTATGCGAACCGGTCTGTCGTTTGAGCCGCCACCCGATGCGCAAGAGGGCGGCGAGAACTAGCTTTGTCTTTCGGGCACCCCAAACGCTCATGCTGCCACCGTGAAAACATGGCTGGCCTCGGGCGGCTCTTCGCCGTGATCGATCTTGTCAGCGAGAGCACGAAGGACCAACGCCTCAACTTTCGCGATCGCTTCTTTCTTGGTCGCGCCGTAGCCCATCGCTCCTGGCAACGCCGGGACCTCAGCGATCCAGCGCCCGTCTTCTTCTTTTTCGGTTTCAACGCGCATATCAAAATGGTGTCTTCAGTTCCCCGTACGGGCAAGCGGCTTCTTTTGCCCAACGTCCGCGGTCAGACACGAGCGGAGGACGGACGATGAATCGCAAAAACGGCCCAGCCCGCTCGTTGTCTGTATCGCTCTGGTTGGGCCTCTCATTTTTTCGAATACCCGCATCCGCACGCTCCGCATGTCGGGCACATGATCCATCGGCAAGCCGCACATTCGAGGTGGACAAAATCATCGGGCGAACTCCTGCAACTGTAGCAACCGGTCGCTCCGTGTGCTTTCTGAATATCTGTGGCCAGCGCAACCAAGGAGCGTCCTTCAACGGGAATGCCTCTCCTGACGAGAAAGCTCCGATGCAACTCAACTAAACGCCTACTCTCCTTGTGTTCGTTCGCAGCGCGAAATACCTCGAACTTGTCCTCGGGCTGAAAAGCGATGCCCTCGCGCTTCAAGTATTCACACGCATCGTCGAATTGCATCCTCTTCTTTTCTTCAAACGTCTTCTCACGAAGAAGATTATCTTCGATTCGCTGCAAAGCCGATACGTCGGAAGTGGCAACCGCTCTGTCTTGATATCGAATTGACGCGGTCTGGCCGCTTACAGCAAAGGCGACGAAGAAGCCTTTTCGGTTTTGGTGAAAGGTACCAGATGCGAAATTCATTTTTTGCCCAACAGGGTTATTCCCTGAACTCAGTGCCTGCATCGAGAGCACGTGAGGCGCAGGCAGGGTGCGGTGGAAATGGTTGAACCCGAATGGAGGCTGGCGTCGAGTGCGGGAATTCGGGTTGCAGTCGAGCCGGCAAAAAACTCACTGCGGGTGGAGCCATGAGCAAGCCCTTTCCCAGCGATGAACGGCCGGCAATATCGTTTCCAAATTGGAAGACGGTCCTGCGAGATCTGCCGCTGGAGCAGCAGGCGAGCCTGGCCCGCGAAGTCGTCGCGTTTCTGCGGCACTGTAAGCAGGCCCACGCTCCGGTTTCGGTGGCTTTGGTGAAGCCATATTTGGCGACTGGCGGCGGCACCGGAGAAAACGTGAAAGCGGCCTTGCGGTGGTTTTGCAGTCTGGGAAACGTGCGGCCCGACGCGGAGATGGCATCGGCGGGCGAGAGGGGCTCGCACGCCGGGGCTGAAGTCTTGAAATCGGGCAGCGGGCAGCGAGAATCTGGGAGCGCGGAGAGGGAGCGCACGGAGAATGCGGGCGCAGGGACGCGCCCGCCCACCGCGGACCAGGCGTGGCCAGGTAACGCGTCCCCAGCAAAGTGATCGGGCGAAGGGCGGAGCGATAATTTTTGCAGAGATCCAAAGCAGCCGGGAAGGCTGGAGGTTCGGAAATTTCCCGCCTGTCATTTTCCCCTCGGCCATTCCCACGCAGCGGACCAGCGCCATTGTCGACGGCGGCAAAATGAAACTGCAATCAGCCTAGATTCGTCAGTCGGTTAACCGCTAATCTTCGCTAATTCCCGCTGATCCATCAGGGAGAATTGCCCCGGACGTCAATTTTGGATTCACCGATTAGGTGATTCATCGGTCGAGTTGGATGCCATTCAAAACTCTTTCATTGGCGTCGATTAGCGAAGATTAGCGGTTCCTCCTTCTGCGGTTTTTAGGTTCAGTCCCAGTGCGGTCGGGGCGCCGGCGCGGGGCCGCCCCCACACAGTATTTTGAGCGGAGGTAGAGACAGCGCGAAAACAAACCCCTCCTCCACCCCGCAAATCCAGTTTCCTAGCAGCGCCCGCCCCAAAACAGAGTTTTGGCCGCGACCGAAAGAAACTGCGGGCGCGAGGCCGGTGATCGTGCATGCCGGGGAGCAGTTCTTTCCGCGAGGCCGGCTATCCATCGCCGCAACCCAGGTGTGCTTTTTAAGCCCGTCTAGCCGTCTGAGGCCGCAGGCCGTGGGGGAGGGCGAGGGGGCGGGGTGATTGGTGGCGCTTCCGCGCAAGCGGTTCCGACCCCGCTTAGGAGCTTACCGCATCCCAATGCACCCTTCGGGCCGCCGCGGCGAGCGCCAACCACACCCATGCCTGAAAAGCCATCCCCTCGTCCGCCCGATAAGCCGATGATCACGCAGACGGTGATTCATCCCGATGCCGCCGGCATCGATCTCGCCGCCGAGGCGCATTACGTCGCCGTACCCGCCGGTCGCGATCCGCCGCCGGTGCGCAATTTCGGCACCACGACCGACCGGCTCATCGTATTGGCCGGGTGGTTACAGAAGCCGACGATGCTGATCGTCCGGATCCGCGACTCGTTCGACCGACTGATCGTATTGGCCGAGTGGTTACAGAAGTGCGGCATTCGCACCGTGCCGATGGAGGCGACCGGGGCGTCTTGGATCCCGTTGTTCGGACTGCGGGAGGCCCGCGGGCGGGAAGTCTGCCTGGTCAACGCCCGGCACGTGCGCCACGTGCCTGGGCGCAAGAGCGATGGGCAGGACTGCCCGTGGTTACGGTTCCGGCACTCCGTGGGCCGGCTCCACGCCTCGTTCCGGCCGGCATTGGAGATCTGCGCCCTGCGCACGTGGTGGCGGCATCGCGACAGTCTGGTCCAAGTGGCCGGCGCGCACCGGTTACGCCTGCAAAAGGCCCTCGATCAGATGAACGTGCGGCGGCATCGCGCGGTCACCGCCATCACTGGCGCGACCGGACTGGCCATTCGCGATGCGATCGTCGCGGGCGAACGCGACCCGCAGAAGCTCGCCGCGCACCGCGACCACCGCTGCAAGCAGAGCGTGGCCGAGAGCGCCGCCGCGCCGAAAAGCAAAACTGAGAGCACCCCCAGCGTCACTTTACAGAGCCACCGTCCTCGGTTAAAAAATCCCTCAAGGGCCATCTGCGCCAAGACCCATCGCCCTAAGACGTTTCTCGAGTCCAAACCGAACATACAGTTGCTCGGTTTCCGCCGGTGACCTTCGCCACGCCCCCAAGCTAGCCTCGCCCGCGAGCATGGCGACAAGCTCGCCAATCACCTTGCCAGAATCATCCACCAGCTGAGGCAAAACCTTATCGATGGTATCTGCAAAATCGTGATAATACCGCACCGACTCACGCGGGATCGGCGAATTAAAAGTAATCGTGCGCACTCCCGCGAGCTGGTACGGGGTGTGATCACTGCCAACCCAATTGATATTTTCCACGCCTTTGGGCAACCGCGCCGCTTGACCGCGCGCCTCCACCCAACGCGAAAGCACCGGCACCAGCGAATCATCGCCCAGCGCGTTTACCCCGATCGGCAAACCGATCATATCGAGATTAACCATGGCCACGACCGGCGCATCGCCCAGTTGCGCGGCTGCATGGCGCGAACCCCAAAGCCCCTGCTCTTCCCCGTTAAACCAGATAAACTCCAAGCTATGGTGCGGCGTGATTCCCCGCCACGCTAAAGTCAGCGCGTACAGCTGCGCGATTCCCAGCCCGTTATCCATGGCCCCTTGCCCGAGATCCCAGCTATCAAAATGTGCCCCGATAATTATCCGCGTGCGCTCTCTCCCCGGAACCCGCACGACCAAATTGGCCGTCTCCACGACGCGACAACTGGACTGCGTCGCCACCCGCACGCTCACCGGCACGTCCCGCCCCAGCAAGCGCTGCAGCCAACGACCTTCCTCCTGTGCAATCGAATAAATCGGCAACGGCAAGGGAGCACCGGAAAAACTGCCCGTTCGCGCTAGCAATTGCCCACCGCCCTCGCGATTTATAAAAAGCACCGCGCGCAATCCGTGCGCCACTGCCAACGCCACAATCTCACTCGTCTGCAATGCCGTCGTCGATTCCAGCACGCCAATCCGCCCGCGCATTTCTTTGCCTTCAATCTCAGCGGGCCGGCCATTATGTAACGACACGACCAGCGCTTCAAATGCGGCGTGCGCCTGGGTGTACCCCAGCGCCGCCACCCGCAATCGCCGCCCCAACGGCGCCACTAAATCCACCCGATCTTCGCCCCGCTCCCAGCCGGGCATCGCAAAAGGCATTCTTTCCGCCCGCACCCCCGCGCGTCCCAGCTCCTCCGCTAAACGTTCCATCGCCCCAGCATTGGCCGCACTCCCCGTCATGCGCCCACCAAAATCATCACAGAGTTTTTCCAAAAACGCGTGCGCGCTGAGCGGCTCCGCTCCCAGCACGACCGACCTCACCGCCACCATCATCATAAAAATGATTCGTCGTGCCGGCTTCATCGACTCAACGTCCCTCATGATGTTCCGCCCCCTCACCGCTCACCTCGCCTTCGCCAGCGCCCTCACGCTCAGCGCCCTCACCCCGCTGCCCGCCCAAAATATCGCCACCTCCCCAGAGTCCAAAATCACCGCCCTCGGCCTCGCCTTGCCCGCCACCAGCGCCCCCATCGCGAATTACGTGCCCGCGGTCCGCACCGGCAACCTCATCTTTCTTTCCGGCCATATCCCGCGCGATGCCGACAATAAAGTGATCGCCGGCAAGGTCGGCCGCGACGCCACGGAAAAGGACGCTCATGCCGCCGCACGCACCACCGCCCTCGCCCTCCTTGCCACGCTCAAACGCGAAATCGGCGATCTCAGTAAAGTTAAACGCATCATTCGCGTCGGCGGCTTCGTCAACGCCGTCGACGATTTCAAAGCCCAGCCCGCGGTCATCAACGGCTGCTCCGACTTTCTGGTCGCCGTCTTCGGCGATCGCGGCAAACACGCCCGCGCCGCCCTCGGCGTCGCCTCGCTTCCTCTCGGGGCCATCGTCGAAATCGAGATGATCGTCGAGGTCGAATAAGCCGCCCGCTCCCTTCGCCCCAGCTCGCGCCCTCCTCCAAAAAAACTGCGGAGGGCCCGCGTCCAACCTGCCCGCTCGGCCCGCCGCTCTCGCTCCGTTGGCGATCGTTCGCTTCACGCGCTGGCTAAAATTTCCCTCACGCCCGCGATCAACGCATCACACTCAGCCGGGGAATTAAAGAGGTGCGTCGAAACGCGCAGCGCGTTCAATTTCTCCTCTGTCACGGGGCGACAACGAATCGCCCGGGTGTTCATCAACTTCGCGAATAACTGATCTTGCGGCACCGCCGCAGTTCGGAATGTCAGCATCGCCGCACTTAGCGCGGGATGGGCCGGAGTTAGAATCTCCACCCCTTTTAACTCACCCAGCCCCCGCCGCACCCGCTCCGTCAGGGCTCGGCCGCGCGCCGCGATCCGCGCTCGCCCCACCTGCTCCTGAAAGCGCATCGCCTCCACCAAACCCAGCACCGCCGCCGCATTCCGCGTGCCGTACTCGTAACGCATCGCTGTTTCCGTCAATCGAAACGCTCCCGTCACCGCGTCCAAATCCCCCGTGTACGCCCCCGCCAAAACCGGCGCCACCTCATCCATCCGCTCCGGCTTTACATAAAGTACCCCCGTCTCATGCGGCCCTCCCAACCATTTGTGACCACTCGTCGCAAAGGAATCACCGCCCAGTTCCCGTAACGAAAAAGGCAGCATCCCGGCCGACTGCGCCCCATCAATGTGAAACCAAATTCCCCGCTCACGACAAAGCCGGCTCAGCGCCGCCACCGGCATCACGATGCCCGTCGGTGCGGTCACATGCGACACCTGCACCACCCGCGTTCGCCGGGTCAATAACGCTTGCACCCGCGCGACGTTCGCCTCCGGAGAGCCTGTCGCCGGTTCAAAGGTCTTCACCACCACTCCCCGTAAACGCGCCTGCTGCCGCCACGAAAACGCCCCACCCGGATGGGCATGCGTTTCATAAATCACTTCGTCCCCTTCCCCAAGCTTCAGTCCCGCCGCCACCGTCGCATTCCCTTCCGTCGCATTGCGCATAAACGCAATCCCCCGCGGATCCGCACCGAGAAACCGCGCCACCTCCGCCCGCGCCCCTTCCAAAAGCCCGTGCCCATGCTCCGATTTTTCCTGCAGCTGCCGCGTAATCTCCGCCGCCTTCGCCAACACCGAAATCGCCGCCGGCCCCAACCCTCCCGTGTTAAAATACGTCAACTGCTGGCTCAGCGAATACCGCGCCCGCACCGCTGACCAGTACGCTTCCTGATCACCTTCCGTATAACTCGGTAGCGCCCCCGCGACACTCGCCGGGCCCGCCTCACCACCCGCCACCGGACCACTCACCGCCAAACCCGCCGCCCCCAGGGCAGCCCCACGAAGAAACATTCGACGATCGAGACTCATAGTGAAAAAAAAGTAAGCCGATGATCCAAGCGAAGACGTTCCCCTGGAGGTAAAATCACCTCATGCTCACGATGAAATGCCCACGCCGCAAGGGGGTTCTTCGCGCGCGCAAACCACGGGATCGGCCCTTCGCCACTCTCAAAACAAATCCGCGTGCGCCGTAAAGAGCCATCGTGCTGGCACGACCATTCCATCCGCGACGCCACCCCTCCGTGCACCGCCGCCTCACCCTCGCCAGCCAGCGTGCGCATCCCCACCACCCCATCTCCGTGCTCGTCCAACAAATCACGCGCCCCCCTAAACTGCAGGCCCGTGTAATGCGACCCCACCAGCCCCGCCGAGGCCTCGTAATTACCGAGGGTCAAGGCACCCGCCGTCACGTTCCTCAGCTCGCTCGTCCAGCGCAGCCCCCACCCGCCCGCACTCACCGTCGTCATCAACTCCCGCCGCTCCTCCATGAGCACTCGACCACTCCCCCCCACCTCCCAGTCCACTCGCTCCTCCATGCGCTCCGCCGTCAATTCCCGCCACTCCCGGTGCCGCTGCACGCCTTGATCCTCTCGCCATTGATAGCCATCCACCGCTCGGTACGAGGGACCTCCCCAAAAGTTGACCCCATCCACCCGCGTCATCGTCATGCTTAATCCGTGATGCCAAGGATGATCATTAGGCCGGAAATTCGTCATTACGTCTCCAGCTATTGAATACAACGGATGCGCGTAAGGCCGCGGGGCTTCGTTCGCCGGCGTACCCGGCCGATAAACATAACGCCACAGGGGCCGATCCGCGCACGTTCCAATCTCGATCCAACCCGCCGCATCATGCCGAAGGTGCAGCCCACCACTCATGCGCTCACTTCCTCCACCGCGTATTTTCCCCCAAAAAACTCGCGAGTCCCACCACTCGGGAGCCGCAGCCAGACCGGCGTCCCCTCCGGCGCGATAATCTCGATCGCAAAACGACCTCCCGCCACTCGCCACGCCACCGTCACCGGACCCCGCGGCGTGCACACCGTCCCCTCGGCCCATGCCAGCCCGACCAGCTGGGGCGCAATCGCTATCTCCGCAAACCCCGGCGCTCGCGGCGTCACCCCTAAAACTCGCGTCAAAAACTCCAAGGCCGGATGCGCACTCCACGCATGACAGAGCGAACGCCAATAACTGTTCTCCTCCACAAATGTATTCAGTCCTTTCGCTGCCATTTCGTGCCAAGCCCCCAAAAACTCTGGCAGCCGCTCGTACGCCCCCGCCATCTCCAACGCTCGAAAACCCGCGTGCCACCAAAAAAACGATCCCGGCGCCAGCCGCGGATCCGCCGGAAAACGCTCCATCACCCGCGCCCGCTCTCCCGCACCGGCTGCTCCGCATATCATGGCCCAGGCCTGCCCATATTGGCTGACCTCCGGACCGCCCGGACGATCAAAATAAAGCCCCGCCTCCTCCGACCAGAAACGCGCGTGCAAACGCACCCGCAAAGCCGCCGCTTCCGCCGCCAAAGCCTCCGCCCGATCTTCCCGCCCGAGCCACCGACACAGTTCCCCGCACTCAGCCAACGCCAAAATATACTGCGCTGATAAGATACACGTCGGCCCTTCCGCCGCCCCTGGCACTACTCCACGCACCCACCACGGACACCAATCCGTGATGTTCCAAAAGGGCAACTTCTCCGGCAGCCCGTCGGCTCCCGCGTGACGCCGAAACCAAGCCAGCACCGCCTCCATCCCATGCATCACATCGCGCACCACCTGCAAATCCCCAGAGCAGTAAGCGTAATCACGCACCATCGTGATCCAATGCAAAGACCATGAGGGAATGATCTGCACCAGCCGCGAGGGATAGCGGCTCTGCGTCAGACCTTCCGAGAGCCGCGACCAATCAAAATGATAAATCGCCTGCCGGCTCAATCGATAGTCCCCGCTCGTCAACATCGCGATCTTCGACGTGACCATCGTGTCCCCGGCATACTGCATCTGCTCGTAGTAGGGACAGTCCTCAAAGGTCTCGTGCGAACATAGCCGCATCGTCCGCAACGCCATCTGCCAAATCTTTTCCCACGCCAGGTCCGAACACGCAAATCGCCCCGTTGCCGCCAATGGGTAGGCCGTGAAACGATACCCCATCGACCGCAAAATCAGCGGCTCCGTCCCCGTCGTTACTTTCACCCCAACATAGCGAAATGTTCGCCAATGCAGTGGCTCAAACCCTTCCGCGTCCTGCCCCGCCGGCTCCCAGACATCACTCCACCCCGTCATCTTTCCCCGCCGATCAAACGTCCATCCCGTGCTCTCATCTGCAAAATGCGCCGCTAGGTTCGCCAACGATTGCTGCCGCCCCAACAGCGTCGCCCCAACCGTACCCCACGGCAGACGCAGTGCTTCCGCATACGTCAGACGCACCACCGCCCCGGCCCCTCCCGATGTTTCCAAGATCGGATACGCCGTCGTGAGTTCGCCCACATCTAGAATTACCTCAACCGTTTTCATCGGCTCAATCGTCACGGCCCTTCCCAAACTGACCCACTCCCCCCATGCCACCGGCGCCGCCCGTCCCCCCGATAGAAAAATTTCCTGAAACCGCTCGAGCGGTCCTTCTGCCAGCATCGGAATCATCCGCGGAATCAGCCCGTACGGGCTCGTCGGATCCCGCCGATTTTCAAACCGTTCCGCCTTGTAAAGGACTTGCGCCGCTCCCCAATCCCTATCGTCAAATTCTGGCTGCGTCCAACCGACCGGGCTCCAGCGCGCCACCCGATGCTCAAAGTAACCTTGGTAACCTTCAAACGTGGTGTCGTCATTTTGAAAGCGGTGCGCCGTATCCACCGCCACTTTCCACTCCGCCCCCGTGCTTAGATCCACGACCATCGCCCCAGCTTCATTCTGCAGACCACCCTCCAGCACCAACCCACCCGCGGCCGTCATCACCGAACAGGGCGCACCCAGCCACGCTGGCCGGTGCGCCACCCGACCCATATCCATCACCAGCGCCGCCAGCACATTCTGCCCACGCCGCAGCTCCGGCGTGAGATCAAACGTTTCATAAAAATGATGGTTCACATCCCCTTTGGCCGGCCCACGACCGATCACCTTGCCGTTAAAATAAAATAGGTAACGACTGTCCGCCGAGACGTGCACCACGAGCCGGCCTTGCCCCCACCCCAAGCCGTCGAACGTTCGCCGAAATAACCGTACCTGATAATGCGACGGGGTCGCCGCCGCCGGCAAGGGGGCAGCGTGCGTGCCCTCCGCAGACCAAATCCAAGAAGAATGTTGAACAAACGGGAGTGGCATACACCGCGTCTTCCGCCCCAGCGTGACGGCGACACGATCTCGCTGGAATAAGGTCAGCCCCTCGTAACACTCAACCACCGTTTTTATTTTTTATTTCCCCGATGAATTATCCCATCACTCCGCCTCCCCGCCTGGTCATGTGCGCCGCCACGTGGTCCATGATCGCTTATCCCTCACGTCAACGGGAGTGGTCCCTCACCCGGAAATTAACCGAGATCGCTACCGCCGGTTTCGACGGTGTCTGCGCGTTCATCACTCCAGAAATCAAGACCGCCGCCGACCGCCTCGGCCTAGTCCTCATGAGCAGCTTCGACACCCAAGGTGTGACCGCTGCCTTGCCCCGCCTCCGCCAACAGCGCGACCTCGGCGTCAAGTTCATCAACCTCCAGCTCCTCAATCACGATACGCCCCCCAGCCAGGCCGCCCGCGCCGCCGTCCCCTTGCTCCGCGCCGCGCGTAAGCTGGGCTTGTCCGTCCACATCGAGACCCACCGGGATACGGCCACCGAGACTCCGGAAAAATTTACCGAGATCGCCCGCCTCTATCAAAAAGCTACCGGCGAGCTTCTCCCCGTGACTTGGGATCATTCCCACTTCGCTGTATCCAAACATCTGATGCCGGCCGCCTTCTCCGCCCGTCTGCTCGCTTGGCCGCAACTTATCCAGCACTCCCAGATGTTTCATCTCCGGCCTTTCAACGGCCAGCACTGTCAGGTTCCCGTTACCGACGGCCGCGGCGCCGCCACTCCTGAATTTCAGGACTACCTCACCTTCGCCGAAGATCTTTTCGCCTGCTGGCTCGCCGGACCCCGCCCCGGCCACGAGCTCTGGGTCTGTCCCGAACTCGGCATGAGCCACGGCTACCACCTCAGTACCCATCCCCACCCCTGGACCGATGCCATCTACGCTCGCCGCGCCTTGGTAACCGCTTGGGAAAAAGCCCTGCTCCAGTCGAGCTCCCTCCCGAAAAACTAGGGTCATTATCGGGAAGCGTTTCACTTTGGGGCCGAGCGCGGCGGCGGGGTTCTCCCTGCGCACCCGGTACGGTTCGCCCCGGTCGCGCCATTCCCCTTCGACCCACTCGCCCGGCGCCAGAGCGATGGCGGCCGCCGGGCGGTGCAAAATAAACGGGACGAGACAAGCCATCAGGATGAAGAGCTCGCCAGAGCCGGCGGCCGCGCCCCGTTGCGCCCATCGCCAGGCTTCTCAGGCGGAGTTCTTCCCCATTCGCACCGTTAATAAATCAATTTTTTTTGCCTCACCCATCGACGCACCGATTTCAACCAGAACCCCTGAAAGCCGCACATCTTCCGTCGCGACATCGAAGCGCCGTGGCATCCCATCCAAAAATCGACCCACCACCGGCTTCACCTCCCGCCCCAGCACACTCGCGTAGGGCCCCGTCATCCCGACGTCACAAATAAACGCCGTCCCCTTGGGGAGAATGGCCCCGTCTGCCGTCGGCACGTGCGTGTGCGTTCCCAATACCGCCGCCACCCGCCCGTCAAGGTGCCAACCCAGCGCCTGCTTTTCCGAGGTCGCCTCCGCATGAATCTCAACCACGATGGCATCCGCCTGCCCCCGCAGTTGCGCAATCATCCGGTCAGCCGCCAAAAAAGGACAGTCCGCCTTTACATTCATAAACGTGCGCCCCAAAACCGTAAAAACTGCCAGCCGAAACCCTCGCGCCGTGATAATCAAATGATCCCAGCCCGGGCACGCCGCTGGAAGATTTGCCGGCCGACAGACCCGCTCCATCTGGCCAATCTCATTTTCCCATCCTCGCTGATCCCAAACGTGATCGCCTAACGTAATCGCATCCACCCCAGAATCTAAAATCGACTTGGCGATCGCCCCAGTAATGCCCGCCCCCGCCGCCGCATTCTCGGCATTCGCAATCACAAAATCCACCCCATGCTCACTCCGGATGCGGGGCAAACGATCTGCAATGATCTCGCGCCCCGGCCGGCCAACCACGTCACCGATAAAGAGCAATTTAAGCATTTGCCCACCGTGCGGCCACTGCGAAAAAGCGCCATCCAAATTTATAAATGCGCCCCCGCTTCTCCCCAGCAGCTAAAACGACAAACCCCAAGCTTGCCAGCGGCCGCCTCCGTCGTTTTTCCTGTTCTATCTATCCTGCGAAAGCTCACGCTATGAAAAAAGATACCACGTCAACCACGCCAACTCCTACCGCCCAAAGCGGCCGCGAAATGAAGGGCTCCGACTGCGTCGTCGAGTGCCTGATCCGCGAGGGCGTGGATGTGGTGTTCGCTTATCCGGGCGGCGCCTCGCAGGAACTCCACCAGTCACTCGCCCGCACGGATAAAATTCGCGTTATTCTCCCGCGCCACGAACAAGGCGGCTCCTTTGCCGCCGAGGGCTATGCCCGCGCCACGGGCCGAGTCGGCGTCTGCATGGCCACCAGCGGCCCGGGTGCGACCAATCTCGTGTCCGCCATTGCCGACGCGTTCATGGATTCAATCCCCCTCGTTGCCATCACCGGCCAGGTATTCTCCAAATACATTGGTAAAATGGCCTTTCAGGAGACCGACTTCTTCGGCATGACTTTGCCGATCGTCAAGCACTCCTACCTCGTGATGGATGCGAACGATCTTCCGCGCATCTTTCAAGAGGCCTTCCATCTCGCCAAAAGCGGTCGCCCAGGGCCCGTCGTCATCGACATTCCGAAGGACGTTCAACAGAAAAAATTTCAGCCTGTCTATCCCGCGGCACCCGTTTTCCGGAGCACCTATGCCAACGCTACGCAGCACGCACCGGACGACCAACTAAGACACCTTATCGCACTCATCGCCGAGGCCAAGCGCCCGGTCCTTTACGCGGGCGGCGGTATCGTCTCCGCCGACGCCCACGCCGAACTCAAAGCGTTTGCCGAAAAAACCAATGTCCCCGTCGCCACGACCTTAATGGGCGTGGGCGCTTTCCCCGAAACGCACCCGCTGTCGATGCAATGGTTCGGCATGCACGGATCAGCCTATGGCAACTGGGCCGTTGATCAAAGCGATTTGCTCCTCTGCTTCGGCGCCCGTTTCGACGATCGCATCACTGGTGACACCAACAAATTCGCCACCCAGGCCAAGATCGTTCATATCGATATCGACGCTTCCGAACATAATAAAAATAAACGCGTCCAACTCCCGATCACCAGCGATATCAAGTTCGCTCTGACTCGGCTCAACGAGCTGCTCGCGGAGCAGAAATTTACCGCACCCGACAACCAGCCTTGGCACACCCAGATCGCCACGTGGAAAAAAGATCATCCATTCGGCTACGAGGAACTCAAACATATCGTCCCTCAGGAGGCGGTCCGCGTCCTCTACGAACTCACCAAGGGACAAGCCATCATCACAACCGGCGTGGGCCAACACCAGATGTGGGCGGCTCAGTTCTATCGGTTCGACGAACCCCGCCGCTACATCAGCTCGCTCGGTCTCGGCGCCATGGGCTTCGGTTACCCCGCCGCACTCGGGGCCAAAGTCGCTTGCCCCGATAAACAGGTCATCGATATCGACGGCGATGGGTCGTTCGTCATGAACATCCAGGAACTCGCCACCGCCCACATCGAGAAAATCGCCGCCAAAGCGATGATTCTCAATAATCAGCATCTCGGTATGGTCGTGCAATGGGAGGACCGCTTCTACGGCAGCGTCCGCGGCAATACCATTCTCGGCGACGAATCCAACGTCGGCAGCCCTGAAAATCTCTCCGGCCTCTATCCCGACTTCGTAAAAATCGCCGAAGGTTTCGGCGTCAAGGGGCGCCGCGTTCATCTCAAAAGCGAATTGCGCGCCGCCATCCAGGAGATGCTCGATCACGACGGGCCGTTCGTCCTCGATATCATCGTCCCCTATACCGAACACGTGCTCCCCATGATCCCCGCTGGGCGCAGCGTTAAAGAAATGCTCCTGAAGTAACTCCGTCTACCGTCCCAACGAACTCGGGCGGGCCACTCCCGCCCTTTTTCGTGGACCTACTTATCCTTCATCACATACACCCCGGCCCAATCAGCCGGCGGTGGCACTTTCTGGTAATCGCTCACGATACCCAAATAAACGAGCGATGGGTTCGTTTTTACACCGGGCGTTACGCCTGGCTGATTCGGCTCCAACCGCTCGCTCAGTCTAAAACGCTCGATCGCACCCTCCCAGTCGCGCGCGTAATACTTCGCAAGCCCTTCCTCAAATACACCCATGCACTCGCGCGCCGTCGGCGCAAGCGACTCCTTCAACCCCATAATTTCATAGATGGGCACCGCCTGCGTTCGCCCCATCACGACGATCCGCCCCAAAGGGCGAAAGACGACCCGCTCGCGATCGGTCTCTTGACACGCTAACTTGGTCGCGGCCGACACCATCGTGTATACCCCCCAACTTTTCGAACCCGATTCCATCCGCGCCGCCAAGTTAACGTTATCTCCCATCATCGTGTAGTTGAAGCGGGTCCGACTCCCCATATTTCCAATCATACATAACCCCGTGTTAAGTCCTATCCGCGACTGCATTTTCCCCACAATCTCGGGCCATTTCTCCCCCTCTTTTTTCCACTTCTCGCGCAACTCACCCAGCTGCCGATGCACCAACTGCGTGGCCACGCACGCGCGAAACGCGTGATCCGAAACCGGAATCGGCGCTCCAAACATCGCCACCACCGCATCCCCAATATACTTGTCCAAGGTCCCCCCTTGCGACGTCACAATATCGGTACACCCCGTCAAATACTCGTTCATTAACTCAACCAATGGCCCCGAACCGAGCTTCTCCGAAAAACCAGAAAAACCCTGAATGTCAGAAAAATAAGCCGTGATCTCCGCGTCGTGGCCACCCAGCTGCGGCGTTTCCCCCGACTCCACCATCCGCTCCACCAGCTGGGGCGATACATAAGCTCCAAACATCCCTTTCACTCGCGCCTTCGCCTTTTGCACATCAAAGACCTGCCACGCCAAGCCGGCAAAGCTCGTCGTCAAGGTCGCTCCCAGCGGCGCGATCAACGGCAACACCACGTGCGCCCGATCGAATACCCAAAAAACCACCACCACGTAACCCAGCACCGCCAACCCCGCTAAAGCTTTCGCAAATAGCGCCCGCGCCCCACCCGCCACCGCCAGTCTCGCCACCACCATGGTCAGCCCAAAAAGGATCACATATCCCACCGGCACCGATATCCGCTTCAAATACGTGCCCCCAATAATCGTCTTCAACAAATTACCGTGCACCCCCACCTTCGGCACCGGGGATTCATCCAATGAGGTCGGCGCCGTATCCTGCAGCATCGCGTCAACCGGACCAATCAACACTACCGCGTCCTTAAAATCTGGATTAGCAAAAAATTTCTTCGCCGCATCCCGCTCTTTCGGCTCGGCCGAACTCAACATATCCGCGTACTCGTAAACCTCCGCAAACTCCGCGTGCGCCGTCCGCGACGATGCCCAGTGAGTGAACCAATTAATCTCCAACAATTGACCATCAACGAGGGGTACCGCCGCGTGGATTTTTCCATCGGACCGCACAAACCGTAACTCGCCCGCCTCCACCCGCAATGACTCCGGGGGCAACCCCCAATAGATCCGCGCGAGGTGGACTGACATGTGGTAATAAACCGGAGTCTTCGAATTATTCGGCGCCCACGCCGGCACCATGCGGGTGCCATTCCCAATCGTATCAATCAAACCAAACGCCCCCGGCGGCGTAAAGGGCGCTGGCTTCGTCGGGTCCAAGCTCCGCTCGAAAGTCGGAATCTCGGGCGGCTCCATATCCTGAGTCCTCCGCGTATCGCGGCCAACGATCGGAAGATGACGTTCCTTGCGCGTCTTTTGGTCAAAGGAATCAATAAACTGCCAACCAACGTAGGATGCCGCCAGCACCACCGGCGGTTGCTTGAAGAGAAAACGCGCAAACTCTTCGTTCCCCGAACGCAGTTTTTTCCGATCGACTGATTGCGCGATTCCCGCGTCAGAAAACACAAAGTCAAAGCCGACCACCTTTACCTTGGCCTCTTTGATTAAAGCCGCCGCGACCTTCGCATGAATATCACGACTCCAAGGCAGGTTGCCAATCGCATCCAGTGAGAGCGAATCCACATCCACATAGATCAACTTAACCGGGGAATCGAGCTCCCCTCGGTGCTGAAAACGCCAGTCGATACTCTTATTCTCCAAAAACGTCAGAAGCCCATAATACTCTAAAACACACCAAAGCACCGGAATCGGCAAAAGGATTAACCACCGGAGATTAGCCACCAGCTTCGCCTTGGGGATCAAAAACATCGATAGAAACTACAAAAATACTCAATCGAAACGGAAGGGGTGTTGCCGTCCTCTGGAAAACGTCACTTCAAAAATTGGCGACGCACATCAGATGCCATGGCTCGCTAGGGTTTCGTGCTCAACTGCGAGGCTGGGATCGCGACAGGGGGCGTGTTGACCGTGGCCGTGCCGGAAAAGTTCGAACCGCTAATCGGTGTCGTCGTTGGCGGCCGCGCCGTACTCGTCGTCGTTGGCGGCGGCGTTGGCGTGGGCGTGGGCGTGGGCGTCGTTGGCGCTGGCGCTGGCGTGGGCGTGGGCGTGGGCGTCGTTGGCGCTGGCGTGGGCGTGGGCGTGGGCGTCGTTGGCGTGGGCGCCACCGGCGTAGTTGGCGCCGTACCCGTCGTCGTTCCCGTCGCCGTACCCGTCGCCGTTCCCGTCGTCGTTCCCGTCGCCGTTCCCGTCGTCGTACCCGTCGCCGTACCCGTCGTCGTTCCCGTCGCCGGACCCGTCGCCGTTCCCGTCGTCGTTCCCGTCGCCGTACCCGTCGTCGTTCCCGTCGCCGTTCCCGTCGCATTCGTAGCCGCCCCGGCCGAGGGATCTGGCGTCGTCGCACTCGGACCGCTCGCGGCCGTACTCGGTGTCGCCCCGGAACTTGTCTGCCCCGCGCCCGCCGCCGCGACCGCTGTCGAAACGGGCGCGGGAGAGCTGAAAACCGCCTGCTGAACCGCCACGGCAATAGCCTGCGCCACCTGAGTAACTTGGGCCATCACAGCCAAAGGAACGGCCACCGTCCTCGGTAACGCCACGGGTGCAGATGTCACCGAGACGACTCCTTGCGAACTCGTCGAAACCTGAACCGTAATCGTAATCCCTTGCCCCTGCGGAACCGCCATCGAGGCCGAAACACCAGTAACCAAGCCGCTCGCCGTCACAGAGGGCGTCGCTGCCGGCGCACTCGACGCCGTAGTCGGGGTGGTGGTCCGCGCTGGCGTCGTCGAAGCAGTCGCCGCCGTCGTCGTACTCGCTGGCGTCGTCGTACTCGCCGTCGTCGTACTCGCCGGCGTCGTCGTCGTCGGCTTTGCCGCTGCGGTCGCTGGGGTCGCCGCTCCAGCCGTTGCCGTCGTCGCCGCTCCCCCTGGCGCCGCTGCTCCCGTCGTCGCCCCGCCCGCTGGCACCGCGCTCGGCGCCGCCCCACCGGTTGGAGCCCCCGCCGCTGGTGTTCCCGCCGCCGCCGGTGTTCCCGCGGCCGTCCCGGTCGCGGCCGTCCCGGTCGGCGTCGCCGCGGCTGTCCCCGTCGTGGGCGCGGGCGCGGCTTCTGTTGTCGCCCCAGGCGCAGGCGCGTTCGCAGCCGCTCCCGCAGTGTTACCGGCAGCCGCCGGTGCGCTGCCAGCAGCCGCCGCACTCGGCTGCGCGAAGGAAACATTCCCTTCAATTGTACTCAGCTGAAAACTAAACGCCTGCCCCGTACCCGTCGGCCGAAAAGTAATTCTGAACGTCGTTCCGCGAATACCCGCCGCGCCGACCGGCGTCTGCACCGTAAAGGCGGATCCGCGGTCATGCTTTAACTTCTTCACGTTGCCCACCAACTCCCCTCGATTCAGCGAGAGTTTGGTCCGAGAAGCCGACGGTTCATCCGTCATTTCGGAAACCTTTACATTACTGGAAAACGGGTCCTGTAAAAACTCATCCAAAACCAGTTCACTATCATGAGCAATTTGGGTCGTCGCCCCATTCGAAAAAACCAAAATAACACTGCCATCGCTTCCCGTATTGATCTTAGCAAACTGATCGATCCGATCGTCCACTTGAAGCTGCTTCGGCGCTGATCCGTTCAAGGTCATCGTCACCGCCCCAGCCACCTTGGCAACGAGGACCAACCCCGGCAACATCGAGGGATTCGCAACGATTGCAGCAGCAGGAGCCTGCCCACGTAATGGCGAGAATGCCATCAGGAGGAAAGCGCACCACCAATAGAGACCGCTAATCTGCATAAAACCGTCGGTTTTTTACCTCTTGGAAAACGCCAGCCGGTGCTGGAGAAGGAGACCTCCGAGGTTCGCTGGGTCAAGGCGCAAACAAAACTCCAGCGCAGCTATCATCATTCCTTTGCTCGTCTCATTTCGGCTCAAATGGTCCGCCAAATAATACCACGCCGTCGCGTTTCCCGGTGCGACCACAACCGCCCGACTAAAATCGTCGCCCGCTTCCAGCCAACGCCCCTGCATATCGCGCGCTACACCCCGCCTTACCCAAAATTCATAACACACTTCCGAAATGCCTAAAGCACGTTCCGCCGCCACTTCCGCTCTCCTCCCCCGCTCAGCGTTTTCCGCCACTTCCAGAGGAGCCCCTAGCGCGATCACGTAAGCCAAGTCCGACCACGCCTGGCCATTGCGAGGATCAAGGACCACCGCGCGACTCAAAACCGACTCAATCTCCCCGAGCTGAGACCCGTCGCGCCCACCCTCCGCCCGCACCGTGATCCATGCTTCGATCCGCTCGCGAGCGCGAAATCTAAAATCCTCCGCTCGATATTTACCCCAGAATATCCAAGCCATTCCAATTGACACGACCATCACC
Organism: Opitutus sp. GAS368; assembly: GCA_945903465.1. Taxonomy (GTDB): domain Bacteria; phylum Verrucomicrobiota; class Verrucomicrobiia; order Opitutales; family Opitutaceae; genus ER46. The sequence continues at coordinate 25,575 of CAMDOF010000015.1, forward strand.
AGCAACCCCATCCAGCGCGCCCATTCAGTGCTTTTATCTTCGCCTTTGGCCTCCCTTCTCTCCGAGTCGCCCAAGTAGAGCGCTGCCCAAGCTGCACTGATCATTCCGGTCGCGGGGATTTTCAGATGAAAATCCACCCATAGTTGAAAAGAAAAAGCCAATAATCCCACGCCGATGCCCTGGCGGCTCCCGCAGTCCGCCAACCATGGCAGACGCTCCCTCCGCAACCGTGAACGCTCTCCCGACGATACCCCCAAAGGTCCCCCACCTCGGCGCCATGCCAGCCAACCTCCCACCCCCAGGAGCAATCCAAGCCCAACCAGCCCATAATCACTCAGCGTGTTTAAATAATCATTGTGCGCCCAAAGGGTCACATCAGGAAAACGCTCGGGCCGATGCCGCTCGAACATCTCGTTATAACTTCCCGCCCCCGACCCCCACGCAGGATGCTCCTCAAACAACTTCCAGGCCGCCCTCCACATAATCGGTCGGGTCCGCTCTCCCGACTCATCAAACATCGCGGAAAACCGCTCACGCGTCTTCGGCGATATCGTAGAGAGCACCATCCCCGCCAGAATCGCTCCAAGCGCCACGGCCACAGCTAGCACCACTCGGCGCTGCCAACCGCCCATCGCCGCCAGCACCGGCCAAAGTATTAATGCCGCGATCAATCCCAGCCAGGGTCCTCGACTGACGGTAAGCCCTAAACCAAAAATAAAAATCAGCGTCACCCAGCCCCACCATACCCGCTCCGTGGCCCGCGCCCCCGTTCTCAGCGCCAAAACCCCGACCACCGGGATCAACATCAGCAGCATCGCCGCTAGACTGTTCGGATTACCAAAAGGCCCGCTGGCCCGCTCACGATACTCCCACGCTTGGACCGTTCCTAACATCAACCATTCTGGCTTCACGAATCGCTGATAACATCCCATCCACACAGCGACCAAGCCGACCACCACCACCGCCAAGAAAACCAAGCGTCGCGGGCCAAGCGCACGAATACCATTCAGCCCCACCCAAAAAAATACTCCGATCTCAAACCAAAGAAACCAATCAAACCAGCCACGCCACGGCACCGGGGTAACCCAAAGCACATTCCCAACCGCATAACCCAAGAAAGGGACGAAAATCCAGCCCGCCGGATGGCAGCGACCACGTTCACCCACCCCGCCCCAAACTCGCGACGACGCATGCAAGCCCAACAGCGCCCAAGTCAGCACACTCGCGACGACCATCGTCTGAGGCAAGTAGCCCCCACGCCCCAACGTCGTCCAAACTAAATCGACCGCCAACAGAATCGCCTGCGCCCACTCCCATCTCGATCCACGCGCAGAATTTGATGAGTTCGACTCCAAGAGGCTCGACCACTATCTTAAGCGCCGCAGGGCTCCCAGAAAAAACCGAGAAATCCACCAGAGGGATCAGGTTGGCCGCTCATTGCACCCAAGCAAGACCATCAAGAGCGCATAATTATTATGCCGAAGACTCCGGACCCATCCATTCAGGAAGCTCAAAACAAGCCCATTCCTGAAGGCGCGCCCAAACCGAATCAGCAAACACCCTCAATAAAAAGATCGAGGACGAACCGTCCTCGATCTTTGACTCCACCAACCTCCCCAAAAGGAGATCGTTCGTTTAAATCACCCCTTACGAGCAGTTTTACGGGCAACTACCTCAATCGGAATGGTCTGGATCGTCTTAATGATCCGACCTGCCACCAGATAGGGATCAGCCGCCGAATTCGGCCGGCGATCCTCGAGGTAGCCTCGGTACAGGTTGTCTTTGACGAAGCTGTGCGGAACCCGAATCGACGCACCCCGATCGGCAACGCCGTAGGAGAACTTATCGATCGACTGCGTTTCGTGCAACCCCGTGAGGCGGAGATGATTCTCCGGACCATACACCGCGATATGCTCGTCCACATGTTTGCTGAAGGCCGCCATCAACTTCTCGAAGTAATCCTTCCCGCCCACCTCGCGGAGATGCGTCGTCGAGAAATTCGCGTGCATGCCTGAACCATTCCAATCCAACGAGGAATTGAATGGCCCCAAAATCGGCTTACAACGCCACTCGACATCGATGGAATACTTCTCGCAAAGCCGCGAGAGGAGATACCGGGCCACCCACATCTGGTCAGCCGCGCTCTTCGATCCTTTGCCAAAGATCTGGAATTCCCATTGACCCTTCGCCACCTCCGCGTTGATCCCCTCAATGTTAATGCCAGCATCAAGACAGATGTCGATGTGCTGCTCGACAATCTCTCTCGCGACCGCACCAACATTCTTGTGGCCTACACCCGTGTAATAAGGCCCCTGCGGCGCGGGATAGCCACCCACCGGAAAACCGAGCGGCACGCCGTCCTTATAGAGAAAGTACTCCTGCTCGAAACCAAACCAAGTCCCCGCATCATCCGGGATCGTCGCACGCGAATTTGAAGGATGCGCGACTCCCGTGTGCAGGAAGGTTTCGCACATCACCAAAACGCCGTTCTTGCGGGTAGAGTCAGGAAAAACCGCCACGGGCTTCAGCACGATGTCCGAGCTCTTGCCTTCAGCTTGCTGCGTCGAACTTCCATCAAAACCCCACGCAGGAAGTTCTTCCAGCTTAGGAAACTTCGCGAAATCCTTGATCTGAGTTTTGCTGCGCAAATTGGCAAGCGGCGTATAACCGTCGAGCCAGATGTATTCGAGTTTGTATTTGGCCATAATGAGTGGAGTGCTTCCAGGAGGTCTTGAGGAGGTTTTCTAACGGTAGTTGAAAGCCTTTCCCGCCGACATGCGCAAAGAAAAGCTCAAATTCCAAATCAGCAGCTCATGTGCCAGAGGCAATCAGAAGTTTTATTCATGACGCTTTTCTTTGCGACCTGACCACGCGGCGTAGAAAAAATCGAAAAATGCCCCACTTGCCACCACTCTCCACTCGGAAAATATCCCCGTAACCGCTATGCATGACATCAAAGATACCGCCCGCGCCACCGTTCGAATCGGCTTTGACGGGCGGGTTCACAAAACGTACCGCGGGCATCTCGCCCGCGAACGTTTTGCCCAGGAAACGCGGGTCTTGCGGCATCTCGAGGCTCACCAATGCCCCTTCGTGCCCCGCCTCCTCGAGGCCCACCCGGAAAGCTTAAAGATCGTTACCTCAAATTGCGGCGGGCGGGTCGAGCAACTAAACGTGCCGCGCCAATTGACTATTTTCGCAGAGCTAGAAGCCTTTGGCGTGCGCCACGAGGATCCCGCCTTACGCAATATTACCTATCGCGTGGCCGACGGCCGCTTCTGCGTCATCGACTTCGAGTTTTCTACCATCCTCGACGATGGTTCGGGCCACGCGATCTCCCTAATGCCGTCCTCCGGATAACCGCCATGCCGCCCCCACCCCGCTCTAAAAACGAGCCCATCGGCCCGCCGGCACCATCCCTCCTCTGGTCCGCGCTCACCCACGTCGGTCGAGTCAGAAAAAATAACGAGGACGCCTTCCTCGCCCTCACCGTCGACGAGCGCGAAGTTCACTATTTAGGGAAAACCGGCCAAATAACCCTCGCCACCACCAACTTGGTTTTCGCCATCAGCGATGGCGTCGGCGGAGCTCGCGCCGGTGAGTTCGCCAGCCGCATCGCCGTCGATCGCATCACCCAGCTGTGCCCACGCGCTTTTCAATTCGCTGGCTCCGGTCTCGGCCTTGGATTCACCGACCTGCTGAACGAACTCGCCACACTCATTCACCACGATCTGACGAAGCTCAGCTCCTCCTACGAGGAATGCGCGGGCATGGGCGCCACCCTGAGCCTTTGCTGGATAACTCCCGAACGACTCTATTTCCTTCACGTCGGCGATAGCCGGATTTACCACCTTCCCAAGGACGGCTCGCTCCGCCAAATCACTCACGACCACAGCCATGTCGGCTGGCTGCGGCGTCAGGCGAAAATCAACGAACGCGAAGCCCGCTCCCACCCCCGCCGCCACGCCCTCCAGCAGGCCCTCGGCTCGGGCAACCAATTTATCGATCCCCAAATCGACGCCGTGACCCATCGCCCCGGCGACCGCTTCTTAGTCTGCTCAGACGGTTTGGTGGACGGGCTCTGGGATCGGCAAATCGAAGAGATCCTGCGCGCCCCCGCTAACCAGGAGGCCTCCCCTAGCCTCGCGCAACAACTCGTCGACGCCGCCGTACTTCAATCCGGGCGTGACAATACCACCGCCATCACGATCGAGATCCTGCCCTCTACCCCGAACTTTCCCACGTGAACGCCCTGCTATTTGTCTACGGTACCTTAAAAAAAGGCTGCCGAAATCACGCTCATCTGGCGGACCAGACCTTCGTCGGCGCAGCCCGCAGCATTCCAGGTTTCGGGCTGTTCGATCTCGGCAGTTACCCCGGTATCGTCGCGGATCCGCAGGACTCCGCTGGAGTCATCGGCGAGGTTTGGTCGGTGAGTTACCAATGCCTCGAAGAGCTCGATGCCTTCGAGGGCGTCCACCGCGGCTTCTACCGGCGGGCGGCCCTCCCGCTCGTTCCGCCGTTCGCCGACCAAAAAATCGAGGCATACATCTATGCTCTCAGTATCGCGGGCCGCCGCCGGCTCGGGCCCGAGTGGAAAAATTAGACCCACTTCGCCACTAAATTTTCAAGGCCCTCTTCGGTATCCGCTTTACCACAACAAAACGTGCGCGGAAAAGGTCTTCCAGCGCGGCTCGAACCTCCACGGGAATTCGCTCCACCAGCTCTGCCAGAGGCGGCATTTCCTTGCTTTCCGACTCCTCCGCCTCCGGGACCAGTGAGCCGACGTTCGCACCGGCTACGAGTTCCCCTCGACTACGCGCATCAGCTAGAAAAGCGGACTCCCCCGCTTCGTCGGGGCAGGGCCCGTCCCCCCGCTCCCCGGGCGCCGCTGCGCGCGATCGCTCCGGGAGCGGCGTCACCGCCAGCCTCGGCGCCGGCTCCAAGCCAACGACCACGATCGCTCCCGCCTCCGTAAACCGTGAAGCCGTCACCCTCATCGCGGCGGCAACGCTCAACCGCGCCGCTAACCGATCAATTCGATCTTTTTTTTTTCGCTAGCAACCTCGGCGTGACCCGCTTCATCCGACAACGCCGCCAGTTCCTTAATCAAGCTATCAATCGCTCGTGACCGGCTTGCATCGACCGCTTTTAGCAAGGTAACTTCGAAATTAATTCGTTCCGCCAAACCCAACTTCACGCTGCCCTCGCCCTCCCTCAGTCCGTCTAGCAAGCGCGTAATCTGCTCCGTCGTCATCGGCAAACCTCCCAGTTCAGCGCTCTTCCCCCCTTTCGCAATCGCGTCAAGCAAGGCAACGCGCACCAGCGCCTGTAAATCGATCAAGAGGCGCACCAAGTCCCGCCCCGCACCATCGCACTCATCAACGATCGCAATAATTTTTTGGTGGTCGCCCGCGGCCAAGGCTCCCGCCAGCGCCGCGATCTTTTCACCTGCGACCAAACCGTACACGTCCAACACGTCCGGCTCCGTAATCTCATTACCACAAAACGAAATCATCTGGTCCAGAATCGACTGAGCATCCCGCATCCCGCCATCCGCCAATCGCGCAATACAAGCGAGCGCCTCCGCCGATACCCTGATGCCCTCTTCTCCTGCAATTTTCTGCAACCGTTCAACAATCAGCGGCGCAGGAATCGGCTTCAGATCAAAGCGCTGGCAGCGCGATATGATTGTCGGGAGAACTTTCTGCGGATCGGTCGTCGCAAAAACAAATTTTACGTGCGCCGGCGGTTCCTCTAACGTCTTCAACAACGCATTAAACGCCGCGGCCGATAACATGTGCACTTCATCGATGATGTAGATCTTAAACTTACCCTGCGCCGGCGCATACCTCACCGTCTCCCGCAAGTCGCGCACCTGATCCACGCCGTTGTTGGAGGCACCATCGATTTCGATCACATCAAGGTGCGAGCCCTCAGCGATCGCCTGACACGCCGGATCCTTCACATCAAAATCCGCCTTCGGACCGCCGGTACAATTGAGCGCCTTCGCGAAAATCCGCGCCGTCGAAGTCTTGCCCGTCCCGCGCGGCCCCACAAACAAATACGCGTGCGCTATCCGCTGCCTCGTAATCGCATTCCTCAGCGTGCGCACAACATGGTCCTGGCCCACAACGTCATCGAATGTCTGGGGGCGCCACTTGCGCGCAATAACTTGGTAAGCGGAGGACAACAACCAAGGTTCAAAGCTGAAAATCGCCCGACCGCCAGCAGGAATTCACATCACCGCAGGGATCACGCTTTTCACGTGGCGGTTCCAGCGCACTGCGCCGCTTCGATAAAAAAAGTGGCCAGGCACTCCACGGCACTAGGAGGACGTCGTTACCGTTGCTACCTTCCGGTCCTGGCGGAGTTCACGCGCCTGCCCATGCATGGCGCCTGGCCGACGCGAAACATGAAAGCCAAACTCCGCGGCGCAATCCTTAATAACGCCTATCGAAATTTTTCTTAACCCCCACCGGGAAACTACGGATTCGCCGGGGCCTTCGGCGACGATCCCGGCTGGCCGGCCCCATTTTGCCGCGCACTCGCCCCTGGCTTCAAAGGCAAATCACCGCGTTTCTCCCGCTCTTTCCGAACCCGCTCACGCATTTCGTGCCGCATTTTCTCTAAATGGACCCGCTGATCCGCGGTCAGCAACGCCGCGACATCTTCATACATACGCTCCGAAACCCGCGCCGTATCCTGCAGATACTCGCGCTGCATCCGCTGCGTATCCTCAGAAGCACGGCTCACGATAGGACGGATTTTCTCACGCTGCTCCAAAGTCGGGCTGATCCGCTTAGAAATTTGATTCATTAAAGCCGGCGCCACGCGGCTCGCGGAAGTTTGGATCGGCGGCGCTTGATTCGGCTGGTTCAACGGTAAAGAGACCCCAGCAGAACCCGCGACCGGCGCCACCGGCCGGGATTTCAAATACTGTTCAGCGGCTGCGCTTAATTGGGTTGATGAACTATCTGTGGGCGCCAAAGGCGGCAGTCGCGACGCCACCGGCGCACCCACTCCAAAAAATCGACTGACCCCAAACTCGTTGGCGCCTCGCTTACCCGTTGTCCGAAGTGTGAAAAAACCACCAAATACCGCACCTGCGATAAACACCCCAATGAATGCACCGATTACCTTCCACGAAGAGTTCATTCGCGTTGCGCGTTAATCGGCCAAATCAAACACCACCGAAACCGCATCCGCCGGCAGCCCGAGCTCGTCATCACTCATCGCGGCCGAAAAAGTAAAGTTACTGGCCACACTCAGAGCGGCCAAAAGGCACGAGGCCCCGACCGCCCGCAAAGCAAAGCGCTCGAACAAAAAACCTATCTGCATCGGCCGCTCCCAGGCCAAAGCGACCACGCGCGTCGCAAAACCGCTCGGTGCAAATTCAGCTCCGCCACCGTCCGCTTTCCGCGCTGCGGCGATGAGACGCGCCCAAACACCGTCCGTTATTTTAGCCCGAGGGATCATGATCGTTCCTTTTTTTCAAGTTCCTGAAACATCTTCCGAAGCTTTCGCCTTGCACGAAAAGCACGCACCTTGACCAAGGATTGATTCCAACCCGTGACCTCACAAATTTCTACGATCGTCTTCTGCTCGAGATCCAACAACCGGATCACCAGCTGGTCCGCGGGCTTTAATTGCTTGATCAGTTTGTGAACCAACTCATGCGCCGCCATCGCCTCATTGGCAGGTACATCATTCTCATTGGTAAGCACCGCGTCGAGAACCTCCGCCTCGTTTTCAGAAAGATCGGCCCAACGAAACTCCGGCCGCCGCTTCTGCGCCCGCAAGTGGTCGATGCACGTCGTTACCGAAATCCGCGAGACCCAGTGAGAGAAGGGCACCGCCCCCTGATATTGAGCTAGGCGGGAGAACATTTTAAGGAAGACTTCCTGAGCGAGATCTTCTTCAGCCACTCGCCGAGGCAGGTGGGCGCGTACGATCCGGATAACCAGTGGATAAAGATGGTCGACCAATTCGCGGGCAGCCAATTGGTCCCGCTGGCGTACACGTTCGAGGCAGCCAGCCAAATCGAATGGCGAGTCCGCTTCGTCAGGCATAGATTAAAAGAGGCACAGGCATGCACCCCACGCAAGACGTGCGTTACTTTCGAGGGTTACCACGAACCAAAAAACGTCTCCGGCCACCACTCGAAAAACATCACCGCGTCAGGGTCTCACGCCGCCACCCCGGCCCGACCAGATCGCCGAACTCAGGATGCCCGGCGAGGAAGCCCGGGAAGCCATCCTTGACTTTCGCTCACGCGCAAGGCTATCCCTCTAAAACTTAATGCGATTTTCGCTGCAGCTCCTTCGACTTACCACCACGCACGGCCTTTGAGGGCGCCGCCAGCGGCGGGTCGTGCGTTGACCTGAATTTTCTCCATCGCCGCACGCGGTCGTTTAAATGTAAACTCCGCGGCTTTCATCAGTCGCTGCTCATGCCGCACCTCCCGCCGTCTTTCTCAATAAAAATTTAGGCTATGCAATCTGCTCCTGTCTCCAAATACCGACAATTTCCGCCCGTCCACTTGCCTCATCGCCAGTGGCCCAACCGCACCCTCACGCACGCCCCCGCTTGGTGCAGCGTCGATCTCCGCGACGGCAATCAAGCCCTCGCACAACCCATGAACGTTGAAGAGAAACTCGAGTACTTCGAAATGCTCGTGGGCATCGGCTTTAAAGAAATCGAAGTCGGCTTCCCGTCCGCCTCCCAAATCGAATTCGATTTTTGCCGCCGCCTCATCGATGAAAACCGCATCCCCGCCGATGTCGCCATCCAGATTCTTTGCCAGTGTCGCGAGGAACTCATCATCCGCAGCTTTGACGCGCTGAAAGGGGCTAAAAACGCGATCTTCCATCTTTACAACTCGACCTCCCCGGCCCAGCGCCAACACGTCTTCAACGCCTCCCGCTCCGCTATCATCAAGATCGCCACCCAGGGCACGCAGTGGGTAAAAAATCACTCGCAGGCCCTGACCGCCGCCGGGACCCACCTCCGCCTGGAATATTCGCCGGAGAGTTTCACCAGTACCGAACTCGAATTCTCCTGGGAAATTTGCGAAGCCGTCACCGACATCTGGCAGCCCTCCACCGACAACAAGATCATTCTCAACCTGCCAGCGACCGTCGAATACGCCACGCCCAACGTTCATGCTGATCAGATCGAGTGGATGTGCGATCGCCTCACCCGCCGCGACAAATCCCTCGTTTCGCTGCACACCCACAACGACCGCGGTACCGGCATCGCGGCCACCGAACTAGCCCTGCTCGCTGGCGCCGATCGCGTCGAGGGAACCCTCTTCGGCAACGGTGAACGCACCGGCAACCTCGACGTCGTCACCGTCGCTCTAAACCTGTACACCCACGGTATCCACCCTAACCTCGATTTCAGTCACATTAACGAAATCCGCGAGGTCTACGAGCGAACCACGCGCCTCGAGGTTCCCGCTCGCCAACCCTACGCGGGGGAACTCACGTTCACGGCCTTCAGCGGTTCTCATCAGGACGCGATCAAGAAATCGTGGTCCGCTCAAAAACCCCACGAGCCTTGGGATGTCCTTTACATCCCCATCGACCCCGCCGATATCGGCCGTAGCTACAAGGCCATCATCCGCATCAACGCCCAGTCCGGCAAAGGCGGCGTCGCTTACGTCCTCGAAAATGAATTCGGCTACGCCTTGCCGAAACTCATGCACAAGGAAATCGGGAAAATCATCAACGACGTCGCTGACACCAAAGGCACCGAACTCTCGCCCGACGATATTCTCGCGGTCTTCCGTCGCGAATATCTTGAGCGTTGTGCCCCCATCGTGCTCCAACACTTTAAAACCACCGAGCACGATAGCGCCGTGACCTGTCGCGCAACCCTGACCATCGACGGCGCTTCCCACGAACTCACCGGCGAAGGGAACGGGCCCATTGACGCCTTCACCCGCGCTCTCTTTGACACGTCTCTGCCCAAATTCGAGATCCTCTCCTACTCCGAACACTCCCTTGGCAAGGGCTCCGAGGCACGCGCCGTAAGCTACATCCAAATTAAAACCGAGCGCGGGCGGCCTCTCTTCGGCGCCGGTATCGATACAAATATCGAGCTAGCGTCCATCAAGGCCATCGTCAGTGCTCTCAACCGATGTGCCCTCCAGACCGCTACCGGCACCTAACCCTGCAAGCCCCCGCCCTTACCCGCGGCGAGGGCCTGTTCACGGGGCCGCCCCAGTAGCTGAGACCCCGCCTCGGCGGGCGGCAAGGTGCGCGTTTCCCACCGCCCGCCGCACAACTCCTCCCTCGCAATCACGACGAATTAAAAATTCGTCCGTGTCTTCCTCGCTTTCTCCCGATATCTGCCTCCGATGCCCGATCAAGCCACGCTCAATCACGCCGCTCAGGTTCTCACGACCATTTCCGCCGACCAGCGGGCCGATACCGCTCTGCGGTTTTATTTCGAGCGCCACCGCTACCTGCAACCTCCGGCCAAACGTGTGATCAGTCACGCCATCTTCGCCTACTTCCGCTGGTTCTCTTGGCTCGATCCCAAGGCCTCCCCTCAAAAACGGGTCGAGCATGCCGCCACTCTGCAAGAACGCTTTATCGCCGATGAGAAATCCGTGAAGGCCGAGACCCTCGCTGTACGTGCGGTCCCCACTTGGCTCGCCAGCGAAATGGATCTGCCCCCAGATTATTTGCGTCAGCTCCAGCGCGAACCCGCACTCTGGCTCCGCGCTCGCCCGAACCGCAGCTTCGAATTGGCTAAATCGCTCTTTGCCTGCGAGCGTACCGAACGTGCGCCGGAAGCCCTTCGTTTTACCGGCACCCAGGATCTTTTTAAGACGGAACAATTTAAAACCGGCGAGTTTGAAATCCAGGATCTCGCCTCCCAGCTCGTTGGCCACGCCGCCGCGCCTACTCCGGGAGAAACGTGGTGGGACACCTGCGCGGGCGAGGGCGGGAAAACCCTCCACCTCGCCGATCTCATGGCCAATAAGGGCGTCGTTTGGGCCAGCGATCGCAATGTGCGCCGACTCGAGACCTTGAAACGCCGCGCCGCTCGCGCCCAAATTTTCAACTATCGCGTCGCCCTGTGGGACGGCTCCGATAAACTTCCCACCAAGACTAAGTTCGACGGTATCCTCGTCGATGCCCCCTGCAGTGGCGTCGGCACGTGGCAGCGCAACCCCCACGCCCGGTGGACCACGACCCCCGAAGACGTCCGCGAACTCGCCGCCACCCAACTCGCCCTGCTCACCCGCGTTGGCGGCGCGCTCAAGCCCGGCGGTCGTCTTGTTTATTCCGTCTGTACCCTCACCCGCAGCGAGACCACCGCCGTCGCCGACGCCTTCACCGCCGCCCACCCGCACTTTGAACCCCACCCGCTCTTCGGCAGCGGCTCATCCGTGAGTCTTTGGCCCCAAGAAATCAACGCCAACGGCATGTTCATCGCAGCGTGGAAACGAAAAAAATAACCGCCCAAACCGTCCGCGCCGATTTTAACGACCTCGTCGCCGTCGTCCACTACACCAAGGCCGCTCACGCCCTCGGTCTTTGGGCATCCGAACACACGCTCATTCAGCGTTTTTTCCCTGACCTCCAGAGTCCACTTCTCGAGGCTGGGTGCGGCGCCGGCCGCGTTACCCTAGGGCTCTGGCAAATCGGCTATCGCCACATCACGGCGTTCGACTTCGCCGAGGAGCTCCTCGATCAAGCCCGCAGCCTCGCCATCGAACGCGCCGCGACCGCGATCACCTTCGTCCACGCCGACGCGACCCAGCTCACGGAGTCCCCCGCCTTTCCCAACCAGCGATTTGGCGGGGCACTCTTTATGTTTAACGGGCTCATGCAGATCCCCGGACGAGAAAATCGACGCTCCGCGCTTCGCGAACTCCACCGCGTCTGCTCGCCCGCAGCGCCTTTTTTATTCACCACTCACGACCGCGACGCCACGCCCACCGAACGCGCCCTCTGGCGCCTCGAAAAACTGCGCTGGGCCCGCGGCGAGCAGAACCCCCGACTCCTTGAGTTCGGCGACCGTTATTTCCAAGACGAAGCCGGCCGAACATTCATGCACCTGCCTGACCGCGAAGAGGTCCTCGCTGACCTCGCCGCCACCGGTTGGCAGCCGACTTTTGACATGATGCGTACCGAACTTTCCCGGGAAAAACCGGCCGTCCACGAGTTCTCCGATAACTGCCGATTCTGGGCCGCCGAACGTATTTGAACCACTCCGAGCGCCCCGGCTTAGGGAGTCCAAACCCCCGCCTGAAAAGCCGCTACGTCGCTGGGCGAAAGCTGATAGCTGCTACCCGTTTCCGTATCTAAAATACTCAGAACACTCGATCGTTTATCCCGCACCGTGCAGACGACGTGGCGCCCATCCGCCAGCCAGCTCGGCTCCACGGCATCGAAGGCCGCCTTCGACACCACCTTCACCTGCCCACTCGCGAGATCAACCACCGCAACTTGGTACTTCCCTCCCGGCACGCGGACCGTGCACACGATCTTGTTGCGATCCGCCCGACTCCAATCGGGCTCCGCCATATAGGTGTAACCTGAGGCCGCGCGGCGTGGTGCCCCCCCCGCGACCGACATGACGTAAAGCTGCGGCGTCGGTTCCCCCATCGCAAAGACCAGCTGACTGCCGTCGGGCGACCAACAGGGCGAAGACTTCACTTCGCTCGACCGCGTTTTTCGCGCCGGCTGCCGACCCTGCGCGTTACTAATGTAAATTTCCGAGTTTCCCTCCCCCGTAAGAATCATCGCCACCTGCTGGCCGTTCGGACTAAAACGCGCCCCGCTATTCGTTCCGCGAAAACTCGCGAACGTGTCTTTTTTTCCCGAAACCGGATCCAATAAAAAAATATCCGGCGATCCCGTCTTAAAATAACCCGTGTAAATAATTCGCGAGCCATCCGGAGCCCAACGCGGCGATAACGCCAGCGAAGCATCTCGCGTTAGCTGGCGCGCTTCCCCAAAAAATAAATCCGAGGTGTAAACTTCGCTCTTCCCGGTCCGCTGAGACAAAAACGCCAGCCGCCCCGTGAAGAAACCACGCAACCCCAGGCCGTTGGTTTTTGTCACCGCCACGTCCGCCGCCTTTAAAAGAGCCTGACGAAGCGAACTTCCCGCCAGCGTCTCCGTCCCCACCGCCACCGCCGCCGCACCCCGCGTGATCTCGACCCGCACCTGAGTGGCCGCCACTGCCGTGAATTTAAAATCATAAGCCGGTGGCCGCCGACCAGAAACATCATAACGCCCGTGCGCACTCAACGCCGTCAGCGCTAGCGTCTGCAGCTCTTTCGTACTGCCAGATATTCGAATCGGAATGGTCTGACTGTCGACGACCACCGTCACATCGCCAATTTTTCGTGAGCCCTGCGCAAGACCAGTCGCAACGAGAATCGTCACGGCGAGAAAGTAAGCGGAAAGTTTTTGCATGTAGATCGGAGCAGCTAAAGGATGCGCCCTTCAGTCATTTCTATTTGCTCCGATTTGGAGCATAACAACCTTAAATTTCTCCCAATCGAATCCACCGAATGACGTCCGACGAAATCAAGGAACAGCTCAAGCAAGTAAAATATCCAGGCTTCAGCCGCGACATCGTGTCATTTGGCCTCGTCCGCAGCGCCGGCTTTCACGACGGCACAGCCAAGGTAAACATTGCCTTGACCAGTAACGATCCGAAAACGCCCCTCCAGCTCAAAGCGGATATCGAGCGAGTTCTCCGAGTACTCCCCGAAATCAAGAATATCATTGTCGAAATCGCCGTTTCACCAGCAAAAACCCCTCCCACCGCAGCGGCCACGAGCGCTGTCGGCGGCAATCTGAGCGGTAACGCCGGCGCCCCCAAAAAAATCCGTTACGCCGTCGCGATCGCCTCAGGCAAGGGCGGCGTCGGCAAAAGCACCTTCTCCGTCAATCTCGCCTGCGCGTTTGCCCAAATCTTGGCCTTACAGGGCCGCCCGGGCCGAGTCGGTTTGATGGACTGCGATATCTACGGCCCGAGCGTTCCCCTCATGATGGGCCTGAGCGGCCGCCCCGCGGTCGAAGGGGAAGGAACCTCCGCCATGCTCGTGCCCATGGAACGTCACGGGGTTAAAGTCATGAGCATGGGCTTTCTCGTCGACGAGAATACCCCCGTCGTCTGGCGCGGACCGATGATCATGAAAACCGTGCAACAATTCGTCCAAAACGTAACCTGGGGCGAACTCGACATACTCCTCATCGACCTGCCACCCGGGACCGGCGACGCCCAACTTTCCCTCGTTCAAACCATTCCTCTCGACGGGGCCGTCATCGTCACCACCCCTCAGGCCGCCGCGACGAATATCGCCAGAAAGGGCGGGCTCATGTTCCAGAAAGTAAATGTACCGCTTCTCGGCGTGGCCGAAAATATGAGCTATTTTCTCGATCACTCTGGCCATAAACACGAGGTCTTCGGCGCCGGCGGCGGCATCGTCACCGCCGAAAAACTCGGTACCACGCTGCTCGGTCAGGTCCCACTAATTCCGGAAATCAGAATCGGCGGCGACACCGGTATGCCCATCGTCGTCCAAGCCCCTCAAAGCGCCGCCGCAAATATATTTCGCGAGATCGCCGATACCCTCATGCAACGACTGCAGTCCACGCCCACGAGGCTCCCGTGACATTTAAGCAACAATGCCGGCATTGACAGGAAGCTCCGACTCCCTCTCTTTCTCTTTCGCGCTGCATGACTCAACCTGCTCAAGAGCCTTCGACGTCCCGCGAGTTCGTCAAACAATCTAGCCTGTATCAGGAGTTCCTCGCCGAGAGAGAAGAGATCCTTAAGCACAAATGGATTGAGTCAGAGCGCTTGGGTTACGACGTCGGTTTTGAACGCGCGCTCCTCGACTGGATCCGCAAGCACCGGGAGAGCTGGCGGTCAGCTCGTCGCCAGAGCCAACCCGCTCACTCAACTGCCCCAGTGAATTCAGAGACGCCTTTTCCCAGTGGAGTCGTCCGCTTGAACGCGTCGAAGTGAACCTTCTCTGGCCGAGTCCAACGGGTTCATAAAAAAGCCGAGCAAATAAGCTCGGCTAGAGTTAGCAAGGCCGCCCAGAGCGGCCAACCGCCACGATCACTTGATTTCTTTATGCAGCGTGTGCCGTTTCAGGAAGGGATTATATTTCTTCTTCTCAATCCGCTCGGTCACCGTCTTTTTGTTGCGAAAAGTAAGGTAGCGGGAGGCGGGCTTACCCTCTTTTTTGGCTTCAGTGCACTCTAAGGTAACTTGTTCTTGCATGGTTTTAAATTGGTTGAGGGGTCAGAAGAAACGAGCCTGGCCCCTCGGTGCAACCACAATTTAAAGGCATTTGTGGTCACGGAGCAGCTATTTTTGGCACAGTAAAGGCCTCCGCGCTCACCAATGGGTTGGATTCAATTTTTAACACCTTGGTTTGCTGGGAAACATTCCCGTCAACTGAAACCGTCACCTTGTGCGCGAGGAGCACCCCGTCGACCGGGCGGAAATCCTCATAGTGAGTCACCACCTGTAACGTGCGACCGCCCGCACTTGTCCGCTGCTCCAACCGCATCGCGATAAAGTAGGTTTCATCATCAATCAGCAGCGTATACGTGTCCGATAACTTGTGGGTGACGAGCACGCGCAAAAACTTCCTTCCGTCCACCACCACTTCACCGGCAGAATCAAAGACAAATCCGCGCGCCGCGCCTCCAACCAGAGGATCGTCGAATTCCGCATCCGCCACAAACTTTCTTGCCACCACTGCTTCCATCAAACGGGGGCGGAGCGGTCGACTCGCCGAGTCCAGTTCCCAGGCTGGGTCTTGACCATCGTTACCCTGAATCAACGTGCGGTCGGTGCTGTGGGTTTCGAGTCGAAGCCTTGCCGGCCGCGCGGCCGTCATCGTAAAGCGGACCACCTTGCCCCCCGCGTACACCTGCCCAACCGCGCGCAGCGCTGCCAACGCCTCGACCCGCGTCTTCCCACCGATCGCCTCAAGGTGAATCTTGATCAAATCATCCATCGGGTCGCCCCGAACACTCGCCAGACCTAGGAGAAAAAAAAACACCAGACAATGACCAACCCACGGCCGCACCCAACAATAAGGGAAAAGCCGACCTGTGGTCATAATCGAGATCATCCCAGCTGAATTCTTCGCTCCGGCGCCCCAACACAAGGCATTAAGTCAAACGTTTCCCAGTTGCGATCAGCCCACCGCACCTTTCGCTGGCCCTCGCCGTGCCTGCCCAACTCACTCGCATCATCTCAGATATCCACTTCGGCGACCCCGCGAGCTATGTAAAAAATCTAACGCAGATCCAACCTCTTCTTGGAGGCGTCGATCACCTGATTCTCAACGGCGATACCCTCGACACGCGCCCCGGGGGCGATCCCCAGCTTACCCGCTCAATCCGCACCGCTATCCCAAACTTTTTCAACCGGCGCGTCCCCCGAGTTACTTACATCACCGGTAACCACGACCCCGATTTCTCCAGCCATCACCACCTCGACCTCGCCAACGGGCAGATCTTCATCATCCATGGCGATGTTTTCTTTGAGGAACTCGTCCCTTGGAGCCAAGATGCGCCCCTCATCCGGCTCCGCCTCGCCGAGGAACTTCGCCACCTGCCGTCTGCACTCCACCACAACCTCGATCACCGTATCGCCCTCTGCCGCCGAGTCGCCGGCTCAATCCCCCAACGCCATCAGTCCGAAAAAAACGTCTACAACTACGCCGCCCGCTATCTGTCCGATACCATCTGGCCCCCGACACGGGCCGTCCGCATCTTAAGCGCTTGGCGGGCAAACCCCAAGCTCGCCGCGACCTTCGCCCAGACTCATCGACCCCATGCTAAATTTATCATTTCCGGCCATACCCATCGCCCCGGTGTCTGGCCCACCAGGATCGGTGCAACCGTCATTAATACCGGGTCGTTCGCTTTAGCACTCGGCAGTATCGCCGCCGATCTCAGCCCAAGCCGGCTGACGATCCGCGCCGTAAAAAGGAGAGCTGGCGAATTTCACCCGGGAGCACCGATTGCGGAGTTTCCGCTCGCCGAGCTCTGATGTTTCGCGGAGACCATACCCATGAGCATTGAGTTTGGTTGGTGGAACCGTGACGAAGAAGGTCGGCGTTATCAGGTGAACGCTGCCGTCCATGGCGGAAATATCGAGTGGACCCGGCATCAGGGCCATCACACCCCTTGGGAACCCCATATCCCCAGCGAAGACGATCGCCACCGACTCGTTATCGAAGCAGAAAAGCGCGTCCCACGACGATTGATTTCTCAAAAACAATTCGACGAAATCAAGCGCGTCAGCGCCAACGAGGGCCCCGGCGGTCACTCCGGTCGGCGCGCCCGCGCCTCACCCGATCTTTGCTAAGGAGACCACCTGCGGCCAGATCAACTTAAATGAAGGGCAAAAGTCATCTGGACGCATCGCCACGCGATGGGAGACCTCTGCGGGCAAGACCCACTCACCATACTGAATCTCCTGCGGGTTCACCTTAATCGGTCCGTCGTAGAGTAAGCGGTAAACCCACACGAACTCCCACCCCGTCTCTGCACACGCGTCCACGCGAAGGCAACGAGCTGGCGGAGCTTCCAAGCAAATCCCAATTTCTTCGCCTAGCTCGCGCCCCGCGGCGAAATCATAGTCTTCGCCCGCGTCCACGTGCCCCGAGCACGATGAGTCCCAAAGACCCGGTGAGAGGTCTTTCAACATCGAACGTTTCTGGAGAAACACCGCCCCACCCGCGTTGAAAACCATCACGTGGACCGCGCGGTGCCAAAGGCCCGTCGCATGAACCTCCCGCCGCGTCGCGCGACCGACCACCTCATCGTGCACGTCCACGACATCAAACCACTCCTCACCGCCAGCGTCCTTTACATTGGTGCTCATTCATTGTCCATTCGTGCTTCGTTAAACAAAAAACACCATGCCGAAAATCGAGGTCAACAAAGTCGCCGAAATCCTTAAGAAGAACGAAATTTCGCCCGCCATCCTGCGACGCGTAATTGAAGAAATGAACCTCGCCGTTCAACCCGAGGGGCCCGAGGGCGACAAGCCCCCCGCCGTAAAAAAACAATTTGTCATCGTACTCAGCGACCCCGACGAAAAAATGCCGAAACATGACTTCGTTGGCTGGGTCCTCCAAATCCCCGAAAACGAGAGCGTCGCCACCACTCAGGATCGAATTTTCCGCAGTTCCTACGATTACAACACCACCAAGAAAGGGCAGCTCCTGCCCGTGAAAACCGTCGGCGAGGCTATCGAAAATGTTCCCGCTAAATTCTTCAAAGAGGCCGAGGTGTGGGTAAAAACGAAAACCCCCGTGCTGGTTTTAAAGACGAATAACGAAATACCGAAAGAGTAAGACCACCGCTCCCGAGATGCGGGCGCAAGCCGCGTATCTCCGCGCCTTCCCGGCACCGGTTATTTCATCGCACCAGCGCCGTATTTATCAGGTGAAAATCCGCGTTCTTTGAGAGCTTGCCCGAGGGCCTTCAAGTCAAGGGCCGCTCCCGGCTTCACCCCAGATCGAACAAACCATCCTTGGTTCATCTCCAAGGCGTAAGCGAGTTCCGCGCTGCGGGAGGCCACCGTGTTTTCGTCAAACGGATACATCGGATAGACTTCTTCGAGCTTACCGCCACTTCCGAAAAAACCGATATCCAACGCCGTGGGCGTATTTCGCATCCAAAACGTCATCGACTGCGGCTTGTCGTAAACAAACAGCATCCCCTCATCCTGGCCCAGATCGCGACGATCCATCAGCCCGCGCTGCATCTCACTTGAGCGCACCGCCAACTGCATCCGGACGACGCGGTCGCCCACGCGAATCGGGAAAAAATGTCCCGCAGATTTCGGCTCGGCGCTCACCCCTGCCGCCATGCTCGGAAACGCCTTTTCCCGCGCACAACCCAGGAGGGCGCCCGCTACCAGTGACGTCATTGCGACCACCCCGACGAACCACGAAACCGGATTTGCATTTTTCACAAGCTCGTTGGCTAATGCCCATTACATACCAACTCAATCTCCGTATTTCTGTGCCAGGAAATTCTCCTTCTCCCCCGCTGCTCTACACCGATACCACACGCAGCCCCGACGCGTTGTACTTTGGCCAAGTAACTATTCCCGACCCTTTCATCGCTTTTAGTTTAAGGGGGAAAAAATACGCCATCGTCAGCGCCCTCGAATTTGGCCGAGTCAGGAAAACCTCCGACTTCGATAGCGTGCTACCCCTCGAGGAGTACCTCCGGCGCGCCCGGGTCTTCTGGCCAGAACGCAAGATCGGCCCCGCCGAGGTCATCGTTCTCGCCGCCCAAGACTACGGCCAAAGGCGTTTCACGGTTCCAGAAGATTTTCCCGCGGCCATTTACCAAAAGCTCACCGGGCTCGGCCTCGAGTTGGCCATCGCGGACGGTCCTCTCTTCCCTTCCCGCGAAATTAAGACTCCCACCGAAATCGCTGCGATTCGCGAAGGCAATCACTGCAGCGCGCTCGGCTTCGCCGCGGCCGAACTCATTCTGCGCACCGCCAAAGTTAAGGGCCGCCAACTTCACCACCGGGGCAAAATTCTGACGAGCGAGACCCTTAAGTTTGCCATTGAGGTCGCCTGCCTCGAGGCCGGCGCCGTCTCCGCCAACACCATCGTCGCCGGCGGAGACCAAGCCTGCGACCCTCATGAACGAGGAACCGGGCCCCTCCGCGCCCAGGAGCTCATCATCATCGATATATTTCCCCGTGTGACCCGTACCGGCTTCCACGGCGACATGACGAGGACCTTCTTGCGCGGTCGCGCTAATGAAGCCCAACGAGGGCTCGTTGACGCCGTTCGCTCCGCTCAAATCGCCGCCACCAAATCGATCCGTGCAGGCGTCAACGGTCGGTTCATTCATAACCTCGTTGTCCAAGAGTTCCTCCGTCGTGGGTTTGCCACCCGCCACACCCCCAAGGGTTCAACGGGGTTTTTCCACAGCACCGGCCACGGTTTGGGCCTCGCCGTTCATGAGATGCCCAAAATCAGCGGAGCCGTCGATTGCCTCTTGCCCGAAAACGCCGTTGTCACGGTCGAGCCCGGCCTCTATTATCCGGGTTTAGGCGGTTGTCGGATAGAAGATGTCGTCCAAGTCACCCCCACCTCATCCCGCCTCCTCTCACGCTATCACTACCAATGGGAGCTCACATGAAAAACTTCGGTCCACTTCTAAAAAAAATCACGCGCCTCCGCATTCTGGTGGTCGGCGATGTTATGCTGGATCACTATATCTGGGGCGACGCCACGCGCATTTCCCCAGAGGCTCCCGTTCCTGTCGTCGATATCGCCCGCGATTCCTGGACCGCGGGAGGCGCGGCCAACGTCGCCCTGAACATCGCCTCCCTCGGTGCCCGCTGCTCCATCGCCGGCTTCATCGGCACAGACGAAGCCGGAAAAAAACTCACCGAAATTCTTCACGAGAAAGAAATCAACACTCTGCCTACCCCGGGCGATGCCCCCACGATCATCAAGACTCGGGTGCTCGTCCGACACCAACAACTCTGCCGGCTCGATCGCGAGGCGCCTCCTCCCGCCTATCACTTTCCCATCACCCTCGCCAAAGCACTTCTCGCCAAAGAAATCGCCGCCTGCGATGCCGTGATTTTTTCTGACTACGCCAAGGGAATTCTGACCGACGAACTCGTCGCCCTCGTCACCCAAATGGCGCGCGCCGGAGGTAAATTTATCGCCCTCGATCCAAAGCCCAAGCGCCCCCTCGCTTTCCACGGACTCGATCTCATCACCCCCAATAAACGCGAGTCTCTCCAACTCGCCGGTATCGCTCCAGGCGTCCATCTTCACTTTCCCGCGGCCGAAGTTTGCCAACGCCTGCACGGGCTTTATGCCACCCGGCATCTCGTCGTCACGCTCGGAGAAGAGGGTATGTTGCTAAGTTCCGGTGGGAAAATTCACACCACCATCCCAACCGCCGCCCGCGAGGTCTACGATGTTTCCGGCGCCGGCGACACCGCTCTCGCCGGTCTCGTACTTGCGCTGACGGCCGGTGCTTCCCTCGAAACCGCTGCCCATTTCGCGAACGCTGCCGCCGGCGTTGTGGTTGCAAAAATTGGCACAGCCACCGTGACTCCAGCCGAGCTCACCAACTATCTGAATCACCGCTAGCATCATGCGCAAAGCCCTTTTCCTTGATCGCGACGGCACGCTCATCTTTGACAAACATTACCTATCCGACCCGGCCGGCGTGGAGGTGATTCCTGGCGTCGCGGAGGCACTCCGACAGGCTCGCGCCTTAGGCTATCGCCTGTTTATCCTGACCAATCAGTCGGGCATCGCCGCGGGGTTACATACCCTCAAAGACGTCCATCGCTGCAACGATCGCATGGACGAACTCCTGGGGCTTCCACACCCCATTTTCGACGATATCTGCATCGCGCCAGAGGGCCCCAACGATCCCATCGTCTTTCGAAAACCCTCTCCCCGCTTCATCGTCGAATCAATCGCGCGCTACGATCTTGACCCCCAAAGCTGCTGGATGGTGGGCGATCGCCAAAGCGATATTGAAGCTGGGCTCAACGCCGCCATCCGCAGCGCTGCCGTGTGCACCGGTAAACACGATGAAGCCACTTGGCGCGCCCTCGCCTTTCCGTTGGTGCCCATTTTTCCCAGCTTAGTCGAATTTGTCCGGACGCTGTCATGAACCCGAACCTGCGCGTCATCAGCCAGCCGCCACGCCTAAGCAGCCACCCTCGCCTCCGTCCCGTTTTCGAATCGCCCTTCACCCACCCAGCGACGGTCGCGGACCGCACCCCCGCCCAGCACTCCTACCATGCCTGAACTCGCCGAGGTCGAATTCTTCCGCAAGCGTTGGCACCTCGCGGCAGACGGCTCCCAGATCGTAGGCATCAAAACTCACGATCAAAAAAAACTGCTTCGCTCACTGGATTTAGTTTCCTTCCGACAGGCCTTAGTCGGCGCCCACTTTGAATCTTCCCGCGCCGCCGCCAAGCAGATGGTTTTTAACTTTTCAGGGAACGTCTGGCTCGGCATCCACCTCGGGATGAGCGGCGAGCTCTCGATCGCTCCCACCACGCATACGCCGGGTCCCCACGATCATCTCGTTCTCGTCACCACTCGCCACTCGCTCGTATTCAAGGACCCGCGCATGTTTGGTCGCATCGACTTTCACGTCGGCCAGTCCGCCCCACCTTGGTGGAGTCGCATCGCTCCCGCTATCCGGTCACCTGCCTTTTCAGTTCCCGCGGTCACGGCATTCCTCAAGCGCCGCGCGCGGACCCCGATCAAGGCGACCCTTCTCATGCAGGAACGTTTCCCGGGCATCGGGAACTGGATGGCGGACGAAATTCTCTGGCGGTCCGCGATTCACCCCGCACGTCTCTCCGGCTCACTCACGACAAACGAAGTGCGAACCCTCCATCGCGAGTGCCGCCAACTGTGCCGCATGGCCCTCGCCGCCATCGCTGGTCGCGGCGATCGCCTTCCCGCTAACCTCAATATCGGCATTCCCAACACCTGGCTTTTCAACCATCGCTGGCAACGCGGTCAGCGCTGCCCGCTAACCGGCGTCGTCCTAGCCCATGCGACCATCGGAGGACGGACCACCTGCTGGTCCCCTGCCCGGCAGAAACTCATATGAAAAAAATGCGTCTCGACGAGTTACTGGTCGTCCGAGGTCTCGCCGAGACCCGCGCCCAAGCCAAATCACTCATCATGAGCGGACGTGTCCTCAAAGGAACGGAGCGCCTCGAAAAGCCCGGTAAGGACTTCTCGGTCGATGCCGCGATTACGGTTGAACAGCCCCCGCGCTTCGTCAGCCGCGGCGGCGAAAAACTCGCCGCCGCCCTCGAAAAGTTCGCTCTCAATCTGCACTCTGCGCACGTCCTTGACGTCGGCGCCTCCACCGGCGGCTTCACCGACTGCGTCCTCCAAGCCGGCGCTGCCGCCGTGGTTTGTGTTGATGTCGGCCGCGCCCAGCTCCACGCCCGGTTACGCCAAGATCCTCGCGTCACCAATCTCGAAAAAATCAACGCACGCTTTATCCGCGCGGAGGATTTACCGCGAGCCGAGTTCGATTTGATCGTCATGGATCTGTCTTTCATTTCACTCAAGTCAGTCCTGCCCGCCATCTGGCCATTACTCCGCCTCGGCGGATCACTCGTCGCCCTGGTAAAACCCCAGTTCGAAGCGGGTAAAGCCGCGGCCGACAAGGGACGCGGCGTAATTCGCGACGTCGCTGTTCAAGAGGGCGCCCTCACCAGCGTGCGCTCATTCGCTCTCGAAAAACTGCACGGTGCTCACGTCACTGGCAGTATCGATTCACCCATTCGCGGAGCCGACGGTAATCGGGAATTCTTGCTGTGCCTCCACAAATCCGTGTTATCGACGCCATCCTCTGAATGAAACCGATCCGCCAGCTCGCCTTCGTGGTCAACGAGAAGAAGGAAGGGGCCCCCGCCCTCGCTCGAGAACTGACGCAAATCGCCCGAGCAAGCGCCGTCGCCTTAAAGCAGACCACGCGCTTCCCCCTGCCTAAAGGTTATCTCGAGGGCAGCGACGCCTGCTGCGTGATCGGCGGCGATGGCACCCTACTCGGAGTCGCGCGCGAATCCGCCCGCTGCCAGGTGCCCATCATCGGCGTCAATCGAGGGAGCCTCGGCTTTCTCACCACTTTCTCCGCCGACGAAGCCCGCTCCCAATTCAAGTCGCTCCTCCGTGGCGAATTTCAAATTGATCAGCGCGCCATGCTCGAATGCTCCACGGGGCGCGGCCCCAAAGAACTCGCGCTCAATGATGTCCTGTTAAAAGATACCGTCAATTCACGCCTCGTCCGCCTCGGAGTTTTCGCAGATGGCGAATTGGTCACCGACTACACCTGCGACGGCCTGATCTTCTCCACCCCCACTGGCTCCACCGCCTACAACCTTTCCGCGGGCGGGCCCATTCTTCATCCCAAGGCGGGCGTCATCGCGATGACCCCAATCTGTCCCCACACGCTGAGCAATCGATCGATCATCTTTCGCGAAAATGTGAAACTAAGGGTCTTCAACCGCTCGGGCGAGTCACGCCTGCTGGTCGCTCTCGATGGTCAACGAAACTTGAAAGTAAGCGCCCAGTCACCCGTCGAGATCTCGATGTCCACTTGGCGGCTACCACTCGCCCAGCGCGCCGACTACTCCCATTTCGCCGTCGTCCGCGCCAAGTTAAAATGGAGCGGTGAACTCATCGCGAAGACCTAGCGGCTTCGGGCCTCGCGGCGGACTCCCTCGCAGTCTCGAAAAGCCCGACGGTGGCCTCGTAGTTTAATTTCGATCCGCACGGAGCGTTGCAGACACGGCAGCGCGTATTCATCAAGACCTCAACCTACTGAGAATCAACGAGGCTTGGGTGCGGAAATTCTCATCTGGAAAAACTTTTCCCCGCGTCAAAAATTCCCGTGCTTTCAGAGCGTAAAATCGAAGTCCAAGAGTAAATGCGTGGGGAATTTGCGCATGGGTTGGCTGCCTTCGTGAATACGCGGTGCAGACACGGACGTTTTCAGCAGGTTAACCCGACAGGCTGCCAGCCAACGGGCACAAAAAAAGCCCCAGAAAACTGGGGCTCGCAATCGCTGGATCGGAGTTAACCGATGAGCTTACTTCTTGGCTTTTTCGGCCTTGGCCTTCGCAACGTCAGCGTCGCGCACAGCCTTCTCGCCATCATCGAGCTTTCCGTTGCCGTTCTTGTCGTACTTCTTCAAGTCGGCTTCTTCTTTCTTCTTCTTCTTGGCGGCCTTTTCGGCGTCGTCAGCAGCTTGCACGGTCGGTACCGCGAAGGTACAAGCGACAGCGAACAGGCTGGCAATTAGGATAAGTTTTGAGGCTAGTTTTTTCATGGGCGCGCAACAGTAATAAAGCGTTTCCCAAAAGCCAGACCGATCTGAGCGACTCGCTAACTTTTTATCCAAGATGCATTATATTTCTCTATTAATATATGAATAACAACAATTTACATTATTAAACTGGCCTTCTCCCGTTTCCGCCTGAGGCTAAAGACAACGTGGCCCGCTGAATAACGAGCCCGCTCCTACGGGCGAAAAGGGTTCTTGAGGCTCAGGCGCCGCCCACCGGCATACCGCTCGGAGCGACGGGCCCTTTACCCTAAAATCAGGGCCGCACGACCAATTGGGTGCGCTGCTCCACCCCAAATCGACGCGCGGCAAAGTCCGCCAAATCTGCGAGCGTCACCGCGTCAATTCTCCGATCATAATTTTTCCAGTCATTAATCGGCTGACCCTGGATCGCGTTCAAACCGGCCTGCATCGCTCGCGCGGAATTGGTCTGAAAAGCTTGCCGCCGCGCGGCCTTCAAACGCGTCTGGCACCGCAACAATTCCGCCGCCTCAACCCCACCTGCCCGCACCCGCGCAATTTCCGCGTTAATTTCCGCCAAAACCTCCGACTCCTTGCCCGGCTGGGTGCCCGCGAGAAAATAAAACATCCCGGCATCTAAGCCGGAGACTCGCCCAGAGCGGACGAAATAGGCCAAGGCTTTCTCCTCGCGAACCCGCTCGAACAAGCGCGAGGCCATACCACTAAAGAGCTCGTCGGCCACCTCGCCCGAATAAAAATCCTCCGCGTTCACGCAGGGACCAGGAAATGCCTGCAACACCACCGCCTGCTCCCTCGGTTGCACTTCCACAAAATCACCCGTCGCTGCCGGCAACGGCGACCGACCGACCAGAGCAGGCCCACCGGCTAACGTTCCTTTCGGGATACGGGTGAGAAATGCCTTCAATTTCAGCGCTAATTTCTTGGGATCGAAGTCACCCGCCACCGCTAGAACCACGTTTGAACCTACGCAAAGGCGCCGGTGCAACTGCACCAAATCCCGAGGGGTGACCGCCTTGACCCCAGCAAGATTGCCCGACGCATCATAGGCGAGCGGATGATCACCAAAAAATTTCGCGCGAAGGCGCTTCCCCGCGAGCGTCACTACGTCGTCAT
The DNA here is from genome assembly GCA_945903465.1 of Opitutus sp. GAS368. Lineage (GTDB taxonomy): Bacteria > Verrucomicrobiota > Verrucomicrobiia > Opitutales > Opitutaceae > ER46. The sequence continues at coordinate 51,566 of CAMDOF010000015.1, forward strand.
CGTCCTGCTGCAAACCGGCTATCTGCGCGTCGCGTTCAATCTTCAACGTCGCCGCCTTGAACTTTGGGGTCAGCACCGCTGCCGCCAGTACGGCGAGGGCTCGATCAGCGTCCGGCGGCAAAACCTCTACCGCCAAGCCGACACTATTATTACCAGAAAAAGGATAAAACGATCCGCCAATTTCCTCAATAAACTGCGCGACGTCCGCGGACGAACGCGCCCCCGCATCCTTGGTCAGCATCGTCGCCAGCAACCCGGTCGATCCTCGCTTCTTGGGATTCTCAAAGAGCGCGCCTCCTTGCATCACAAAGCGGAGATGTAAGTTGGGGAGACGTCGATCGCGTTGGAGTAAGAGGCGCGCCCCGTTCGCCAAGGTCATTTCGCTAAACTCCCCGTCGCTCTTGACCGTCGACTTCAACGGTCCATTGGTGGGAACCGCCGCCAACGGATTGAGCGAAACCGAGTTCAGGCGCTCTGAGCCGAGATAGCGCTGCAAGCAGCGACTCAGCTGCCCTGGCTTGACGGCCGAAATCCGCGCAAAATAACTCCGGCTATAATCGAGATCACCTAGCACCACCTCCGCCACACCCAAGCGCGAAGCCTGACCACTCATCGTTTTACGAGAATTGATTTCACCGACGACCAGCTGGCAGATGGCCTTCTTCAATTGGGAGAATCCGAACCCCCCTTTCCCCAAACGCCGCAAACAGGCCAAAATCGCCGCCTCGGCGGCGGGCCGCTTTTCTGCTTCACACGTAAAAGAGATACAAAACAGGCCCGTCTTACCCGGATTCCAAGCCGAGGAGTCAATCGAATGAACGAGGCCGGCGCGCTCGCGCAACTCATCCCAAAGAATAGAACTATCACCACTACCCAACACCATTGCCAACAAATCGAGGACCGCCGCATCTTCGTGCCCGAGCCCCGGAATAGGCCAAGCCAGCACTCCGCGCGTCAATTCCACACTTTCAAAGCGATGCTCACGACGCGGGGCCAGCTGCACGGGTTCATCAGAGACCAGAACCGGGGCCAACCTCACCCGTGGTGCCGCCCCAAAATGCTGAGCGACCGCCGCTCGGGTTGCAGCCATATCCACGTCACCCACTACGACCACCACCAAGTTATTAGGCACGTAGCGTGAATGGTAATACTCGAGCAAGTCACCCCTCGTCACCGCGGAAAAGACATCCCGGTGCCCAATAATCGGATGCCGAAACGGATGTTCGCGAAAAGCTAGAGCAAACAATCCATCCCAAAGGCGGTTATCTGGATCGTCTTTGGTCATCGAAATCTCGCGCAGAATCACTTCTTTTTCCTTCGCCACTTCGTCTTCTGGCAGCGTGGAATTTAGAACCGCGTCCCCCAGCAAATCAATCGCGACGCCCGTGTGCTCGCTCGGTAGATCAATATAATAAACCGTCCGATCAAATGTTGTGTAAGCGTTGATGTAGCCCCCGTGGGCCTGAACCACCGAGCTGATCTCCCGCCCCGCCCGCCGCACGGTTCCTTTAAAAAGCATATGCTCAAGATAGTGCGACAACCCAGCCCCGAGATGCGCGGCCTCGTGAATGCTGCCCGTCTTCACCCAGACTTGCACCGAGGCCAGCGCCGCCGAGGTATCCTGTTTGATGATTAACGTAAGCCCGTTGGCAAAAACGCTGCGCTCGACCGGCTCGCCCCAAAATGGATCGAGCAGGCTAAGATCAGCGGGAGCGGAAAACGATTTGACCATAATCAATTGAGGGCTTCTCCGCCCGGGAACGCCAACAAAACTCAAAACATAAAGTCAACCCATCTGTCCGCTCTTCACTTGGAGGAGTCCGAGCCCAAGCGCTTCGGAGCCGCGAACCCAACCGAACTTCCCTTCGGCTGAAATGGTTTAACGAAGGCATCATCGAAATCGAAGATGTCCGAAAAATCCTCCCTCTGATCATTTTCGGTCTTAGAAAACACGTTGTACTCAATAAGATTGAAGACAATCTCACCAAAATCGCGACAACGCTGAATGCGCCAAGCGTTCAGCACTATCTTCGCCAGCGGGCCAAATTGGTCCAAAGCGTAGCCTCGCAAACCCTCCAAGAGCTCGGGCCCGCTCACGTGGCGCGAACGCTCCGCTCGCCCGGCATCTTTTTTGCGCAACTCCTTAACCGTGTGATCGAGCCCTGAACGCACGAAGTCATAGGCCTTTCGATCAAAGCGCGGATCTTCCTTGCAGATCAAAGAAACGACATCGTTGAAATCAGGATTTTGCATCAATAAAGCCCAAGTGAGCAGAATATTCCAGTAGCGAGCAATCCCCAGTGAGCAGGAGAATATCTATGGGGGTTATTGCTACCATCTATTAACTGGGAAAATACCCATCTCAATCGCAATTCTTTTGCTGATGATCTCAATCTCTAAAAAACCCCTGCTCTTTTCAAGAACTGCCAGCCAAGGCGACGAGCCAAACCCTTCCGGTCTCGAACAAGCTAAGGCTAAAATGAAGTCCGCCGGCATGCGGATCACCCAGCCACGAATCGCTATTTTCGATGTCCTCCTGCGCCAAACTAAACCGGCGAGTGTTGAGCAGATCCACGCGAACATCGATAATAAGATAAGCTGCGACCTCGTCACGGTTTATCGCTGCATGAGTGCCTTCGAAGATATCGGCCTCGCGCGCCGCGCCTTTTTCCATAACGGAACGGTCCTGTACGAACTGAAGATGGGCGAGCCAAGCCGATATCACATCGTCTGCAAAGAGACCCAGCAGGTGAATGAAATCAACACCGCGATCGCCCATGAATTACAAGTGGCGATCGATCGCGTGCAGCAAAAACTTCGTGAGCTCGGCTTTGACAAGGTCGAGCATATTGTGGAATTTTTTGGCGTCTCTCCACGCCAGCAGCAACCCGCCTTATCGAGGCCCTGAGTAGCCCCACGCCACCTGAGCGAAAAGCCGATCGAGTTGGGCGGGGAACTCACTTCAACGATGCGCTCAACGGCGCCACTCGAACGTAGGGCAGGCCTCAACGATCCGCCCAAAACTCACCCGCAGTACCCGGGCCAACGTCCCTCCGCAGAAAGATCACTCACTGGCGGCACGCACCATTTTCAGCCGGGTCGCCTGCTCGAACTGCACCCACCTGAGCAATCCTTTCGAGGAAACCAAACATACCCCCTTTTTCAGCGCGCAATCTCTAACAAGTCCGGCAATCGCACCCGCTTTTCATAGAGCGCCTTGCCCACAATCACCCCGTCCAGATTAGCGTGGCGACGCCCTAGCTCCGCCAATTGGACGACGTCATCCCGATGGCTCACCCCGCCACTCGCGATGACATTGAACGTCCCCGCTTTCAGCATCGCGGTTTGCGCCGCAAAGTTCGGCCCCGTCAACATCCCGTCAGTCCCAATGTCGGTGTAAATAATTGTGCGCACCCCGATCGCACCCATGCGCCGCGCCAGATCGAGCGCGCCCGTTCCAGTGGTGTCCACCCAACCCTTCACCGCTACTCTCCCGTCTTTCGCATCGATGCCCACCGCAATTTTTTCCCCAAACGCCTGCACCAGTTCATCCACAAAAGCCTCGCTCTCCGCCGCGCGCGTGCCGATCACCGCTCGACTGACGCCAAAATCAAAGGCCCGCTCAATTGCCGCGCGCGTGCGCAGCCCACCACCCAGTTCGACCTTCATACCGATTGAGGCAATCGCTTGAACCACCGCGAGATTCTGCGGCTCCCCCAAAAAGGCTCCATCAAGATCAACCACGTGCACCCACGTGCTTCCCTCCGCATGAAATTCCTCAGCCACTGCGACCGGATTCAGCGCGTACACGGTCTCTTGATCGGCCCGTCCCTGCAGTAGTCGGACGGCTCGACCGCCTCTAATATCGATAGCTGGATATATCGTCATTGGTTAAAAAAACGCTTTGCGCGCCGGCCAACCAGCGCGAGACTAAAAACCATGTCGACTTACAAAGTCCCGGCCTTCCTCGCTGAATTACTTCATGCCCGCTCGCCTTCCGGTTACGAGAGCGAGGCGCAGGCCGTCTTTGACCGATACGTCAAGCCTGCCGCGGATCTGTATATTCCAGATGCCCTCGGTAATCGCATCGCCACGTTGAATCCCAAAGGGGATCCTGTACTCATGCTCGCCGGGCATATGGACGAACTCGGACTTATCGTCACGTTCATCAACCCGGATGGTTTTATCTACTTCGATACCATCGGTGGCCACGACCTGAGCGTGATTTCAGGGCGTCGTGTCATTATTCAAACCGCCCAAGGCCCCGTCAGGGGTGTCACGGGCAAACGGGCGATCCATCTGATGGACGACGAAGATCGTAAGCGAGTTCCCAAGAAACATGAAATATGGATCGATATCGGCGTACGCTCCAAGGCCGAGGCCCGCGCCCGCGTCGCTATCGGCGATGTCGCCACTTACGACCACGAGCTCGAAATGATTAGCGGAAGCGTCGGGACGGCGCGGGCTTTCGATAACAAGGTCGGAGCTTATATTGTCGGTGAGACGCTGATCCGGCTCGCTCGGGACAAGACGCCGCTCGCGGCCAAAGTGGTCAGTGTCGCGACCGCTCAGGAAGAAATCGGGGTGCGGGGCGCGACCACGTCCGCCTATCTCGTGAACCCACACATCGCGATCGCCATTGATGTCGGTCACGCGACCGACCACCCCGACTGCGATAATCGGAAGTTTGGCGAAACGAAATTAGGCGGAGGCCCAATCCTCTGCCGCGGTGCCAATATCAACCCGAAGATTTTTGATCGGCTGCTCCGTGCCGCCAAGAAGACCAAGATCCCCTATCAAATCGAGGCCGACCCACGCCCCACTGGCACCGATGCGCGCGCCATCCAAATGGGCCGCGGCGGCGTGGCCACCGGACTCGTGAGCATTCCTCTCCGCTACATGCACACCCCGAGCGAAGTTGTCGACCTCGAGGACGTTGAGCGCTGCGTGCGCCTCTTGGTGGAGTTTGCGAAGGGCCTCGAAAAGGGCGACTACGCCCACTGGTAAACGCGGCCCAACCGACCGGCGCGGAGGACGTAGGCCCACCCCCGTGATTCGCCGCCGAGGAGTCTGTCGGACTTCGCCGCTCGAAGTTCTGCCGCTACGAGGGTGAGCTAGCGGGGGAATCACCACTCGCTCACGCTCGCGGCTACGGCCAGAAAGTCCAAATTCCCAAAGCAGTTGGGATTAGCGGCAAGTCATAATCCACCAACGTCCCATACAGTCTGGACTTTTGCGTGGTCCCGAGCACCCGCGCCAGCGCGCGATGCTAAAGCGACTCGCGGATGCTCTGGACTCACTCTGATTCCTGCCGGGAGTGAGGAGGTCTGCGGCTGCCCCGGAAAATCAAAGTCTGAAACTTTCGGGTGATCGGCGATTAAGCCGCGTCCTCCTTGGACTCTCCCTTGGCCACCAAACGCAAGGTCGGCCGACGCCGGCCAGCCACCACCGCCGCGTCCACGACCACTTCGCTGACATCATCCCGCTGGGGCAGCTCGTACATTACGTCGAGCATAAGTTTCTCCATAATTGAACGGAGCGCCCGCGCGCCTGTCTTTAACTCCATGGCCTTGGCCGCAATCGCCTTAACCGCATCCGGGGTGAACTTCAATCTGACTCCATCCATCGCAAAAAGCTTCGCGTACTGCTTCACAATTGCATTTTTCGTCCGCAACAGAATTTTCTCCAAATCCGCCACCGCGAGTTGATCGAGCACCGAAATAACGGGAAGCCGCCCGATGAATTCAGGGATCATCCCGAAACGAACAAGATCCTCGGGCGCGAGCGCTTTCATCAAATCCTCAGGATTTAGGGCCGCCTCTTGCTGAGCCGAGATCGCGGTAAATCCGAGGCTTTTCGTCCCCAAACGCCGCTGCACAATCGCTTCTAACCCAACAAAAGCCCCCCCGCATATGAAGAGAATGTTCGAGGTGTTAATCTGGATATATTCTTGGTTCGGATGCTTCCGACCACCCTGAGGGGGAACATTGCACGTCGTCCCTTCCAATATCTTTAACAGCGCTTGTTGCACGCCTTCACCCGAAACATCGCGCGTAATCGAGACGTTCTCTGTCTTGCGACCAATCTTGTCGATTTCATCAATGTAGATGATACCGCATTCCGCTTTTTTGACGTCGTAGCTCGCCGCTTGCAGCAAACGCAGCACGACGTTTTCAACATCTTCGCCCACGTAGCCCGCCTCCGTCAGAGTCGTGGCGTCGGAAATCGCAAAAGGAACATCCAGAATCTTGGCGAGCGTGCGCGCCAGCAAGGTCTTCCCTGAACCCGTCGGACCCGTCAGAAGAATATTGCTCTTCTCAATCTCAACCTCACTGAACTCGGCCGAAATCGCCGTCGAATCTTTCAGCTGACCTGATTGAAACATCAGTCGCTTGTAATGGTTATAGACTGCTACCGAGAGAACTTTTTTAGCATGATCCTGGCCGATTACGTGCTCATCCAGCGCCCTCTTGATGTCAGATGTTTTCACCAAGCGAAACGCCGGCTTCACCTCAGCGACGGGCACCTTCAGCTCACGATCAATGATCGTTTTGCAGACATTTACACAAGAATCGCAAATAAAGACGCCCGGACCAGCAATGATCTTCCGTACCTCCGCCTGCGACTTGCCGCAGAAGGAGCAGAGGGTCATGCGAGCTGATTTAGCCATAGACCAAAGGTGGGAGAGCGACCGCCGGTGTCGAGGCGAGACTACGTGTCGGTCAGTCAACGAGCACTCGGCACGCGGGCGGCACCAATCGTCAGGCGGGCACCTGGGCCACAGCCTGGACCTCGCGGGTCGAACTGACGACATGATCGACGAGGCCATATTCTTTGGCCTCCGGAGCGCTCAGATAATAATCGCGATCCGAGTCTTTTTCGATGACCTCAGGCGACTTCCCAGTATGACGAGAAATCGCTTCGTTCAACGTCTTGCGCCAACGAAGAATTTCTCTCGCCGCAATCGCGAAATCCGCGGCTTGGCCACCAGCACCGCCGCTAGGTTGATGAATCATCACCCGACTATTCGGCAAAGCGAAGCGCTTGCCCTTGGTCCCCGCCGCCAAGAGCACCGTGCTCATACTGGCGGCCATACCCACGCAATAGGTCACGATATCACACTGCAGAAAATTCATCGTATCGTAGATCGCCATGCCACCTGTCACCACGCCACCGGGTGAATTGATGTACAAATGGATGTCCTTCTTCGCGTCCTCCATCTGAAGGTAGAGCATCTGCGCGATGACGAGGTTCGCCACCATATCGTCAATCGGCGTACCAATGAAGATGATACGATCTTTCAAAAGTCGCGAATAGATGTCCATCGACCGTTCGCCGCGGCCGGTATTTTCAAGAACAATGGGAACGTAGTAGCTCACAGAATTAGGGATGAAATGGATGCGATCAAACCTTTGGTTCGACCACGGTCACCGTAGCCATGGACACCAGAAAATCAACCGCCTTGTCGAAGAGGATACTCTGCTGAACCGAACGAAGCTGTTCGCGATCGGCCGCGAGCGTCTTCGCCAGCTTGTCAGGCTTCTGGTTGGAGCGATTGGATTCACGATAAATAAATTGATTCAGATCATCGCTGGTCACTTCGAGGGCCTCCTTTTCGGCAATCTTCACGAGGATGAGCTGCATTTTTACCCGATTGTGGGCAGCCTGACGCGCACCTGCGAACAACTCCTTCTTATCCTTTTCGAACTGATCCTCCTGCACGCCTCGGCGCATATTCTCCTCAATAAACTGGCGAAGGACGGATTGCGTTTCGGCCTCGACGAGAGAATCCGGTACTGGGAAATCAACCTTGGCCCCAAGGGCCTCCGTCACTTGGCGACGCTGGGCCATCCGATTCTCATAATCTTTCCGCATCTTCAGATTGCTACCTACTTGCGACTGCAGACCGGCCAGATCGTCGACCTGATGCGATTTGAAAAAAGGCTCATCGAGCTCAGGCAGCAACCGTGCCCGAATCTCGAGAATCGCCAAAGAGTAAAGGGCAACTTTACCGGCCAAGGCCGGCGCGAGGGCGAACTCCGCGGGGAACTCCACGGACACATCTTTTTTTTCCGCACTACTCAACCCCGCCAGATGCTGACCCAAACCTGGAATGACGCCTTGAATGGCCCCGTCGACCTCTTCCCAAGTCTGCGGCGCCTGGCCGTACAAGGGCTTCTCCGGGACTAATTCAACGATCGGCTGACCAGCGATCTTGCCTTCGTAGGAAAGTTTGACGAAGTCGCCCTTCTGCGCCGGCCGATCCACGGGTTTAAAATCTGCCCGCTCCCCACGGAGCCCCTCGATCGCCACTGAAATTTCCGCCTCGGTCGCATCCGAAGAGACGATCTCAGTTGGCAAACCCCGATATTCGGGAAGCTCGAACTCGGGGCGCACATCCAATGTGATCGTGATGGTCGCCGGCGAGCCGAAGACAATCACCCCCTCCTCGATATTAACAACATTCAGCACATCAAGCTTCTCCTGATCAATCGCCGCCCGGTAAGCCTTTGAAACGACATTCTTCCTGAAATCATCCGTGACTTCCTTCTGAAAACGCCTCGCAACCATGGAAGCAGGCGCCTTGCCGGGCCGGAACCCGGGAATCCGGGCAAACTTGGCGATTTCCATCACGACCCCTTGATGCTCGGTGGCGACTTCGCTCGATTCGAGCACGATGACGAGACTCTTGCGGGTGGCGGAGACACTGTTTAGTTGGACGTTCACGGCGTATGGTCAGACGAGTTTTATGTTAAAAGAATTGTCCAAGTTAGGGCGCAAGCCCGCTCGGTCAATGCCGGATTCTGTGCCGATAGAAAGCCCCGTGCAAAAGTCCGAAGTTTCTGAACGCTTGCGCCTCGCTCATCGCGGGCTTTTCGTCACTCCCCATGTCCAGCCTCCGTCAATTGCTCGCCGCGCACGCTCCGCTCCTGCTTCTTGACACGGCATCCACGCACGTTCAGGTCGGGTGGCTACGTGCGGACGGCTCGTCGGACTGGCGCAAAAGCTCCGAGGAGGCCGGGGTGGGCATTTTTGAATCGCTCGAACGGCTGGGGGTTCAATCAACGGAAGCCGAGGCCTTTCTTTACTGCGAGGGCCCTGGTTCTGTCCTCGGCATTCGGACCGCGGCCATGGCGATGCGAACGTGGACGGCGCTTCGCCCAAGGCCGGTCTATGGCTATTTCAGCCTTGCGCTGGTGGCCCATCAACTCCGGCGACCCGACCTCACCGTCATCGCGGATGCCCGACGGGAAGCTTGGCACAGCTTTAATCTGCAGCGCGGGCTCGTGCGCGTCCCCACCGCTGAACTAGGCGGCGAACTGGTAACTCCAGAGAATTTTCGAGCCTGGTCGGTGCCGCCGCCGAACGTGACCGCCGTGCCGTATAGCTTGGATCGACTCCTTCCCGAACTTCTGGACGACGATCTTTTTCGCACCTCGGCAGAGCCGGATGCGTTCCTGCACGAGGATCCAAGCTATGCCAAGTGGACCCCACAAATCCACCGGGCACCCGAAAAATAAACGGCTCCGGCCGACCCAGAAGCGGCCGGCCCGCGGTTGGTGATCAGCCAGCGAAATCGCGCTACGCGGATCTGGCCGTGGGCTATTTCCCAATTCCGCTGGCGCGAAAACCGAGGGCGCGCAATTTCGGGAGGTCGAGAATATTACGACCGTCGAAAATGAATGCCGGCTGGTGCATGCCCGCGTAAATCTTCGTATAATCGAGAGTTTTAAACTCATCCCACTCGGTCAGGATGACAACTGCGTGCGCACCCATCGCCGCCTCGTAAGGATCCTGAACGACCGAAAGTTGTGACTCATCACGACCTTTACCCAGCGCGTCGAAACGAATTTCGTGGGCCGGCACTTTGGGATCGTAGACCACGATCCGCGCCTGCTCATCGAGCAAATCGCGACAGACCGAGATCGCCGCCGATTCACGGGTGTCGTTGGTGTCTTTCTTAAAAGCAAACCCGAAGATGGCGATTTTTTTAGCCGCCACGGTGTTGAAGAGCGAGCGCACCACCTTGGTCGCGAAACGCCGCTTTTGCCAGTCGTTCATCTTCACGACGCCTTCCCAATAAGTGGCGACCTCCGGTAAACCAAAGTGCTCGCACAGGTAGACGAGGTTAAGAATGTCTTTCTGGAAGCACGAACCGCCAAAGCCGACGGAGGCCTTGAGAAATTTTGGACCAATCCGCGAGTCCCGCCCAATCGCATTGGCCACCTCATCCACATCGGCCCCCGTGGCCTCGCAGAGCGCCGAGATGGAGTTGATCGAGGAAATCCGCTGCGCGAGAAACGCATTGGCAACAAGTTTCGAAAGTTCCGAGGACCAGAGATTCGTCGCAATAATCCGGTCAAGGGGAACCCAATGCGCGTATACATCCGCCAGTTTCTGCAAGGCGATCGCTCCGCTCGGAGTCCGCTCACCGCCAATCAGAACGCGATCGGGGGCCAACAAGTCCGCTACCGCGGTACCTTCCGCGAGAAACTCCGGGTTTGATAAAACCTCGAACGCGTGACCATGAGAATTGGCCGCGAGGATGTCTTTAATCGTCTCGGCTGTTTTCACCGGAATGGTCGATTTCTCGACGATTATTTTCGGGCCGTTGGCCTGCTCCGCAATAGTCCTCGCGACGGATTCGATAAACCGTAAATCCGCCGCTCGGCCTGCGCCCACTCCATAGGTTTTCGTCGGGGTATTCACTGCCACAAAAATGATATCCGCGGCCTTGATCCCCCCGTGAATATCCGTCGAAAAATGAAGGTTAATTCCTCTGCGCTGCCGGACAATTTCATCCAAGCCCGGTTCGTAAATAGGCAATGTTTCAGAATTCCAAGCGGCGATCCGCGCCGCATTCATATCAACGACGGTCACCTGGATGTGCGGCGCTTTCAGCGCGATCATCGCCATCGTGGGACCTCCGACGTAACCAGCACCAATGCAACAAATTTTCATAGATTATCCTAGTGCGGAGAATTGGCGGCGCCCGGCACGAATCAAGGCAGGAAGAAAGAAGATGCTACCTGCCAATTCGCGGCGGAACTGCCGGAACTAACGGGGCGGGCCCGCGCCCGCCTCTGATCAAGCTGGAGTCGGCGCGGTCGCCGGTCCGAGTTCGGGTGGTTCCGCCAGCGGAGTTTTCTCTGAGACCTTCCGGCGGCTCGCCGCGAGCTCATCCGACTTGATCAGGCTTGGAGCAATGGGAGAACGAATTTCGCCGAACTGAAGAATTTCCAGAACGTGCTTACCGTCGATGGTCTCATGCTCGAGGAGCGCCTCGGCCATTTTATCGAGGGCGGCGCGGCGCTCGGAAATTATCTGGGTCGCGCGCTTATACTGCTCGTCAATGATGCGGTGAATTTCCTCGTCAATGCGACGCGCCGTCGACTCGGAAACATTCTCATTACGGGTAATATCGCGTCCCAGAAACACCGTGTCGTGGCTATCCCCAAAAGCAACGGGTCCGAGAGGGCTCATCCCCCAGTCGCACACCATATGGCGCGCAATTTTTGTAATCTGTTTGATGTCGCCGGCCGCGCCGCTGGAAATATCACCCAGCACCAATTCCTCGGCGATGCGTCCACCCAAACCCATCGCAATCTGACCTAACATCCGACGCTTGGCATGGGTGAGAATGTCTTTCTTGGGGATGAACATCGTACTACCGAGGCTGCGCCCCCGCGGGATGATGGTCACTTTGTGCACCGGCATATGGCCGTCATCGATTACGGCCTGAACCAAGGCGTGGCCCGCCTCGTGATAGGCGGTCAGTTTCTTTTCCTCATCGTCCATCAAGCGGCGACGCTCGCGACCGAACTGGACTTTTTCGCGAGCATCATCGACATCCACCATCTCAACTTTTTTCTTACTCCGGCGCGCGGCGAGAAGGGCGGCTTCGTTGAGCAAGTTGGCCAATTCAGCACCGGAAAGACCTGGCGTGCCGCGCGCGATGACCTGCAAATCGACGTTTTCCGCCAAAGTCACTTTTTTGGCGTGAACCCGCAAGATTTGCTCGCGACCAATGAGGTCAGGCAAATCGACATAGATCTGCCGATCAAAGCGACCGGGGCGGAGCAAGGCGCTATCGAGAACATCGGGCCGATTGGTCGCCGCGATAATGATCACGCCCTCGTTGGTGTCGAATCCATCCATTTCAACCAACAGCGAATTGAGGGTCTGCTCCCGCTCGTCATTACCACCGCCGACGCCGGCGCCGCGCTGGCGACCGACCGCATCGATTTCATCGATGAAGATCAAGCAAGGCGCACTCTTGCGCCCCTGTTCGAACATGTCACGGACACGACTGGCGCCGACGCCAACAAACATCTCCACAAAATCAGAGCCCGAAATGCTGAAGAAGGGAACTTCGGCTTCACCCGCGACCGCCTTGGCGAGAAGCGTCTTGCCGGTGCCCGGAGGCCCGACCATCAGGATACCCTTGGGGATGCGGCCACCCATTTTGGTGAATTTCTTCGGGTCTTTGAGGAATTCGACTACCTCGGAAACTTCCTCCTTCGCTTCATCGCATCCCGCCACATCGGAAAAAGTGATCTTGTCTCGATCGCGCGTGAGGAGTTTCGCGCGACTTTTCCCGAAGCTGAGCGCGCCACGACCAGCTTGGCGTAATTGACGAACGAATAGAAAATAGAGCAGGCCAATGATTAAGACAAACGGGATGATCTGCGCGAGAATCGAGGTCATCATCGTCTGCGTCGGCTGCTCGGCGAAAGCCTTGGATTTGCTGAGTCGCTCGTGGGTGTGTTCCGTCACTCGGCCAGCCGCTCGGAACGGTTTCCAAGCACTGGTGGAATCGCGCCGGCTCTCTCCGGCAATCGCCGACCAATCGCGACCACCGCTGGGATCGGGTCGGAGCACCGCCGCCTTGGCCGGTTCGCGATTGATATTTCCGGCTTCAGCCCGCTCGACGACATCTTGAATCGTCAGAATCTCGGGTGCGCTGCTTATGCTCGGAGTGTAGTAGAGCAGGGCCAAAACCGCGGCCACTAAAGCCAGCCAGAAGATCAGCATCTTCGGCTGGAAGCGATCCGGTGGCGGATTTTTCAGGGGACGACGGGACTTTTTAGTTTCAGGTTCGGACATTTACGTTTGGGACTGGGGGGGGAACGTGGATGTTCCCCGAGAATAAGTCAATTGATGGGCCCGCGGAAAGTCGCTCGTGATTTCGCAATCGGTTCAAAACGCAGGATCGCTTGGTCGATCTTGGCAAAGCCAGCGAGCCCAAGACTGTGGCGGGTCGGTTCTCCACGGATGAGGGCGGCCAACAAGAAGTCAAAGGATTGGCGGGAGATCGCCCCAGCGCGGGGTTCGGCGAGGAGCCAGCGATGGAGGGCGCGCCGAAATAGGGCGCGGGGCTTTCCGGCGAGACGGCTGAGATCAAGCCAGCCAAGGGCATCGATTGGTTTGAGCGCATCGAGCCAAAGCTCTAACGCGGCGTCATCTTCCTCGAGGAGTTCCCGGGAGCGCGCGGCGCCCAACAAGGCATCGCGCTGGGCGGCTTCGAGCCAACGAGGGATTACCTCGTGCCGGATCCGGTTTCTAAAAAACGCCGGCTGGCGGTTGCTCGAATCCTCGCGAAAGTGGACGCCGGCCGCTCGGAGCGCGGCACCAAGCTCCCCTTTTTTGATTCCGAGCAGTGGGCGAAGATGAACTCTCCCGCCCTTGAGGAGCTGAACCGGGCGCGGGGCCGAGAGGCCGCCCAAACCGCTCCCCCGCGCGAGGCGCATAAGCATCGACTCGGCGATATCATCTTGCTGATGACCTAGCCAGACCACGCGGGCTTTCTTGGCGAAGAACGCCATTCTCGCCGCGCGCGCCGCTGCTTCGCTGACAGGACCGTGCTGACCAAGCCAAGAACCACCAATAAATTTTATTTTAAGTTTTGCGCACAACCTACGGCAAAAAAACAGATCATCTCTCGATTCCAACCCGCGCAGCCGGTGATTAAAGTGCAGCACGCGCAAGTGGCGGCGACGGCTGGGCCAATGAGCCCAAAGCAAAAGCAACAAGGCCACCGAATCCGGTCCACCGGATACGGCTACCGACCATACGGCACGAGGTGAGGACGACTCAGCCCACGCGCGCACCGCTGGGTCAAAACGGTCGAAAGGAAACCGCTCGGCGAGGGCGCCGGCCGCCACCAGCAGCGCGCCCCCGTCGCCCGCCTTTTTCACGCTCGACGGGCCCGCCGCCCACGCTCGCGACTCGCGCTCATGCGAAAATCAAATACTCTTTGCCGAAATAAGGCACGAGCGCCGACGGGATTTTGACGCGACCGTCGGGCTGAAGATTGTTTTCAAGAAGCGCGGCCAAGACCCGCGGGACCGCGAGACCGGAGCCATTGAGCGTATGCACCAGCTCTGGCTTCCCGCTTTCTTTGGAGCGAAAGCGGATTTGCGCCCGCCGAGCTTGGAAGGTCTCAAAGTTGGAGCAACTGGAGACCTCGAGCCAGCGCTGTTGACCGGCCGACCAAACCTCGAGGTCATATTTTTTTGACTGAGAAAACCCGAGATCGCCACCGCACATTAAGAGGACACGATACGGCAGGTGCAATTTCTGGAGAAGCCGTTCGGCATCGAGCCGCAGCTTGTCGAGTTCATCGTAACTGGTCGCGGGATGGACCCATTTGAGCAGCTCGACCTTATCAAATTGGTGGAGGCGATTGAGGCCGCGAACGTCTTTGCCATAGCTGCCCGCCTCGCGGCGGAAGCAGGGAGTATAGGCGCAGCGATAAATCGGCAGTGAAGCCTCGTCGACGATTTCGTCGCGAAAGAAATTAGTGAGGGGCACCTCGGCCGTGGGCACCGCGTAGAGATGGTCAGGCGTGGTCTCATACATCTGCCCCTCCTTGTCGGGCAACTGACCCGTGGCGGTCGCACTGGCCGCATTGACCAAAATCGGCGGGCTCACCTCGACGTAGCCGGCTTTGCCATTCTCGTCCAAAAAAAAGTGGAGTAGGGCGCGGACCAAACGAGCGCCGTCGCCGACGTAAAACGGAAACCCCGCGCCGGTGACTTTGGCGCCGCGGGCAAAGTCGAACAACTTTTCAAAGCCGGGAATTTCCCAATGCGGCCGCGCGGCGGCCGAGACCGCGGTGACATCGCCGTGCGTCGCATACACAACATTTTGGTCGGGTGTTTTGCCTGCGGGCACACTCGCGTGGGGCAAGTTGGGGACTGAGAGCATGGCCTGACGCAAGCGCTCTTCGGTATCTTTTAATTGCGCATCGCGCTCCTTGGCTTGGGCGGAGACGGCCTTCATCTCGCTCACTTTCGCGAGGAATTCCGGCGAACCCTTCGGCAAGGCGGCCATGGCAGTGTTCGCAGCTTTCTGGGCGCTACGAAGTGCTTCGACATCCTGTAATTGAGCGCGCCACAGAGTGTCGATCGCGAGAACCGCGTCGAGGTCGACCTCGAGGTGTTTTTTGGCAATGGCGGCCCGAACGAGGTCGGGTGACTCACGGATAATCTTCGGATCGAGCATGATGTTTTTAAAAAATGGGAGTTAGCGATCAGCGAGGGCGGGCAGTCCCCAATTTATCGGTCGTTGGCGGTCAGATAAAACGATCGCGAGCCTTTTGAAACCGAGCGTAGACTTCCTTCGCGGAAAGGAGCTTGAGGGCACCCACCGGAGCCTGGACGACCACGTTGGTCGGCGCGTTGAGTGGGTAAGGGCCAAACAACCGTGGGTCGGTCGGGCCAAAGATACCGAGCACGCGCACGCCCAAGGCCGCGGCGAGATGCATTGGGCCGCTGTCGTTGGCGATGACCCAATCAGCCCGTTTCACAAGAGCTGGCAGGGAGACGAGGCTGGTATTGCCGGTAACATTAAAAAACTGTGCAGGGGGAAAGGCACCGCGATCGGGAACATAACTGCTACCGGCCCACACGACCTTGCGCGAGCGATCCTCACGCAGCATCAACTCCGTCAGCTGTTTGAAGCCGCTCCAGGTTTTTTCCGCTCGGCGGCTATCGACAAACATCACGATCGGTTTGCCGCCTCCACGCGGGTGGGCGAAACTCAGACTGAGATTATCGACCTCACGAAACTTCAAGGGCGAACGCAACTCAGGTTTCGCCCCGAGGACTGTGCAAAATTGCAGGAGGATCTCGAGCGCATGACTCCGTCTGCCGTCCGGTGGCAGGGGCACTTTCTCGTCATAAAACACGCCCGCCCACTCGCGGGCATCGGAGCGACCTACTTTTTTGGTCGCGATCGTTCGCATCGTCATCAGGCCCGTACGCAAAAGCCCCTGCATATCGAAAACATAATCGAACGAAGTCTTGCGAAGCTCCTTGATCAATTTGAGAAACCCCTTCGCGCCCGCGTTGCGCTCGAAGACGTAGACGTGGTCGACCGCCTGAGACGCCCGCACGATCGGCGCAAAAATATCCCGAACCACCCATGATATCCGCACATGATCGATCTGCGCCTTTAGTGAGGTCGCTGCCTGCAGGCCATGCACGATGTCGCCAAGAGAAGAGGGCTTTATGATAAGGATTTCAGTCATGGACCGAACGAGGCGGAAGATAGTTCCACGACGCCAGTGCTAGGTTTCATGGATTTTTGTCGAGGAAATCAAACGCCAATTTGGGGAGAGTCCAATTATCGGGCCTTCGACAAAATTTATCTCGGTTTTTACCTAGTAAACGGCCCACGCTGGTCACAATTAGAACTTTGGCGTGCTCCTCATTTTATTTAAAACAACGGGTTGGCTAGCGGCGCAGACGCCAGAAGCACTCCTGCGCGGGCTGTGCGCAGTTCTGGGGGATTTGATTTTTTTCTGTCTGCCCCGGCGCCATCGATTGGTGCGCTCTAATCTGCATCACGCCTTCCCGGAGAGGCCGTCGGGTTGGCACCTCGCCATCGGTCGTGAGAGTTGCCGGCGGGTGGTCGAGACCGGTCTGCTCTCACTGGCGACGCCCTTTCTCAGTGAGCAACGCCTCCGCCGAATCGTTGCCGCGTCGCCTGAATTGAAAGAGCTGTACGCGGAGCATGCGCGAGAACCTGCTGCCACGCTCATTTGCTCACCGCACATCGCCTATTGGGAAGTCCAGACGGCGAAACCCCTGATTATCCACGGGAAGTTCCCCGAGTTTGGCATCATTTTCAGGCCGCTCGACAACACCGCGGCAAACGACTTTGTGACCGCGTCACGCGAGCGCTTCGGGATGAAGTTGCTCTCGCGAAAAGAAGGCTTCGTGGAGGCTCTCAAAATCCTGCGCCGGCGCGGGTTTGTCGGGGTCCTTTTTGATCAAAATGCCGGGTTACAAGGTGCGCTCACAACTCTGTTTGGCCGAGTGTGCGCGACCACGGAGTTACCCGGCTTGATGGCTGAGAAATTCAACGCCCGCGTCTATGGTATTTTCCCGCGGCGACTCGGGTTTTGGCGAGTGGAAATCGACGCACACCGGATCACTCACGACGGGACCGGTCCCGCTGTCACCTTTGGGCTTAATCGCTGGCTGGAAACGCTTCTGCGGTCCGACGATAACCTCTGCGCGTCGTGGCTCTGGGCCCACGACCGCTGGCGGCATCAGGACATGCCCGCCAAACGTTTGCGGCTGGAGGCCAAACGGAATCTGCTGGCGGCTGAATTAGCGGTGCGCGATCTCGATCAGTTGCCGCGCCGCACCCGCATCTGGGTCCGGCTGCCCAATTGGCTCGGCGACGTCATGATGGCGTTGCCCCTGCTGCGCGCCCTGCGGGAAGCGCGGCCCGACGCAGAAATCACCCTCGTCGGGAAAGCGATCTTCCTGCCTGTCCTCGAGACCTGGGGCGTCGCCGACCGCCTGCACGCCCTACCGGAGCGGGGTATCGGTTACTACACCCACTTTCGAGCGCTCCGCACCGCCTTTCCCGATGTGTGGCTGCTCTTCACAAATTCCTGGCGGGGCGACCTCGAGGCTTGGCTCAGCGGCTGCCCCCAGAGATTTGGTATTGTCCGCCAACGAAAACCGCGACCGCTCCTTTCGCACGCCTATCGCCTTCCGCCGAGTTTCGATGAGCAAGGCCACCATCAGGTCAAATTGTGGGAGGATTTCCTCCGCCATTTCGGCCTTTTGATCGCGCCGAATTTCACCCCCTTCTCCACCCAGCGGACGGCCGCCGAAAAAAAACGCCCGATCGCCCTGATCCCCGGCTCAGAAAATAATCCTGAAAAACGCTGGCCGGTCCACCACTGGCGGGCGCTGATCGACGCGCTGCCCGAGGAAACTTTTTCGCTCTTCGGCACCCGTGGCGATGGCGCCATCACCGCGCGGATTGCCACCGGATTCTCCGCGGATCGAATCAACAACCGCGCGGGCAAAACCGATCTTGAGTCCTTTGCGCGGGAGTTAGCCGGTTGTCGGGCCCTGGTCACAAACGACACTGGCGGGATGCACCTGGCCAACGCGATGGGAATTCCGCTGCTCGGTCTCTTCGGCCCGACTAACCCGGTTCGTACTGGGCCCGTCTTCGCCGGTTCGACGCGCATTTTACAGCCTCCGGGTTGCCCTCCACGCGGTGGTTGGTCGCTCGCCGCGCTTCCACCAGAAAGTGTCGCGTCAGCCTTGCGCCAAGTCCTCGCCGCGCCAGAGTCTTCCCTCCACTCTCGACTAACCGTCCCCTAAATTCTGGCATACCCACCGTGCCCCTGCTTTCCGTCCAAGACCTCCGCACTAGTTTTCACACTCGGAATGGGGTCTATCGCGCGGTCGACGGGGTCAGTTTTTCTCTCGAGCGCGGCGAGACGCTCGGGATCGTCGGCGAGTCCGGCTCCGGTAAATCCGTCACCTGCTATTCAATCATGGGCCTCATTCCGCAACCGCCGGGCCGGATTGAAAGTGGCACCGCGATGTTTGACGGGGTGGACCTGCTCAATTGCCCACCGACCCAGGCGCGCCGAATTCGCGGGAAACGCATTGCGATGATTTTCCAGGATCCGATGACGTCGCTCAATCCCTACCTGCGGGTTTCTGAGCAGATCATCGAGCCCCTCATCATTCACGAAAACATTACCAAGGCCGCCGCTTGGGAGCGAGGTCTCGCCGCCCTTGAGGCGGTGGGGATCAATGATGCGGCTCGGCGCATCAACCTTTACCCGCATGAATTTTCTGGAGGGATGCGCCAACGGGTGATGATCGCGATGGCGCTGATCACCAAGCCGGAGATCCTGATCGCGGACGAACCCACGACCGCACTGGATGTTACCGTGCAGGCGCAAATTCTCGAGCTCATCAAAAAAATGCAGCACGAGCTCGGGATGGCGGTAATTTTTATCACTCACGATCTCGGCGTCGTGTCGGGTCTCTGCGATCGAGTTCAAGTCATGTACGCGGGGAAAATCGTGGAAACGGCAGATACCCGCACCCTTTTTCATCACCCCAAGCATCCTTACACTCAGGCGTTGCAACGCTCGATCCCAGCCCTGCAGCCCAAAGGCTCCGAGCTGTATACGATTCGCGGCATGCCGCCCGATATTTCCAAAGCGGAGGTCGGCTGCCCGTTCGCGCCTCGATGTGAGTTTGGCACCGATGCTTGCTCGCGGGAGCCCACGACGTTGCAACCCTCATCGCCGGGACACGCGCACGCCTGCGGTCGAGCCCACCGCGGAGAAATTTAAGCTCCGCCCATAAATTTTTCGGCCGGCCACCAAGGCCCGTTCCGCGCTCCTCATGCCTTCCCCTATCCTTCAACTGACCGACGTTAGGACGCATTTCCCGATTAGCCATGGGCTCATTTTCAAGCGTCACGTCGGCACCGTGAAGGCGGTCGACGGCGTGACCCTGAGCCTGGCGCCGGGTGAAGTGCTCGGTTTGGTCGGGGAATCCGGCTGTGGGAAATCCACGCTTGCCCGGACGATCATGCAACTCGTGCCGACCACGTCGGGCGCAGTCGTGCTTGAGGGGAAAAATCTCACCGCCAAGTCCACGCGGGAGGATCTGCGCCGCGCCCGCCGGCATATGCAAATGGTCTTTCAAGATCCTTATGCGTCGCTCAATCCTCGTATGACCGTGTTCGACACCTTGGCGGAGCCTTTGCGCGTCCACGCGGTCTGCCCACCGGAATCAGTTTCAGCCCGCGTCACCGAGCTCATGCAACTGGTTGGTCTCGCCCCGCGGTTTATGCAGAAATACCCGCACGAATTTTCCGGCGGCCAACGGCAGCGGATCGCCATCGCCCGCGCGCTCGCCCTCGAGCCTCGCTTGATCATCGCAGACGAACCCGTTTCTGCTTTGGATGTTTCCATTCAGGCGCAAATTCTCAATTTGCTCTCTCAGCTCTGCCGGAAGATGCATCTGTCGCTTATCTTCATCGCCCACGATTTGTCTGTGGTAAAACACATCTCGGATCGCGTCGCCGTGATGTACCTCGGCAAGATCGTTGAACTGGGCACCGCCATCGACGTGATCGAACGTCCAAGCCACCCTTACACCCGCGCCCTCGTCAGCGCCATCCCGACCCCTAACCCAGAGGTGGAACGAACCCGTCAGCGGATCGTCCTCCTCGGTGACCCGCCCTCGCCGATCAACCCGCCCGCCGGTTGCTCTTTTCACCCGCGTTGCCCGCACGCCCAGGAAACCTGTCGCACGGCGATCCCCGCCCTGCGAACCGCCGGAGTTGGCCGTGAAGTCGCCTGCGACCGCCTCGGTGAGTTTTAAGCTCGAGCCTCGGCCAGCCCCGCCCCTTTCCAGCACGCACCGGCTCAGTGCCTTGGGCGGGACAGCGGAGGCCGGCAGCTCCCGGGGATCGTGCTCGGTCGGCGCGCCCCGGCCAGCGCTCAAACCAAGGGCGATCGATTAACGAACGCTGACTCATCCAAGCGAATGACTGCCCGGCGCTCAGCGATAGAGGGCCGTCGTGGGCACCGCCGTGAGGACATTATATTGGCGCATCGCCAGACGCCACCACTCCGCCAAATTCTCGGCGGGACAAGTCCAGAGGTCACGATGCAGTGAAATCATCGACTCGGCATCGAGCAGCAGCGCCATTTTTTCCTTAACGGTAAAACGCGCCGGACCATCCCGCAAAAGCCTCGCACGCAGCAGAGCGAACCACTCACGCGACTCCTCCGTCGGCTTGCGCTGCCGCAGCAAGGCGACGTGCATCGCGTTGACATAGGGATCCAAGACCGCCTGCAGCAATCCGTAGTCGGCCCGGAGAGGCTTGATGGCGGGCAAGTGGCGATAACATTCCGCGAGATTTTGATGCAAGCGCTTCAACTCATAAGGCGGCATGGACTCTTCGGGCGTGAGGAAAAGACCGAGCTTTCGCGCTGATTGCCCGAGACGCACCTGGCTCAGCATAATGGACAAGGGAATCGAAAAAACGAGGGGTATGACCACGGGGCTCAGCCAGAAGAAAAAAGGTGGAGAGATGATGTAACAAGAAAGCCCCCACACGAAGCCAAAGGCCGTCTGGCCGCCGTGGGTGATGATGGCCTCCCGCCAGTCGGCGTCATCACCCTCCGCCGCGCGCCGCTGGGTCACCCAAGAAACCCCTTGGCCCAAAAGCGTAAAGAGTACGAACTTGGAATTGAAAATCATATTGATTGGCGCGAGGAGCGCCGAAAGCACACCTTCGCCAAGCACGCTCAAAACCAACCGGCGCCGCCCGCCATAGCGCGCGGCCTCCTCCGGCCGGCCCAGCGTGACCGCCAAGCTGGTGACTTTGGGTAAAAACAAGAGGAGCATGGTCAACCCGAAGAGGGATAACGCCGCGGGCATTTGAAATTCGTAACCGAAAAAAGAAGTGTAGTCCGCCGCTGAATCACCCAAGGCACCCCTCGTCGCCGTGACCTGTGAAAACACATGAACGGTGCACAGGAGCATGAATAACAACCACAGCGGCGAGGAGACGTAGCCGAGCACCCCCATGAGCAGGTGAAAACGATTGGCCGGCCGGAAACCACGCGCCGAAAGCAGCCAAGCGTGCTGCATATTGCCTTGGCACCAGCGTCGATCGCGCTTGGCCGAATCAATCAAGGTAGGTGGCCCCTCCTCGAAAGAACCTTCGATCTCATCCGCCAGCCAGACACCCCAACCGGCTTTTCGCATCAACGCAGCCTCAACAAAATCATGGGAAAGAATCCGGCCGCCAAAAGGCTCGGTCCCTGGCAAATCAGGCAAAGCGCAATGATCAATGAAGGGCTGGATGCGAATCACCGCATTGTGCCCCCAGTAGTTGCCCTCGTGTTGCTGCCAGTAATTCAGCCCCGCCAAAAACAACGGACTGTAGAGGCGACTGGCAAACGACTGCAAACGCGCGTAGAGCGTCTCCCCATTGAACATGCGTGGCGCCGTCTGGATAATACCCACCGCGGGGTTGCGCTCCATCAACGCCACCAATTGAACCAGAGCGCGACCTGTCATGATTGAATCGGCATCCAGCACGATCATGTAACGATAACGCCTGCCCCAACGCCGCAGAAAATCCGCAACATTTCCCGCCTTTTTGTTGATCGAGTGTCGACGCTTCCGATAAAAAATTCGCCCGAATCCACTCACCTGCTTGCACAACTCGAGCCAAGCCACCTCCTCTTGAACCCATTGGTTCGGATCGTTCGAATCGCTGAGCACAAAAAAATCGAAGTGCTCCAGTTGACGCGTCTCCTGCACAGAACGATAGACTACGCGTAGACCCTCGAAGACGCGACTGACGTCCTCGTTAAAGACAGGCATCACAATGGCGGTCGAAGCCAGCGGAACCTCTTCCCCCGCCGGCAAGGTAATTAGTATCTTCGAGGTATCCCCACCGCGATTAATGACGTAGAAGCCGACGAGCGCCGTGCAAAAACCCGCCGCGACGTGAGCAAACAGAATCACAAAGAGCACCAGCAAAGCGACTTCTAGGCCGCTGAGCCCATCACGCCAAAGCAGATCCGCCATGAACCAAGTCGCGATGCTCGTGAGCGCAAAGATACTTGAAAAAAATAGCAACCGTCGCCGGTCTAGACGGCGTTCGTCCATTTTTTCAGAAAGGTAAAGGCTCATACCCAAAAGTCAGCGGGTCGCATAAAAAATGACTCCCAAGATCCCCGCAAACCCCAGCCAGAGCAGGAGCGCCCGAAGCATCGGCCATTTCGCGAATCGCTCGATCGTCTCGCCCGCCGCTTCTGGAATCGGCCCAAGATCGATTGGCCGCGGCACCATGCTGGACACCGCCATGTCCGGTCCCGCCTGAATCACGCCCGCGCGCATCGCCTGCACAAAATCATCCGGCAAGACCTGTTCGTCCAAAAAAGCATAGGGCCAGTTCGAGGGCCCATCGCACAGTACCAGCGCAACCCGCCCATCCACCGCGATGCGCTCGTGCGGCTGCCCGCGTTCATCCAGCACGTCGGCAAACCATAAGTCCATGGCCGCCTCAATCTCCTCGGCCGCCAAGACCGTCGGGCTGACGTCAGGGTGCCCGGCATGGCGAAGGGCGGCGCGAGCGAGCACCTGCTGAATCAGCCGGCTCTGATGCAGCCGATTATGAATGCGGTGCGCGCGCAGATAATCCTCCACGCGAACATAGGCGAGATTCCAATGATCCATCGTGCCGGTCGCTGGCCGAAATCCCGCAGACAGCATCATCGAATGACGCGCATTCTCTTGAGCACTCATGGTTGCCAGAGGTAAGACCATGTTTCGGTCAGGACATCCTGCGCGTGCCGCAAAAAGCAGCGAAGTTCGACCGCCTGCCCTTTGCCGTCTGGTTTTAGGGTAAACGCCACCCGCCAGGTTCCGTTAATCAGATTTTTCTGCAAGGTCGCGTGATTGAGGACCGCGCCCGCCCCAACCGACAGGACGGGGACCAATCCATCCGCCTCGCCCCGGGTGCGCAAATTTGGGCCGTCAAAGTCGACCACAAAGCGCTCTAACCCCGGCTCGTAGTAAGCGGCCCGACCATGGCGCGTCGCTCGCACAAACCCGGCCGGAGGCTGGATCTGGTCCATAAACCAATGGAGGCGATACTCCCACACGACCGCTTCACCCAACGGCGGCAGTCGTTCCGGCGTCCAAAAAACTACAGTGTTGTCGTTGAATTCATCTTTGGTCGGAAGCTCGACCAGCCTGATAGTGCCGCGACCCCAAGCGCCCACGGGCTCAACCCAGGCGCTCGGGCGCGCGTGATAACGCGCTTCTAAATCCTGATAATTCTCAAAATTCCGATCGCGCTGCAGCAAGCCAAAAGCCTTGGGATTTTCATCGGCGAAGGCGGCCACTCGAATCTGTCGCGGGTTTTCGAGTGGCCGCCAGATCCACTCGCCCCGACCATTCTGCATCAACAGACCGTCGGAGTCATGCACCTCCGGTCGGTAATCATCCGCCGAGCCGCCCGTGTTTTCACCTCGCCAAAACATACTGGTGAGGGGAGCGACGCCGAAAACGTTGGAGTCGCGCCGCCGAAAAATCACCGCCTTTACGGTCGTAACTGTCGCCGCGCCCGGTGTGACCAAAAAACGATACGCGCCGGTCACACTCTCGCTTTGCAGCAGCGCGAGGATCGTTAAACTCCGCGCCTCGGGATCCGGTCGCTCCAACCAGAAATCAGTGAAGACGGGAAACTCCTCCGGTCCGGCTTCCGCCGTATCGAGGGCCAAGCCGCGCGCGGACAAGCCGTAGCCCGCACCCGCAGCCAGAAACCGAAAATAGCTGGCGCCCAAAAAAGAACCCACTTCGCTCAGCGGTTTTTCAAATCCGTTTAATGGATACATCAACCGGATACCCGCGAAGCCCATGCCCGCGGGCAAATCGCCCGAAGGAATCGAACCATAATTGAAATAATTTCGGCGAAAAGGCAGGGCCCGCGTGGTCGATCCCTGAACTTCAAAAATGTGGACGCTCTTGTCGAAAAGAAAACCCGGGTGGAGGAACTGAACCTGAAAGGGTAGATTTTCCCTCCGCCAAAGGGATTCGCGGCCATCAAATTGAATTTGCCGAAGCTGATCGTAACTCAGCTGGCGCAACCAGGCCGGCACCTCGCCTAGACGAGCACGCGGCGGCTGCAAAGCCAATGCTTTCGCGCGGGCTTGGAGGACTTCAAAGTCAAACGAAGCACCCGCCGCCTCCGCCCCAAGATACGGCATCGCGAGAACTCCGAGTAACCCGCCGAGTCGCTGGCAAGGCGCCAAAATCACGTCGCGAAGGCGGCGAGGAGACGTTGGGGTTCGCCCAAAAACCGCTTTCATCGTTCGGTGAAAAAACCCCTCTGCTTTTCGGAAATCACCAAGGAGGCGCGCGCCATCACTTTCAGAAGGTCATCCCAAATCATTCGCTTCGAGCGGTTCGAATCGTGACGCAAAATATAGTTGGGATGATAGGTTACCATTACAGGTTTTCCCGCGTGCGTTTGCCACTGCCCACGGATGTCGCTGAAGGCCTTAAACGTACTTGCGCCCAAGAGACCTTGGGCCGCCGTGAGGCCGAGCGCGACAACAACCACGGGGTCGACCACTTCTATCTGGGCGCTCAAAAACGGAAGACTATACGCGATCTCGCCTGCACTCGGCGCCCAGGTCGCAAGGGGATCACTGCCCTCGCTCCCCGGCGCCTTCGGCCGCCAGCTCATCATATTTACCAAATAAACGTCATCCCGCTTTAACCCCATCGCCTGAAGCATTTTTGTGAGTAACTGTCCGGCCGGGCCCACCCATGGCTCGCCTTGGACCGCCTCAGCCCCCACCGGCGCGTCGCCCACCAGTAAGATTTTCGCATCGAGCGAGCCGACCCCGAAGACCAGCTTCTCCCCCACGGCCACCTGCGCTTGGCTAAACGGATCGTTCAACACGCGGTCCCGAAGAGCGGCCCAGCGCAGGCGCTTGTCACCGTCGGGCAGCGTCACGCAAGGTGGCACCGGCGGCAGCCCTACCGTGGCCGCTGAATTGAGCGGCGCCGCCACCATTGGGGTCACTCGATACGGGGGCGGCTCGTAAGGTTTGGGCGTCGCACTGGCCAAGGCGGCCGGCGCCGCGGGCCTGCTTGGGGAAATTTTAACGATCTCACGGGCCAGGCCCGCACGGGCCACCAAAACGCGCCGCAGTGCCGCCACACTTTCGTCCGAGACGGCCACCGTGCTCACACCAATGCTTTTGAGTCGGCGCAGCTCTTCTTGGATCGCATCAAGCGCTAATCTCATCGTGAAAACTCGAGACCAGTCTGCATTAATTTCTCAATATGTTTACCGAGTAGGTCGAACTCGAGGTTAACCTGATCACCGACGCGCTTTCCGCGTAGGTTCGTGACTGCCAGCGTGTGCGGAATCAACCAAACCGCCAAATATTCTGCCGTCACTTCGGCAATCGTCAGCGAGATACCATCAATCGCGATACTGCCTTTGCTCACGACGTAACGCGTCGTACCCGGGGGTAGCTGCACTCGTAGGTAGACGTCTTTTCCCCGCGTCTCCAAGACCCCAATTGTCCCGAGAGCGTCAATGTGGCCTGTCACAAAATGTCCGCCCACTTTTCCGCCAAAGCGCAAACTGCGCTCAAGATTGACCAGTGCGCCCGGCGCCAGCGCCGAGAAATTGGTCAGGCGCCGCGTCTCCGCCAACACATCGAACTGCAGCGCGTGCCCGTCAAACTGGGTCGCCGTCAGGCAACAACCGTTCACGGCGATACTGTCGCCCGCGGATAAGTCCGCCAAGGCCGCCCGGGCCGAAATTACCAGACGCCACGCCTCGGCTCTCGGCTCGAAAGTCTGCACCGACCCAGTTTCTTCAACAATTCCCGTAAACATATTTGCCAGCAGCAAACCCTGAATTTCGCCGCCGCCAAGCCGCAAACCATCTGACCCTCAGATAGACCGAGGTGATTCCGCAGATTTTCCCAAAGCGCGCCACTCAAGTGTCACCTCAACGTAACCCGTTTTCCGCATGACCGTGACATGGCGCAGGCAGGATCAACGGGGGAATTCCTTAACAAGAACCCATCCAACGCACCGCCGGGTGCTCGTCGGAACCCTCCTGGCAACCGCCAACCTTCTCCACGGCCAGATCAAGGTCGCGCGAGTGACTGAAATTTCTTCTGAAAGGGCGGTGCGCCTTGAAGAATTCGAAGTGATCGAACCACGAAAGTCAGCCCAGTCGATGGCGCCGACCGAAAGTCGGCTTGAAGCGACGCAGCCGGAATCGATCATCAATCTGCAGACGATTCAAAACAGCATCGTCCCAACCGCGGACTACGCCACGATTGCGGCGTTGTCGCCAAGTGTCGTGATGACCGTGACACCGGCGGGGAACGGTCCCGGACTCACAGAATCAAAGGCGACGATGCGCGGCTTTGGCGACGGTCAATACAACGTCACGATCGACGGCATTCCCTTCGGCGATGGCAATGATTACAATCACCACACCACCAGCTATTTTCCGGCCAAGCTGCTGGGTCGAGTGACGGTCGATCGCGGTCCAGGTACGGCGAGTACGATTGGCATGGCGACCTTTGGCGGCACCATCGCGCTGGAAACCAAGGATCCACGCAGCACCGCCTCGTTCGTTCCGACGCTGAGCTACGGCAGCTGGAACACGAAGCTCGCCCACTTTGAGGCCAACACGGGCATCATGGAAAAAGCCAAAGGCGGCTCGCTCATCGCGAGTTACCAGTACATGGATTCCGCTGGCTACAAGACCTTCGGCACCCTGCGCCGCAACACGTATTTTTTCAAGTACCTCCAGCCGATCGGTCGAGACACCACGCTTTCGGTCATGGGCGAGTACAACAACATCAAGTTCAACAACCCGAATGCGGCGCCGCTTACCGGCCAGCAGATCAGTGTACTCGGCCGCAATTTTGGTACGACTAATGATCCCTCATCGCTCGATTACTACGGCTACAACTATCAGGCGAAGAGTACGGACACGGCGTTCATCGCGCTCGACAGCGACTTGGGCGCTGGTTGGAAAATCAACCAAAAGGCCTACACGTTTTCCTACAGTAACAATAGCCATGAATCGCCCGCCAAGAACGGTGGCGCCACCATCGTGGCCGGAAAAACGGTGGCAGGCACCGATCTCGCCGGGCGCTTCAAGGTCAACTTCGTGCGTGCCATCGGGGACACGCTGGCGATCTCCCACGAAGACACCAACGGCACGCTCAAGGCGGGAGTATGGTTCGACTATCAATTTGGGCCGCGCTACCAGTACGCCCTCGATTACAACCCCGCCAACGCCCAGCGGCTCGGCATGGTCGCCATGCCCGCAGGCTACCTTGATCCCCTCGCTCCGTCCACAAAAGGCGGATACGTGTACACCATGCACTTTTATACGCGCACGTGGGAGCCCTACGTCGAATACGCGTGGCGCCCATTGCAGAACCTGACCGTGACGCCTGGCGTGAAGTACATGTGGATCAAACGCTCGATCGAGGCCCCGATCAATCAAACGAAGAACCTTCTCCCAGCCTCCTATGGTCAGGTGTACTCGAAGACGCTGCCCTTGATCCTGGCCAATTACCGGATCGCCCGGCACTGGTCGACGTACGCGCAATTTGCGACCGGTATGCTCACGCCCCCTCTGGCTTTCTTTCAGGAAGACAATCCTCAGAAGAATATCGTCGAGCCGCAGACCACGACCAATTACCAACTGGGCACGGTCTATAAGACAAATCGCTCTAACGCTGATTTCGACGGGTACTTTATCCGATCAAAAAACCTCCCGATTTCGGTGGCAAATCCGGAGACGAATCCAGCGCCGAACGGATCGTTTAGTCCGAACGATCTAATTACCTATTCCGCAACGGGCGCCTACTACTACGGAGTGGAGATGCAGGGCACGTATTACGTCGGCGGGGGCTTGAGCACCTATGCGAACGCCTCGCGTAACTATGCCACGTTTGAAAAGTCCAAGCGCCGCATCGATGCTATTCCAAAGATGACCGCAGGCTACGGCTTCATTTTCGACCATCAGGGCTTCTTCACTTCTCTCATGGCGAAATATACGGGCGCCTATACCAGCTACACGGCAACCGCCAGCCCCGACAAGCCGCTCCCCGCCGGTGCGCTGACCATCATGCAGGGTGGTTTCACGATGTATGACCTCACACTTGGTTACGGCGCGAAACTGCCGCGCGGCAGTTTCCTCAAGAGTTACAAGGCTCGATTCCAAATCAATAATCTGATGAACCGCGATGTGATTCTCCTCAAATCGCCGAAGGCCACCGCTGGCGCGCTCAACTACTTGACGAGCACCTACAATCCGATGACGCCGCGGGGATATTTCCTAACGGTCTCAACCGAGTTCTAAGCTTAGCCCAATGGCGGTTAAGCTCTGGACTTCAAGCCACGGGCAAGATGCCCGCGACACCGTGGAATCCGCGCTCTAGAAATTGGCCGCCATTGGTATTAGTTGATCCGTTTCGGCGTTCCCGAAGCTGGATTTTAGCAGGTAATTTTTGGGGCCAAGCACCGAGCCCAAAATACATATCCGGCGCCGGGCCGCCCACGCGCACCCCGCCGGCTGCTTCGGACTGAGCGTTAATAAATTTTTTAGAAATTTCCGCTCAGTCCGAAATTGTAGCGCATGCCGTTGTAGCGAACTTTCTGCGGCCGATAGGTGTCCTTGCCCTGCACGCGAACGACCGTCTGATCGAGCGCATTGGACCAGTCGCAATACACGGACAGCATTTTGTTGAATTGGTATTTCACATTGAGCGCCCCATCTTTGCGATCATCGTCGTAAATCCGCGCGGCGGGAAGCGCGTTGTAGGCGTTGAGGAAGCGGTCGTTATAATTGAACTGAATCCGCAACGTCCAAGGGGCGCGTTGGAAAGTGAGGCCCATGTTCCAAGCGGAGGGGACAAACTGCACCAGCTGGTCGTCGGACTGCGCACCTGCACTATTATAATTACCGTGCGCAGCGATGCGGGTATAGGTCGCAAAAGCACTGAAACCACGGAATTGAGGAGGAAGAAATGCGAGCTGCTGATTATAGCTGAGCTCGAAACCCTTCGATTCAGCCGTGCCGCCGTTCTTTTTTGCACTGAGGAGATAGCCCTCATACTGGCCGGCGAAGCCATTCGCGCTACCACTGCCGATCGTGCGCGTATCCGTGAAAATGAAATCGTGAATACTCTTTTTGAAGAGGCCGATCGACAAGACGCCGGCGGGCTCGAAATAAAACTCGGCGCTAAGATCGAAGTTTTTCGCGTGCTGCGGCTGGATCGACGTGTTGGTCTGAGCGACCGTGAGGTTCGTATCGCTCACGCTGGTATCAGGAATCAGGTCGCTGAAGTTGGGACGCGCAAAACTTGTGGTGTAACTGGCGCGAAGGAGGAGTTCCTTGCGCGGGGTGTAGCGGAAATGCAGGCCAGGGAAGTAATCCGTGTAGCTTGCCTGCTTCGTAATGGCACCGTATTCGGCGGCGGCGCGCGCGGCCCGGATGCCCTCATCGACCGTGGCGGCCAGGGCAGGTAAGATCGGACGATTGAGCACGCCGGTGGCGGTTACATCGGTGCGCTCAAGACGCAGGCCGCCGAGCACGCGGAGCTTGCCGAGATCAACTGTACTCATCGCATAGGCGGCATAAACGTCTTCGCGGGCTCGGCCATCGCTGCGCACATTATCGCGCGCCGTGGTGACCAAGTCATCCTTCCATAGATTTCGATTATTGAGAAAACTGCTATAGACCTTCGGCGCATCCGCCCATGCCGCTTGCTGGTAGCGCCCCTCGAAACCTCGGTGGGTATAGTTAACCAGCTTAAACTGGTTCAAGTTATCATCACCGCCGCCTTGGACTCCATTCGGGCCAACATAAACGGACGTCGTCTGGTTCGTATCGACATTCACTTTTTGTCCGCGATAACGACCGCCGATTTTAAGGGAGAGAGGCAGCGCGGTCGCGAATTCTCTACGGGCATTGAACTCCGCGCCCCAAACCGCCTCCTCCGTACGCCCGCCAGCCGCAAGCAGACGGCCCCGGTTGTGCCGTTCGTAGTCGTTGGGATCGCCAGGCGAGAGATTGGTGTAGGTCGGAAACCAGAGATTAACCGAACGATCCAAGCGCGTGCGTTGCCCGGCGAGAGCGGTATCGTAAGTGGCCCGACGTTCATCGCCAAAGCCCGGAGCGTAAGAGGCGGCGTAGTCCAGTTTCAGCCCCGGGAACGTGGATTTACCACCCATTTGCCAAGCATAAGTTTCCTGCGTGGGCTCAATGTAGCTCATTTCATAAGTCTCAGACCTCCTGACCCACCACGGAAGAAAAGAGGGGAAGAGTGGAACGAAAAAGAGCCCGTGGCGGGTGAAAACTGAGCGGATGTGAAGTTGAAGCGATGCGGGGGCGGTGGCAAGGCAGAGGGATGCCACAAATTCAATTGCCGATG
>CAMDOF010000016.1 GCA_945903465.1 Opitutus sp. GAS368
GTGGTCAGACCCGCCGGGATCGTCGCGTTGCCGTCTTTGTCTTTGGGCCCCACTTTCAACGTGGCCGTCGGATCACCATTTCCCAAATAAGCCTCCAAACCGGCCACGCGTTGCTCCAGCGTCGGCGGCGGGGGCGGCGTGGCTGCCGCAGGTGGAGTTTGCGCGAACAGTGAACCTAGGCTCAATCCCAAGGAGAGAGCGAGAAACACGAAGAGCTTGGACCGATACGAGCGTGAACAGGTCATGCGTTGAGGAGTTGGTTTGTGTTGGTTGAGCCGCCCGCTGGGTGAGCTCAGGCCGACAGGACGGACCGTTCACCTAAAAAACAGCGGAATCTTAACCTTCCTTTAGCAGCGCCCGTGCCAACCCAGCGAAGGGCGCGCAGTTCTGCGACACGAGCCACTCGATTCAGACGCATCAGCAACAAAACCGCCCCGACTTACCGCCGTGCGCCGGTCGTTCAGCCGACAGTTTTAGATCGCCGCATCACCGCGCTCATCGGTCCGAATTCTCACCACTTCCTCGAGGGGAATAACGAAGATCTTGCCGTCACCAATTTTCCCCGTTTTCGCGCCTTGCGTGATCGCCGCAATCGCGTTGCCCACCAGTTCGTCGACTACGGCAATTTCGATTTTTACTTTCGGCAAAAAATCCACCGTGTACTCGCTGCCGCGATAGATTTCGGTGTGCCCTTTCTGCCGCCCAAAACCCTTCACATCCGTCACAGTCATGCCCTCGATCCCGACCCCCGCCAGCGCCTCTTTCACGTCGGCGAGTTTGAACGGCTTGATGATTGCGATGATGAGCTTCATGGGAAGAATCCGCTGGGCGGCAGGAGTTAGGATTTAGCGTCGAAAATATAAGCCTCTTCCCCGTGCTCATCGAGGTCGAGCCCCTCGGTCTCCGCCTCAATCGTGGGCCGCAGACCAATGGCGCGGGCGACGACCAAAGCGATCAACGCGGTCCCCGCGCCCGCTAATAGGAGCGTCACCGCAATGCCCTTGAGTTGCTCGATCCAGAGCGATTTCCCCACCAACCCCGCGAGATTGGTGGTGAGATTGGCATTCACCGTCGCCGAGGCAAAGAACCCCGTCACGAGTAGGCCAACCGTTCCGCCCACTCCATGCACGCCCAGGACGTCCAAAGCGTCGTCGTAGCCCAGCCAGCCCTTCACTTTCGTGCAGGCAAAAAATGGCAGCGCCCCTCCGAGCACGCCGGCCACCATCGCGCCCGTGGCGTCGACAAAGCCGCAGGCCGGTGTAATCGTAACCAATCCCGCCACCGCCCCGGAACAGAAGCCCAGCACGCTGGCTTTGCCTCGCACGCAATACTCCAAAGCCGCCCATGTCCCCGCCGCGACCGCGGCCGCGAGGGTCGTCGTCATGAAAGCATTCGCCGCGATCCCATCTGCCGCCACCGCCGAGCCCGCATTAAATCCGTACCAGCCGATCCAGAGCATCCCCGTGCCGATCACCGATAGCACCAGACTGTGCGGCGGCATCGGCGTCTTCCCATAACCGAGACGACGCCCCACGAAAAGACAGAGCACAAGGGCCGAAAAACCGGAGGCCATTTCAACGACCATACCGCCGGCAAAATCAATCGCTTTGATGCCCGCACTCGCGTTAAACACGCCGTTCATATAGCCGTTTACCCCCCAAACCATGTGCGCCAGCGGGCAGTAAACAAGCAGCAGCCATAATGAAGCCACGAGCAACACCGCAGAAAATTTCATTCGCTCCACCACCGAACCGACCAACACCGCCGGGGTGATAATCGCAAACGCGAGTTGGTAGACCGCAAAAACATTGTGCGATACCCAAAAGGAATAATCAGGATTGGGGCCACTCCCGACCCCGCGGAAAAAGAAAAACTCCGTACCACCCAAAAACGGGCTCTGAAAACTTTTGCCGAAAACAAGGCTGTAGCCCACCGCCCACCACAAAACGGTCACCACACTCGTGATACCAAAACACCACGCCATAATCGAAAGGGCATTTTTTGTCCGCACCAACCCACCATAAAAAAGAGCCAAGCCTGGCAGGGTCATGAACAATACGAGCGCCGCGCTCACCATCATCCACGTGTTGTGCCCCGGCCCGGCCAGACCAACCGTCGGCGTGGTCAAGCCCACCGCAATCTGCCCGCGACTGTCCTTCAGCGCCGCGCTCGGATCGGAATTGCTAAAATAGGCTTCGAGACTGGCCAGCCGCTGCTCCACACTGGGAGCCGGCAACGGGGTCGCTACCGGAGTCGCTTGCGCTCGTAATCCCGCCGAAATTAACCACGCGAGGAAGAGGTTCAGGCACAAAAAACGAACCGAGAGGGTTAGCGATCTCATATGAGTGAGACCATGATGAGAACAATTCATCGATTCTAATCAATGCGTGAAATTTTTTTATTTAAAATAAATTAAACATCACGTCGGTTCGGCGCGACCGCCCAAAAACTGAAAAAACTCAAACCGAGCGGGGCGAGCTAGCGTGGAACCAAGCCAAGGACCGCCCGCTGGCGGGCCGCGTAAAAAACGACCGAGCGCACCCAGCCAGAATCAATAAGGTCGCGACCTGCGCGGGATCACCCAGCCGGGCACTCCCCGCACCTGTCAAAATAGCCGAGCCTCTCGCGTCACCCCACCCCCGCAGAACGCCGACCGTGCGACCAGACTCCGGTCGCCAGCCGGCCCAGCCCGGATAAAACCTCGACCAACTGCTCCGCCTCGTCGCCTACGCCGCCCGCCGCCTCGTCGCCTACGCCGCCCATCGCAACGTCGCCTACGCCGCCCATCGCCTCGTCGCCTACGCCGCCCATCGCAACGTCGCCTACGCGGCCCGCCGCAACGTCGCATCGCCGCGGAATCACGCCCGCCGCGAGGGTCTCATACCCAAACGGCCCACGCCGCCTCAGCCCAAGATCCCCCGGCTCAGCCCAAGATCCCCCACCAAGGCCGCGGCTCATCCTCACCTGCCAGCCGCCGGCCCGGCCTCAGACGGCCGACTCGCCGCGCTCATCCGTACGAATGCGCACCACCTCTTCGAGCGGCACCACCAAAATCTTGCCGTCGCCAATTTTTCCCGTCTTGGCCGCCTTGGCGATCACGTCAACCGCCAGACCCGCCACTTCGTCAGACGCGGCAATCTCGATCTTAACCTTCGGCAAAAAATCCACGGTGTACTCACTGCCGCGATAGACCTCCGTGTGCCCCTTCTGCCGACCAAACCCCTTCACCTCCGTGACCGTCATCCCGTCGATGCCCGCCGCGGCCAGCGCCTCTTTTACTTCTTCGAGTTTGAACGGTTTAATAATGGCGATGATGAGTTTCATAAGAAAAAAATGCGAGAGGAGTACTGCGATTTAAAAACCCGCTGCGCAAGCCCGCGTTCTGGCGGGCTCGGCGCCGCCATCCGCCGCCGCGCGCGCGGTGCGGCCCGCTCGCGCACCCACGACACGGCCGCTCACTCCGGTTGCACCACGGCAATGTGCAGTTCTTTCAGCTGCCGCTCAGTTACCGGGGTCGGGCTTTGCGCCATGAGGTCCTGGCCTTTTTGCGTCTTGGGGAACGCAATCACGTCGCGAATACTGGTGGTCCCGCACAGCAAGGCGCACATGCGATCGAGGCCAAAGGCGATCCCGCCATGCGGCGGCGCCCCATAGGTAAAGGCCTTTAACATATACCCGAAACGGCTCTCCACTACGTCGCTCGGAATCTTCAGGACGTCTTCAAATACTTTTTTCTGGAGCGCCGGTTGGTGAATACGGATCGACCCACCGCCCAGCTCCATGCCGTTCAACACCACATCGTAGTGCTGGCCGCGGACCGCCTTCGGATTGGAATCCAGCAGCGCGGCGTCTTCCGGCACCGGCGCCGTGAAGGGGTGATGCGTCGCCACATAGCGATTCTCCGCCTCATCATGGGACATTAGCGGAAAGTCGACTACCCACAAAAACTTCCAGTCATCGTGGCGGATCGCCAGCTTCCCGCGTTTCACCAAAAGTTGCGCGGCCTCGAGTCGCATCCGACCAAGGATCGCGCACGCTTTATCCCACCCCGCCGCCGCGAAGAAAATCATGTCGCCCTCGCCGATCCCCAGCTTGGCCGCCAGCTCGGCTTTTTCCGTCTCGGAAAAAAACTTCACGATCGGTGATCTCCACTCGCCGCCTTCCACCTTGATAAAAGCGAGCCCTCTCGCGCCGAGCGATTTCGCAATCTCCTCAAGGCTCTTCAACTCGCCCTGCGTGAGGTCGGCGAGACCCCGCGCGTTAATCGCTTTGATCACGCCGCCCCCCGCCACCGTGGACTGAAAAACCTTAAAGGTGGAATTTCGGAACGTTTCCGAGAGATCCACCAGCTCCAGCCCGAAACGCACATCCGGCTTGTCGACCCCAAAGCGATTCATCGCATCATGAAACGGAAGGCGGGGAAATGGCGTGGGAATGTCCGTGCCGAGGACATCCTTCCAGAGCTTTTTCAACATACCTTCAAAGAGCGCGTAAATATCCTCACGAGTCACGAACGACGCCTCTACATCCACCTGCGTGAATTCCATTTGCCGATCCGAGCGCAGGTCTTCGTCCCGAAAACAACGGGCG
The DNA here is from genome assembly GCA_945903465.1 of Opitutus sp. GAS368. Lineage (GTDB taxonomy): Bacteria > Verrucomicrobiota > Verrucomicrobiia > Opitutales > Opitutaceae > ER46. The sequence continues at coordinate 4,591 of CAMDOF010000016.1, forward strand.
ATTTGGAAATACTTCTCCACTCCCGCGACCATCAAGATTTGCTTGAACTGCTGCGGCGACTGCGAGAGAGCATAAAACTGGCCGGCGTGGATCCGTGAGGGCACGAGATACTCGCGCGCGCCTTCCGGCGTACTCTTAAAGAGCGCGGGCGTCTCCACCTCGATGAACTCCTGGGAATCAAAATAGTCACGGATCGACTTGGCGGCCTTGTGACGCACCTGCAGATTCTTGCGCATCTTGGGCCGGCGCAGATCCAGATAACGATAGGTCAAGCGAAGGTCTTCGTTGACCTTGTCGCCCCCCACATCGTCGAGCGGAAACGGTGGCGTCTCGGCGATATTATAAATCTCGAGCGAGGAGGCGACCACCTCGACCTCACCCGTCGGTAGATTGCGATTCTCGGTCCCAGCGGGGCGACCGACCACGACACCGGTGATCCCAATGACCGATTCCGGCTTCAGCTGCTGCAACTGAGCCGCGAGGGTCGCGTTGTCCCGTGGCTCCAATTTGATTTGGGTAACGCCTTTGCGGTCGCGCAAATCAACGAAGATAATCCCGCCTTGATCGCGGATCGTGTCGACCCAGCCAAGCAGTGAGACGGTCGCGCCGAGTTCGATGGGAGTGAGCTGGGCACAGTGATGGGTGCGCTTCATAGGTACGTAGATCGTCCAGCAAAACCGACGCCCGCCGGAGAGCGCAAACAGAATCTCGATTCAGCCCGACGGATCGCCTCACGGGCGGACCCGCCCAGTCCGTTTTTAGGAAATGCCGCCGGAGCCAATCGCCGCGATAAAAAATTAAATTTAGAAACTTATCCCCGCTTGCGCCCAAGCCCGCCTCTGGCTACGATCTGATTCTTTCGCTCTGTGCTCGAAACACTTTTCTCCCACCTTCAGGGTTCACCCTTGGCGCTTTTCGGTCTTTGGGGCCTGCTCGTTTTTTGTGGCATCGGACTCCCGCTCCCGGAGGATACCATTCTCATCGCCGCCGGTATGCTCGCGAGCGCGCACCAGATATCTTGGGTTTACACCAGCGCCCTTATGTATGTGGGCATCCTTGCCGGAGACTCCATCATCTTTGCACTCGGTCGCTATTTCGGCAGTCGCCTCCTCGAACAACGTTGGACCCAGCGCATTCTCTCGCCCACTCGGCGCGAACGGGTGCAAGAGATGTTCAAGCGCTACGGCGTCACCGTCTTCTTCGTCGCGCGTTTTCTGCCCGGTCTGCGCGCGCCGATTTTCTGCACCGCGGGCGCCATGCGGGCCAAGTATGGAAAATTCCTGCTGATGGACGGGCTCGCCGCTTTGGTCAGCGCGCCCCTTTTTGTCTGGCTAGGCCATTATTTTTGGCTCCGCTTCGGTGACGATCTCGCCAGGGCCAGCAGCGCCCTCGCCCGCGCTCGCTCCCTCACCTTGGCCGCAGGCTTGGCCTGTTTTACCCTCGTGATCGTCGGCGGTTACTGCCTGTGGCGAAAAACGGCCCGCGCCTGAGTGGTCCGCCCCCGCTGCCCGGCCACTGCGCTCACCTCGCGTCACCGGTCGCGGCAATGCTCCCTCGCGTCGGTCCGCCCCCGCTGCCCGGCCACTGCGCTCACCTCGCGTCACCCACCCAGCCAGGCGTGCCCTCAAACCGTCACCACTAAACTCTCGCCCGTCATTTCGACCGGCTTGGGGATTCCCATCAACGCGAGCACTGTCGGTGCGATATCGGCCAACCGACCACCGGCACGCAGCGGCGTCTGGCCAGCCACGAAACCTTCGCCCACCACAAATACCTCGACCAGATTCAACGTGTGCGCCGTGTGCGGACCCGCCACACCCGGGTCCCACATCTGCTCCGCGTTGCCATGATCCGCACAGACCACCGCGCGCCCTCCTTGGCTTTCGATGGCCGCCAGCAACTCACCCACCCCACGATCCGTCGCCTCGACCGCCTTCACCGTCGCTGACAACGAGCCCGTGTGCCCCACCATGTCGGGGTTGGCAAAATTAACCACCACCAGTCCGAATTTACCCGAAAGGATCGCCGCCTTCGCCGCCGCCGTCACCTCCGCCGCCGCCATCTCCGGCTGTAAATCATAAGTCGGCACCTTCGGACTCGCCGGGCACGCGCGCTCCTCACCTGAAAAGGGTTCCTTCCGATAATTATTAAAAAAGAAGGTCACATGGGGATTCTTTTCCGTCTCCGCACACCGAAACTGCGCCACGCCCGCGGCACTTACCACGCCGCCCAGAATATTCTTTAGCTTCTCCGGCTTGCCCGAAATGACGTGAACCGGCAGCCCGCTCTCGTACTCTGTCATCGTCGCGTAATAGAGATCAAGTTTCTCGCCTCGCGCGAACTCCTTAAATTCATCAAGCACAAACGCCCGCGTGATCTCCCGCGGCCGATCCCCGCGATAATTGTAGAAGAGCACCGCGTCGCCATTACCAATCGTCGCGACAGGCCGGCCGTCCGCCCCCATAATCCAAGTCGCCGGCACAAACTCGTCTCCCTTCTGCGTCTCACTCAGAGGATTCGCGTAATAATTTTCCACCGCCGCCGTCGCGCTGGTTGCCGTCGCCACCGCCGCCCGGCCACTGAGCAGGTCATAGGCCTTTTGTACACGCTCCCACCGATTATCCCGATCCATCGCCCAGAACCGCCCACACACCGTCGCGATCGTGCCAACCCCGATCGCTCGGCACTGCGCCTCAACTTGCTGCACATAGGCGAGCCCGCCTGAGGGCGGCGTGTCGCGGCCATCCGTAAAGGCATGAATAAACACCTGTCGCGCCGTCAGGCCGTCCGCCTTCGCTTGACGCAAAATTCCGTAAAGGTGCTCCAGCATGCCGTGGACCCCGCCGTCCGAGCAGATGCCCATCAAATGCAGCTTCGCCGTCGGCGAGGCCTGCACGCGCGCAACCGCCGCACGCCAGACCGGATTCTGCGCGAGTTTTTTTTCCGAGAATAGCTTGTTCAGCCGCACCAATTCCTGGTCAACCACTCGGCCCGCCCCAATATTTTCATGCCCCACCTCCGAGTTGCCCATCTGCCCATCCGGCAGGCCCACATCCCTTCCACTCGCCGAGACCAGCGCATGCGGGTACCTCCGATGCAACGCATCGTCGCACGCCTTTTTTGCCAAAAAGACCGCGTTGGTCGCGTTCAACGCTGCATCGGGATTCTTGCCCCAACCATCACGGATAACGAGAAGGACCGGCTTAGTGAACAAACTCATAGAAAATAGATTTAGAAAAGAAAGCCTGCTACGGGTGAAGGCTCGGCCCGCTGTCGCAACGTCAAAAAAGCGTCGACATCACATTTTCAGCCGCGCCGCCGTCCTCGTCCCGCCCAGCGCCGCCGCCCTCGTCCCGCCCTCGCCGTCCTCGTCCCGCCCTCGCCGTCCTCGTCCCGCCCAACGCCGCCCGATGCGGCCCGCCACGCCGCCGCCCTCGTCCCGCGCAGCGTCCCGCCCTCGCCGCCCTCGTCCTGAGCGCCGCCACCCCGCACAATAGAATCCCCCATCCACCCCCACCGCGCGTCCGGCCGCAGAACCGTGCAACCCCGCAAACCCGCCCGACCGCGCGTTGGCGCCGCTCCTCCCACGCCCATTTACGCGCGCGCCTCCACGCGCCCCTCCCCGCCCGCCTTCACGCCCATCTACGCGCGCGCCTCCCGCGCGCGCGCTCCTTGAAATCGCCCTCGGCGATTGCCCGGGCCGGCGCACCCTCATCGCAGATTCCTGCGCACGACCGTTGAATAAACTCGGTTTTTGCGCACCATTCGCCCTCATGCCCAAACGCGCGATCCTCCTGCTCAACCTCGGCTCGCCTGACTCCCCAGCCGTACCCGATGTCAAACGCTACCTCCGCGAATTCCTCGGCGACGAACGCGTCATCGATCGACCCGGATCCAAGCTCCTGCGCCGCCTCCTCGTCAACGGCATCATCATTCCCTTCCGCGCGAAAAACTCCTCCCACGCCTACTCCACGATCTGGACCGCCGCGGGCTCACCTCTGGTCGTCACTAGCCAACTCACTCAGGCCGCGTTACAAAAACGCCTGACCGCACCGGTCGAACTTGCCATGAACTATGGGCGGCCGGCGATCCCCGATGCCCTGCGCCGCCTTGCCGCCAGTGGCGTCGAGGAATTACTGCTTTTCCCCCAGTACCCCCATTACGCGATGTCGAGCTGGGAAACGGTCGTGGCCAAGGTCCACCGCGAGGCCGCTCGCCTCACCCCCACGCTGAAAGTGGTCTGCGCCCCGCCCTTTTACGCGGACCCCGATTACATCGACGCGTTGGTGACCAGCGCCCGCCCGTTTCTCGACCAGCCCCACGATCACCTGCTATTCAGTTATCATAGCATCCCCAAGCGCCACCTGACCAAGGGCGACTCCTCTAAGGCCCACTGCCTCGTCGTTCCCAATTGTTGCGACAACTGCTCGCCCGCCCACGCCACCTGCTACCAGGCCCAGGTTACGCGCACCACTCGGCTCTTTGCCCAACGCGCGGGCCTCGACCCCGCCCGCTGGTCTCTCGCCTTTCAATCGCGCATCGCGGGCGAGCCGTGGCTCACTCCGTATACGGACTTTGAATACAAAAGACTCGCCGCCGAGGGCCGCACCCGGATCCTTGTGATCACCCCAGCTTTTGTCACCGACTGCCTCGAGACGCTCGAGGAGATTCGCGTCCGCGGTGCCGAAGAATTCGTCGAAGCCGGTGGCAAATCATTCACCCATATTCCTTGCCTTAACGATCACCCCGCATTCATCGATTTCCTCGCCAAGCGCACGGGCGAATGGCTCAATCACCCTTAATTTGCGCGAGCCCACCACCAGTCGCCGCTCCCCCGCCCGCCCGGAAAACCCCGCCGGGGTGGCCGTGTTTCTAATCAACGCGACCGGGCGCATCACCCACGCCAACACCGGCGCCCGCCACGGGTGGCCGGAGCTCGCCGACGATTTCTGCGGTCGCGCCTTCGTCAAGCTCTTCGCCTTTGAGATTGTCTCGAGCGACCCCGATTTTGAGGAGGCGCAGTGGGAAGTGCTGCTCGCCACCGCCCTCGACGGCTCCGCCACGCTCAAGTCTGACCACGGCGCCGCCAGCACGGCCAACAGCACCACGCACACCGTCAGTCTCGAAAAAATCCCCGGGCCGACCCTGGGATATATGGCTGTCGTGCAACCACCCGCGTCCCCACCCGCGGCACCACCCGCGGTACCCGCGCCCGGACTGCCAGTATCGCTAACGGTCCCAGCGAGACCGCCTTCGGCCGGCGACGAGGCCAGCGGGCTGCGCCTGCTCATCGCGGAAAGTGACGGCGGTTTTTTTGACCTAAATTTTCGCGAGGGCCGCGGGCAATTTTCGGCGACTTGGAAAAAAATGCTCGGCTATGAGCCGAGCGATTTACCCGATACGTTAGAGGCGTGGCACGACTTGATCCACCCCGACGACTCCAGCGCCGCACCCGACCAGCTGAGCCGGAAACGCCTCGCCGATATCGAGAGCGGCGGCCTCGGCACCCACCGCACTCGGCCGTTTAACGTCGAGTTCAGGATGAAGCACCAAGAGGGCCACTGGGTCTGGGTCCAATCCTTCGGCGTCCAATCATTAGACGCGGCCGGTGAACTCGACCGCGTCATCGGGGTGCACCTCGAAATCTCCGAGCGCAAGGAACTCGAAGAAGCCCTCGTCGTCAACGACACCCGCCTGCACGAGCTTAGCCACGCCGGCCCACTCGCCGCCTTCGAACTCGATTTCACGAACGGAATTTTTTGGTTTTCATCCGCTTGGATAAAGTTGTTTGGATTTTCCGAAAGTGACTTCGCGCCCACTCTCGACGCCTTCGCCGCCACTCTTCCCTTGGCGGCCGAAACGGCTGGCGTCACCGCTTGGCTCAGCCAGCGCGCCCCCGGCCAGAGCTCGTTCAGCGAGACGGGCTACTTCCACGCCAACGACGGTCGCACCATTCCCGTGGTTTTCGGCGCCCATCGGACCTTCAACCGCAAGCGCGAACTCCAACGCGTCGTCGGCTTTGCGTGCGCCGCGCCTCTCCCGACTGCCCCAACTGCCCCCAGCGAGCCCCACCTGCCCACGGCGCTAACGCAAGCCGCCTTCGACACCCTCGCCGAAGCGGTCCTCATCACCGCACCGGACCACACCATTATCTTCGGCAACGCCACCGCGCGCCGGCTTCTGCAACTCGGCACGACCGCGCTCGAGGGCCAAGCCGTCGACGAAGTCTTTCGTCTCGTTAACCGCCAAACCTTCCAACCACCGGTCTCGCCGGTGACCCGGGCGCTCGCCGCCGAAACCCGCTTACCGCTCATCACCGACGACGCCCTCATTCCCGTCGCCGAGGGCACCGCGCTCCTCCCCATCGCCTGGACCGCGCAAGCCGCCTTCGCCGAAGATCGCCGCCCCCACGGCGTGATCATCGTTTTTCGCGACCCGACCGAGATGACCTTGACGCCCGAGGAGCTCCTGAGCGCCAACCGTTTTGAAGCCCTCAGCATCCTCGCTGGCCGCATCGCTCACGATTTTAATAATCTCCTCACTCCGATTCTCGGCGCCATCGCCCTCGCCAAGGACCAGCAGGATGACTCGGCCCTCGCCAATGCCGAAAAGGCCTGCCTCAACGCAAAAGACCTGGCCCAGCAATTACTCACCTTCGCCTCGGGGGGAACCCATCGCGCCTCGGTCTGCGCTTCACGAGCTCTCCTTGCCGACGCCATCACGATTGCCGCGGCCGGCTCGTCCGCCGAAATTGCGCTCGAAGTCGCCGAGGATGTCGCCCCCGTCTCCGTTGACCGGGCGCAAATTCTGCACGTGTTTCAAAATCTCATCTTGAACGCGCTCCAAGCCATGCCGCCAACGCCCCACCGGCCCCGGTTGCAGCTCCGCGCCGCTAATATCACACTCGGGCTGAATCAAGTGCCCGCCCTCACCGCCGGCGACTACGTTGAGTTCGAGGTTCGCGACAACGGCAGCGGGATCGATCCTGCGCATGTCGGTAAAATTTTCGACCCGTTCTTCTCGACAAAAAAACACCGCACCGGCCTCGGGCTCGCCACCGCCCTCTCCATTGTGAGAACCCACGCTGGCCAAATCGGCCTCGATACCCAAGTCGGCGTCGGCACCGCTTTCACCGTATTTCTCCCGAGCTCACGGCCGGCCGTGGCCCCCGCCCCCGCTCGACCTGCCATCAGTCGCTTTCTCACCGGCCGCATCCTGCTCATGGACGATGATCCGAAAATCTCCATGCTCACCGCCCGCATGCTCCAGACACTCGGATACACCTACGACCTCGCACCCAACGGTGAGCAGGCGATCGAACTCTACCGACACGCGATCGCGCTCACTAAACCCTACGACGCCGTGATTATGGACCTCACGGTCATCGGCGGCATGGGCGGAGAGGAATGTTTTGGCGAACTCCAAAAAATGGATCCCGATGTCCGCGCGATCGTTGCCACCGGTTATGATAATGCCGATACGCGGCAACGATTCTTGGAAAAGGGCTTTCGCGGTTTCCTCGCCAAGCCCTACCGCGTGCCCGAACTCGGCAAGGCCCTAAAAGATATCCTCAACTGAACCGAGCCGGCCGGCGAGGGCCCGGCAACTGCCGCCGCGGCCCGGGCCCAGGCGACTTTCCCGCCGATTGCAACAACCCCGAACGGGCGGTTGCCCCAACGAATCCGGCGGACGGCAGTCACGACCCGCAAGGCCCCGGCGGAGGTCGGCCTGCACCGAGCGTTTCCAAACGACGCAGGTCGACGCCACCCGAACCGCTGCACCCGCCTTCACCCGCCGCGGCCGCGAACGAGCGCCCCAACCGGGCGAACTCACCGCTTGGCCTGACCGCGAGCGTCCAGCTGCGCCTGAGGCTCGCGACTCACTCCCGCCAGGTAAACGCGTGACAAAGTGCCACGCCCGCCGCGTCGGCCTCATCCAGCGCCAACGTCCGACCGTGGCCCAGCAGGGCCATCACCGTCCGCGCCATTTGCTCTTTGCTCGCGCGACCCGCGCCCACCACCGCCTGTTTCACCCGCAGAGGGGCGTATTCAAAAACCGGACACCCATGCAACGCGGCCGCCGCGATCGCCGCGCCCCGCGCCGCCCCCAAAATCTGCGCCGTCCGGATATTCTGCACGTAAATCGTCTGCTCCAAGGCCACGTGGCGCACGCCCGTACCCACCATAAACGCCGTCACCGCGCGATGAATCTCCCCCAGAGCGAACGCCAGCGAATACTTCGGAGCCACCTTGACCGTCTGACAACGCAACAACACCGGCGAGCGACCAGCCACAAACTCGATCAACGCCAGACCGGTGCCACGCAGAGAGGGATCAATCCCCAAAACCACTCCCACGAACGGCGTGCGCGGTCTCACGCCCAAGGAGGCCGCCCCCGTCGCGGCCGCGTTACCCGGCACCGCCACCGCCGCCGGGATCGGCTTCCCCGCCAACTTCGCCGCCCACATCTGCCGCGCATTCATTCGTGCCATGATCGTATTAAAACAAAAGTTTGATACCCGCGATAATACTGAGCGCCAGTGCGATGTTCTCAAATCCTCGCTGATCAATTTTCATCACCCATTTCCGACCAAACCACGCACCGACAAAAACGAGCGGGAAAAGCAGCAGGTTCAGCGAGAAACTCGCCGCGTTGATCAGACCCAGATGCATCATAAACGGGACTTTAAATAAATTCAGCAGCAGGAAAAACACCGCGGCCGTCCCCACAAAATCCATTTTTGGCATGCGCATCGCCAACAGGTAGACCGCCATGAGGGGACCGGCCGCGTTCGCCACCAGCGTTGTAAAACCCGCCAGGACTCCCACCGTCGGCGCAAACCAGGCCCCGTGCATCGGCTCCCCGCCCACCGACCACCGCCGCCGGAGATGAAGACCCGCCAAGGAAAGCACAATCGAGCCGATCAACCAACGGGCTTGCCGCTCGTTGATTAAGTCCAACGCAAAGTAACCCAGTACCACCCCCGCCGCCGTCCAAGGGAAAAGGCGGCGAATATGCTGCCATTTCGCGTGTTGCCGGTAAGCCGCCGCCGCCAAAAAGTCGCCACAGCACAACAGCGGCAAGACCATCCCCGTGGCCTCTTTCGCCGGCATCAGCTGCGCAAAAATCACCACCGCAAGCATCCCGAGTCCCCCGATCCCCGCTTTCGAAATCCCTACAATCAACGCGGCCAGAATTACCCAAAGCCAGTCCCACCCCTGTAACGCCATCATACCGTTAGCCCTTCCGTGAACCCACCGTCACTCACCTGAAAAACCTGCCAACGGTCCCTCCCCACCAGCCCACCACCCACCATTTCCGAACCGTCAAAATGAGTGCCCGTGGCAATAATCTGCGACTCCGGGTCCAGCGCACCCCAAAAGCGCGTCCGCCGCGCTGGATCGAGCTCCCCAAGCACATCATCGGCCAATAACACCGGGCATATGCCGCTTCTCTCTCGAAACCAAGCCGCCTGCGCCAGTCGGAGGGCCAACACCACCGAGCGTTGCTGGCCCTCCGACGCAAAATCCTTCGCCGAGGATCCCTTCACGTTAAAACGAAAATCATCCCGGTGGGGCCCGGTCTGGGTACTCCGCAACTGCTGATCGCGCGCACGACTCGCCTCCATTTTCGCCAGGAGGGCCTCCGCATTGGGCTCCGGAAAATTCGGCTCATACACCAAACTCGCCGGCTCATCGTTACCCGAGAGCCGCGCGTAGGTCGTCATTAGGCTCTGCCCCAGCGCCTTCAACCCATCTGCTCGGCGGGCAATCAACTCCGCCGCCGCCGGCGCCAAGGCCGCCTCAAAGGCCGCCAACTCCGCCGGTGAGCCCCGGCCCAATTTAAGCAGCGCATTGCGCTCCGCCAACGCCCGCGTTGCCGTCTGCAGCACCCGCAAATAACCGGCGTCCATCGCCGCCATCGTTAAATCGAGCCAGCGCCGACGAATCGCCGGAGCCCCGCGAACCAACTGAATGTCCTGCGCCGAAAAAACCACCGTCGGAAACTTGCCCAAGTAATCGCTCAGCTTCGTCACCCGCTCCTGATCGCACCACAGCTCCTTCCCTTCCCGCCTGATCTTTATCGTCACCGCGGTCTCACCTTGCCGCTCATGCTCAACCACAAATGCCAAGGCCGCCACCGGCTGCCCTAGGCCCACCAGCACAGCCGTGTCCGTCGTTCGAAACGAACGCAACGCCGTCAAAAAACCCAACGCCTCCAATAAGTTCGTTTTTCCTTGGCCGTTGGCCCCTACCAAAAACTGCTGCCGACCGGAAAATTCCAACGCGGCAAAGCCCACGTTACGAAAATGCCGGAGCGTAAGTTTGCGCACGCGCATAAAATAATCAGTAGTGCCGACCCCACCACACGTAGCGAGCTTGATTCAATTTTCGTCACCTCGACGCCAGCGCTCGCGACGGCGCAACCCCGATTCACTCGGCCCAGAAACGTTTTCCTCCCCAATTCCCCAGTCCCCCCAACCCGCCCACACCGCCCTTTTTTCGTGCGACGCCCCCTCTGACGCCGCATCCGCAGACTCCCCTTGCCCGCACCGCCCTACTTAAAATAATTTTCCTGCCCTCGTTTAAAAAACTTCTCCCGCAGTGGATTTCGCTCACTTGCCGCCGGGGCGCTGGCTCCGTTTCAAATCACGCGCCGATCGTTTAATCGATTAACCGGATTGCTCTTTGCGGGTACGCACCTACGTTCCCGCGCGCCCTCCCCTTTTTCCGTCCCTCACGCTTTTTATGAACGCTGAAAATTCTTCCGCCGTCCCCGCGACCAAGCCCAAAAAAATGGTCTCCGGCAACCCGGCCGATCGCTACTCAAACGCGGGACCTTCCCCGGACCCTTGGGAGCAATGCGCCCGCCTCGAATACGGCCACGACCGCAGCTACGCTTGGACCGTCCGTGAACAGGTCATCGCCACGCCGCCCGAGGGGCGTACCCGCCTCGAGGAAAAAATCCTCACCGCTCTCGCTACTTCCGGCCGGACCGACGCCGGCCTCGCCTTCCTTTGCCAGATGCTCGCCATGATCGGCTCGGCCCAATGCGTGCCCGCGCTCGCTCCCTTGCTCCGCGCCCCCGCTTCCGCTGAGGCCGCCCGCTACGCCCTCGAACCCATCGCCGGTCCCGCGGCCGACGCCGCCTTCCGCGATGCCCTCAGCGCTCTCACCGGCTCAGCCAAAGCTGGCCTCATCGGCAGCATCGCGATCCGGGGTGATCGCAGCGCCGAACCCCTTCTGATCGCCCTCAAAAACTCCTCCGGCGAACCCGCCATCGTCCGTGAGGCCGCTACCCGCGCCCTCGCCCGCCTCACCACCTTCAAAGCCTGACGCGCCATGAACACTCCTCTCCCTTTCACCCGCCGCCAATTTATCCAAAAATCGGCAGTCGCGAGCGCCGCCATCACCGTCCCCTTCATCCTGCCTTCCGGCCTCCGTAGCCAAAATGCCCCCAGCAAGAAAATCACCGTCGGGATTGTCGGCTGCGGTAACATCGCCGACAGCCACTTTCCGCCCCTCCTCGGCTCACCGGAGTCCGTCCGCGTCGTCGCCGTATGTGATGTTGATAGCGTCCGCCTCGCCGCCGGTGCCGCCCGGGTCAACCAGGCCTACGGGAATAAGGACTGCCAAACCTACAGCGATTTTCGCGAGCTCAACCAACGCACGGAGATCGATGCTATCTTCGTGTGCACCCCCGACCATTGGCATGCCCTGATCGCCATCGATGCGCTGCGCCACGGCAAGGATGTCTACTGCGAGAAACCCCTCACCCTCACCATCGCCGAGGGGCGCGCGCTCGTTGATACCGCCCGAAAATATAACCGCGTCGCCCAACACGGCACCCAGCACCGCTCCATGAAGCGGTTTCACGACGTCGCTGAGTTCGTACGCAATCAAGGCCTCGGCAAACTCGACCGCATCGACTGCTTCATCCCCCCCAATAATCGCTTTTGCGGCGCCACCTGGACGCCCGAGGCCGTACCCGCCAATCTCAACTGGGATATGTGGCTCGGGCCCGCTCCGTGGCGTCCCTACAACTCGAAAGGTTGCCACTACAACTTTCGTTTCATCTCTGAATCCGCCTACGGCCAAGTTACCAACTGGGGCGCCCATTACCTTGATATCGGGCAGTGGGCCCTCGGCATGGACGATAGCGGTCCCGTCGAGGTCGAAGGCCATGGCGAATTCCCCAGCAGCGGGCTTTTCACCAACTGCACCAACGTCAACTTCACCGTCCGTTACGCCAATGGCGTACCGATGAACTGCCGCACCCGCTTCGAGGGCGGCGGCACGGTTCGCTTCGTCGGCGAGCGCGGCTGGCTCGATATTTCACGCGATAAAATGAGCGCCTCCGACAACAATCTCCTCCGCGAGATGCAGGCACCTGATAAAAAAATCTCACTCCCGCTCAGCAATAATCACCACGATAATTTTTTTGAGTGCGTGCGCTCCCGCCAGCGGCCCATTGCGGACGTGGGACTCGGTCATCGCACGACGACCGTGTGCAACCTCGGGCAAATCGGGATGGTGCTCGGACGCAAATTGAAATGGGATCCGGTCAAAGAGGCGTTCATTGACGACGACGTGGCGAACCGCCTCCGGACCCGCGCCATGCGCTCACCTTGGTCACTCGCGTAAAGGCAATTCGTCCATCGGCCGCGATGCGCCCGCGAACGCGCGGCGGCCTTTTTTCTCCCGTAGTTTGATGGGTCAGAGTTTCTTCGCCTTCTTCGCTTTCGGGGCCGTGGTCGCAGCGTAAAGGAGCTGGGGATTTTCCACCAGACCCGCTGGCCGCACGCCCGGTCCAGGAGTGCCATCGCCAATATCAGCCGCCATCTGTCGGGCCAAAGCCTGCAACCTTTGAACCACGTCCGGGTGCTGCGCCGCCACGTCCGTGCGTTCGCCGATTTCGTTGTCGAGATGATAGAGCCGAAGGCCCGGCGCCGTCGCTTTGAGTGATCCTTGGCTCCCGCGGGTCGCCTCGGCCTGCGGGCTGAGCGCCAGTTTCCAAGGCCCAACCCGCACTGCTTCCAAGTTGTAAGCTCGGTAGTAGTAATGGGCCTCGCGAGCAGCGACGTTCGTTTTACCGAGCAAGAGCGGCGAAATATCGCGACCGTCAATTTTTCGATCAGCCGGCACCACTCCCCCAGCGAGGGTCACAAACGTCGGTAAAAAATCGATCGTCCCCGCCACCGTGTCACTCACGCTTGCCGCGGCGATCCGTCCGGGCCACCACGCGAGGGTCGGCACCCGGACCCCGCCTTCCCAGGTTGAGCCTTTGCCGCCACGTAAGGGCCCCGCGGTGCCGGCGTCTTCGCCCTTTGGCAACCACGGGCCGTTATCGCTGGTAAAAATGACCAGCGTATTCGTGTCGAGTTGCCACTCGCGCAAGGCGGCGAGGACCCGGCCGACACTCTCATCCACTTCCTCGACCCAATCGCTGTACCGACCATGGGGCGAACGTCCCTGAAATTTCTTGCCCGGATGAATCGGGACGTGCACCGCGGTGTGCGGCAGGTAGAGAAAAAAAGGACGCGCCCGATTTTCTTGGATAAATTTTAGAGCCTCATCGGTGTAGCGCTCCGTCAGACGATCCTGGTCATCGCCTGCCAGCAACTCGATCACCTGTTCACCACGCATCAGCGGAACGACCGACGACCCCGTTTGCACGGAAGGGCGCATCATGTCATTCGAGTAAGGCAGGCCAAAGTAACGATCGTAACCATGGCGGGTGGGCAGAAACGCCGGTTGGTCACCAAGATGCCATTTACCAATACACATCGTCGCGTAACCCTGCGTTTTCAACAACTCCGCGACGGTCTTTTCAGAGTCGTTGATGCCATTTTTGCTGCCCGGCGGGAAGACCCCGGGAATCGAAACACGGGCGCCGTAGCAACCGGTGTTGACTTGGGCACGTGACACCGAGCAAACCGGCGCAGCGTAAAAGCTCGTTAGCTTCAACCCCTCCCGCGCCATCCGGTCGAGGTGGGGCGTGCGATTCAACGTGGAGCCAAACGGCCCGATATCGCCATAGCCCATGTCATCGATAAAAATCAGCACGACGTTGGGCTTCACTGGAACCGCCGCGGCGATCGGCCCAGCGGCCAAGGACCACCCGGCGGCAACGATCATGAAAAGGATGCGGAAGTTTTTCATCGGCGGAGTTTTTCGAAGACCAGGAGAAATGATTTAAGTTAGCGGGCTGGCCGATTCCTCTGCTCACTTACCGGAACTGGCCCAAGCCGCAGAAACGGCGGCAAGCGCGCTCGCGGACCGCCACCACCTTTTCGTACCACCAGCAAGGAAGGCGATCACTTTCGCAGCCGAACCTTCAGGGCGAGGCCCTTGATGATCCCGCCAGCAAGACTCCGTAGACCTAAAAAATAGCACCAAAGAAAAGAGTTAAAGAATGGATAAAATACTCGATAAAATACCCACGCCCCCTGCTTGGCTAAATCCCCAAAAAGAGCCTGGTCGCCCATTCTCCGATGGTCGGGCGGCGCCCGGGTAAGCTGAGCGCGTGCTCTCGAGCCAGTCGACTCGGCCAGAAGCCATCGCCGCAATTTGACCGGCAAGTGGCGCGCCCGCGCGACATCGGCCCAAGCCAGCGAGAGCGGAAAGATATCAGGACCCCGCCTCACCGTACGGCCAGACCCGGATTGCGCCGCTGAGCACCGAACAACCGCGACCAGGGCCGAGTGACCGCCGGCGATCGCGCGCCGCCATCGATCTCTCGCCGAAATCGGCTTGGCTCGGCCCTGACCACGGTGCTACCTGTTCACCGTATGAATTCTCTGCCCCTCCTTCGCGCGGCCACCTGGTCGCTTTCCTTCCTCGGCTTACTTGGCTCTGCTCGTGCGGAAATCCTACCCGTATTTTTCGGCACCGGCGGCCCCGGAGCCAAGGGCATTTATCGCGCCACATTCAACACGGCAAACGGTAAATTGACCGCCGCCGAACTGGCCGCTGAAATCGGTTCTCCAGGCTTTCTGGCGCTCCACCCAGACGGGGAAAAACTTTACGCCACCGCCAACTTTTCCGGCGGGCCCGGGGTCGCCGCCTATACCGTCAAACCCGGCGGCGTCCTCGAGGCGCTCAACCAAGCCCCCACCGGCGACGGCGGCGCGGCTCACGTCGCCGTCCACCCCTCCGGAAAATTTCTCCTCACCGCGCAATACGGTAACGGCTCCACCGCCCTGTTTCCGCTCGACGCCGCCGGCCGCGTCGGGACGGCCAAAGTGACCAAACACCCAGGCGGCTCTCGCGTCGTCAAAGATCGCCAGGATGCCTCGCACGCTCACTATTGCGGATTTTCTCCCGACGGCACATTCGCGCTGGTCCCCGATTTGGGGCTCGATGGCATCGTCATCTACCGCATCAACACCGCGATCCCGTCCATCGAGCGCCACGGCTTTGCCGCCTCCGTCCCAGGCGGCGGCCCGCGGCATCTGAAATTTTCGCCGGATGGAAAATTTATCTTCCTGCTCAACGAGATCGCCTCTTCCGTCACCACCTTTGCATGGGACGCCACCGCCGGGACGGCTCGCCAACTCGCCACCGTCCCCGCCCTCAGCGACGCCGCCAAAGCGAAGGAAGCCTTTAACTCCGCCGCGGAAATCCTCATGCATCCCAGCGGCCGTTTCGTTTACTCGTCCAACCGCGGCCATGATTCCGTCACCCTCTATCGCGCCGAACCCACCACGGCGGCCCTGACGGTCGCCCAAGTGCAGCCCGTGCGCGGAGCCTTTCCTCGCAACATCAATCTCGCGCCCGGCGGTGAGTGGCTCCTCGCGGCTGGGGCCGACTCGAACACCGTGTCCGTGCACCACGTGGACCCGACCACGGGCGAGCTGACCTATCAAACCAAGGGCGTGATCAACGTGCCGGCTCCCATCTGCATCCTTTTTGCACGGCGTTAACCGCCCCGCCCGCCGCCACGCTGACGCTCCCTGCTTTTAAGCGCGCGGCGGACCGCAAGCCGGCCGCGGCGTTCCTGCGCCTCACATCATCGCCGCAGTCACCGCTCATCACCGCTGCCTCCGGCGATCAAGTCGAGCGCGCCACCCTCCCGCCCAACATCGGCCGAACCTCCGCTGCACACCTTCAGCGCACACTCGTAATCAAGTATCCCCAAAAGGACGAAGCGCCAAGGCGGTGCCGGTTATTTTAACATAATCCGTGAAATTTCGACGAACCCGCGACGTGCCTCCTCAGAGCCCCCGCCTCGCGGGCTTAACCGATACCCAGGCCTTTATTTCCTACTGCCCGAACCGCTTGCCTGCGCTCGGTCGCCGGCCTTCACTGAGTATCCACCATTAACCTACCGCGCCTTCCCATGCCGCTTCCTTCCGTAATCTGCTTCGGAGAAATCCTCTGGGATTTCTTACCCGACGGAATATTTCCCGGCGGGGCGCCCTTTAACGTCGGCTACCATTTGCACCAACTCGGCGTACCCACGCACATCGTTTCTGCCGTCGGGCAGGACGTTTTAGGTGATGAATTGAAGCGCCGGCTGGAGGTTTGGGGGCTACCCGTCGACGCCATCACCCGCCCGCGCGCCCTCCCCACCGGCTTCGTCCGCGCCACCCTCGGGGCAAACGGCGACGCGCATTATGAAATTATGCCCGGTGTCGCTTGGGATGCCATTGACGTAAGTGAGCCGACCCTCGCCCATGCCGCCGCCGCCGGCGCCATCATTTACGGCTCGCTGGCCCAACGGTCCCGCCATAACCGCACGGCCCTCACGCGCCTTCTGGCCGCGCTGCCCTCGTCCGCTTGGCGCGTCTTTGATGTGAATCTCCGCGCCCCCTACGACGACCTCGCTCTCGTCCGCGAACTCGCCGGCCAAGCGACGCTTTTGAAGCTCAACCACGAGGAAGCGGCGCGGCTCATCGGCGAGCGCGCCCAAGCGGCCCAAGGTGAAGCCCACGCCCGAACTCTGGCCGCCGAAACGGGTGCCAACACGATCGTCATCACCGCCGGAGCCGCCGGCGCGGGCCTGCTGCGCGCCGGGGAGTGGCATTGGGAAAAAAGCCTGAGCATCCAAGTGATGGATACGGTGGGCGCTGGCGATGCCTTTCTGGCCGCGCTGGTCGCCCACCTTCTCCAAGGGGCCTCCGCCCCGGCCAGCCTGGCCCACGCCTGCCGCCTCGGCGAATGGGTCGCGAGCCAGCGCGGAGCCACCCCCGCCCATCCCGCCGCACCGCCAACGCCAAGCTGACCGCAACCGCCGCCGCCCCGGCAAGGTGCGCGGGCGCGAGTCTACCGCCACTGCTGACACCTCACGACCTTGCCTTGGGGCGCCGAACCCCTTGGATTTCCCCATGTTGTCCTGCCCCTGCCCTCGCCTCTTCCGGCCGCTGGTTTTCATCGCGAGCAGCCTCGCGAGCCTCGCCACTCACGCCGCCCCGTCCAATCCGCCGAACATCCTGTTCATCGCCGTCGACGATCTCAACCACTGGGTCGGCCATCTCGGACGCAACCCACAAACGCAACCCCCCCACATCGACCGGCTGGCCGGGATGGGCGTCACCTTTCGCCATGCCTACTGCGCTGTACCCGCATGCGAACCGGCGAGGGGCGCGCTCATGGGCGGAAGGCGGCCGTGGAGTACCGGACTTTACTATAACGGCGATAAATGGAAGAATTACCTACGCGAGGGCGAAGGCCTGACCATGCCGTTTAAACGGGCCGGTTACCGCGTCGCGGGCGCGGGTAAAATCTACCACGGTGATCAATATTTTCCGAGCGAATGGCACGAGTACATGGACTCGAGCGCACTCTCCGCCAAAGGTGAGGGGGTCGATAAAGACGAAGGTTTTCACAAGCCCCTGCGTCACGATCTCAAGGACGAGGATTTGATGGACTGGCACACGGTAAATTATTGTATCGAGCGGCTGCAGGAGGATCGCCGTGCGCCCTTTTTCGTCGCTTGCGGGCTGCACAAACCGCATCTGCCGTTTGCCGTGCCGCGCAAATACTACGCCCCGTTTCCCCTCGAAAGCATTCAACTGCCGCCACACCGCGCAGATGATCTGGCCGACGTACCGGCGGGCGGAATAAAAATGGCCAAGCCCAACGGCGACCACGCGCAATTTCTGCGCGATGGCAATTGGCGAAATGCGATCCAATCTTACCTCGCCGCCATCGCGTACACCGACATGAACGTCGGCCGCTTGCTCGATGCCCTCGCAAAGAGCCCGCAACGCGACAACACGATCGTAGTTTTCTGGGGGGACCACGGCTGGTCACTCGGTGAGAAAAGCCACTGGCGCAAATTTGCGCTTTGGGAAGAACCGACGCGGGCCCCCTTCATCGTGGTGGCACCCGGCGTCACTAAGCCCGGCGGCGTCTCCACCCGCACCGTCGATTTCATGAGCATCTACCCCACGCTCTGCGAGCTCGCCGGAATCCCCGTTCCGGCCCATGTGGAAGGGAGCAGTATCCTATCCCTGCTCCGCGATCCCCAGGCGCCCTGGAGCCAACCCGCCATCACCACGCACGGATTTCAGAATCACACCGTACGCACGGAACAATGGCGTTACATTCGCTACGCCGATGGGGGCGAAGAACTTTACGACGAAACCGCCGACCCCTACGAATGGACCAATCTTGCCAAGAACCCCGCCTTCGCCACGACCAAGGCCGATCTAGCAAAATGGCTGCCCAAAAAAAATGCTCCGCACACCGGCCTCGGCCGGGCCGACGAGGGCGATGAGGCCGCGGGCGTCCCAAAGGGTAAGCGGACCAAAGCAAAGTAAGCTGCCACGCCCGCCGAGCGCGGCCAACGACCGGTCCGACGCTCGGCGCGATCACGGCCGTGCGTCCCGACCGCGGCCCTGCGCCGAGCTCAGGACCGAGCTCGACTGGCGGTGCGGACGCCTACATAGGCCGCCACGCTCGGCGGACTCTTTGAGCAACCGAACGTTTCGTGGGATCGAAATCGCCGATCATCTTCTCCCCGATCGCCGCGCTCGCGCGACCTAGAATCGAATCGCGACCACTCAACCTTAGCTCAGGCGATTTGCGTTAATTCTTGTTGCCTCCACCGAGTTGACTAACCTCGAACGTATTCTCGTGAACGCCGATGCCACCGCATGAAAATACCGCCGGGCCGCCCAGCGCGCCGCCACGCGCGCCGCCTGCGGAGACCAAGCGCGCTTTCCTCGTGGCACTGGCCCTGGGCGGCTGGCTGCTCATCACTACCGCCGCCACGACTTTAGTCGTTAAAAACGCCGTCGGTGAATCAAGCCTTCGCGAGTTCAGTGTTCGCTGTCAGGAAATTCACCTTGAAATGGCCGATCATCTCCAAAAAGGAGCCGACCGGCTGAACCGCAGCGCCGCTTTTTTGAGTTCGCCAGAGAGCCGCGTGACGCGCGCGGACTGGCAGCGTTTCATGGCAGCGCAACCCGCCCTCGGGAAAATCCCCGGCCTCCAATCCGTCGGCTTCGCTCGGCACCTTAACTCATTCGACTTAAACCGGCATCTCGAGGAACTCCGCGCCGAGGGTTTCCCTAACTACACCCTCCGACCCGAAGGAGAAAGCACCAGTTATGCGCCTATCACCTATGCGGAGTCCCTCAACCCAGGCACCTCCACCCAGCTAGGATTCGATCTCCTGAGCATCCCCGCTTGGCGGCGCGCGCTGCTCCGGGCGCGCGACGAACGGCGCACCACCCTTGCTGAAAAAACAACTTTCCCCCACACCCCCGACCCAAAAGCCGCGGTTGAGTTCACGATTTTCGCTCCCGTTTTCGGTCCCTCGCTCAACGACCCTCTGCGCCTCAACCCACCCTCCCGCCTGCTGGGCTGGATTTATCATCGCTACCCATTCGATCCTTGGTTGCGCGGCGTCTTGGGCGATTCCGACCTCACGAATACTCCCGATATCCGCCTGGAAATTTTTGACGGGGACGACCTCTCGGCGTCCTCGCAGCTCCACGACACCTCCCCGCTCCCAGCGCCGGCGATCGGCGCACGCGCAGCGGTGACCAACCAGAAAATTCTCAACGCCGCTGGGCACCAGTGGACCTTGCGTTTCACCCAGCTCAGCCCCACCGGCTTCTTCGGCCGTGGCGACCGCCGAATCTGGCTCACGCTCATCATTGGCACCACCAGCAGCCTGTTCCTCGCAGCACTGCTCTTCTCCCTGCTTAAAATTCACCCGCGCCTACCGCCGCCAGCACAAACCTCGACGCTGGCCATGGAGCCCGGCGAAGACATCTTCCGAGCCATCCTTGATTCTAGCGTCGACTGGGAAATCTGGTGCGGGCCCGACCGGAAAATCCGCTGGGTGAACGCCGCCGCTGAGCGCATCACCGGATATACTCCCGCTGAAATCATCGCCATGCCCGATCTGGCCGCAGTCATGATCGCGCCGGACGATCGCGCGAGATTCCGAAACTGCTTGGAAAGCGAGCCCGCTGAGAGCGGCCGCGTCAGCCCCAGTTTCATTTGTATCCATAAGAATGACACGAAATTTCTGGTCGGATTTTCATGGAGACCCCTTCTGGGTTCGTCCGGTCATTCTAACGGCTGGCGCCTCACCGGGCGGGACCTCAGCGCCCAGCAACAACTTGAAACGGAGCTGCGACGCTCCACCGCGGCTCTCGAACAATCGAACCTCGCGATCATGATCACAGATCAGGGCGGCAAAATCGAATTCGTTAACCACGAATTTACGGTTATGACCGGCTATACCTCCGCTGAAGTGATCGGCCGAAATCCGCGCTTGCTCAAATCGGGCCAGACTCCCGCGACGACTTACCAATCCCTTTGGCAGCAGCTCAACCGAGGGGAAAGCTGGCGGGGCGAGTTCATTAATCAGAAGAAAAATGGCGAAATCTTCTGGGAGGACGTTAATATCGCTCCTTTGCGCAACGATCAGGGCACCCTCACCCACTACGTCGCCATCAAGCACGACATCTCCGAGCAGCGCCGGCTCCAAATCGAGCTCAAAGAATCTAACGATCGCCTCAACTTGGCGACCCGCGCCGGTGGCGTCGGTATTTGGGATTATAACGCACCCAACGCAACGATGGTGTGGGATGACCAGATGCTGCGACTCCACGGACTCACCCCTGAGCAATTCAGCAATCACGGCACCTCTTGGATTCAAAGCATCCATCCCGAGGATCGCCTCCGCTATACCACTACTTTCGAGCGCGCACTCAAGGGCGGGGACTCATTCGAGTTGGAATTCCGCGTCATCTGGCCAAACGGCTCGATCCACGAGATCAAGGCCTTGGCCGTCGTGTTCCGCGATGCGCGTAACCGACCCCATCGAGTCTGCGGCACTCATTGGGATATCACCCTCGAAAAGTCGACTGTCGCGGCCTTGCTGAGCAGCGAATCGCTCCTCCAATCAGTCCTTGAATCCACCCCGCTGGGTTTACTCGTCGTCAGCCACCCCACCTCCGAGATCATTAACTTCAACAACCGGTTCTGCCAAATCTGGTCGTTGGAAGCGCTCTCCGCACCCATGCGCCGCGGCGAGACTGGCTACCGTGATCTCCTGGCTCACTGCTCTCAACGATTGGCTGACGCACCCGCATTTATGGCCGGCCACACGGCGTGGTCCGACCCGCTCCCTCTTGAAACGGTCGAGTGTGAGATCGCATGCGTGCAGAATCAAACGATTCGCTACTTTTCCACCCCCATCCCCGACGTCGACCCCCAAAAGCACCGCCGCCTCCATGTGTATGAAGATATCACCCTGAAAAAACGTCACGCCGCCGAGATCGCCACCAGCTTGGAGAAGGCCAACCTTGTTGCCGAAACCCGGGCGCGGTTCATCTCAACGATCTCGCACGAGTTCCGCACACCGATGACCGCAGCGATGGCGGCGGCGGAATTACTCCAGTACCATTTTGACCGCATCGCCCCCACCAAGCGCAACGAGCTGCTCGCTCGCATCGGGGCCTCCCTCCATCGCCTCACGGAAATCCTTGATGACGTCCTCGTCTTAAACCGCGCGGATGCCCAGCGCACGGTCGTTCGTCTTTCACCCGTTAATCTGCCCACCTACCTGGAGAACATCATCGAAGAGATCCGGATCAGCGATCGCGATAACCACCCGTTCTCCCTGCACGCAGAGGGCGACTTGACGGCCGTCACTTCCGACCCCCATCTCCTTCACCACATCGTTTCCAATCTCCTCAGCAACGCCGTCCGCTACTCTCCGGCCGGCCGGCCGGTGATTATCCGGATCGCCGCCGAGGCCACGCAGACCGTCATCGATATCGAAGATCACGGCATCGGTATTCCTTCAGACGATCTTGCCCGAATCTTTCAACCTTTCGAACGCGGCACCAACGTCGGCAACACGCCCGGCACTGGCCTCGGCCTCAACATCGCCGAGCGCATGGCCGGCCTGCTCGCCGGCACGCTCACCGCTAGATCCACCCTCGGCACCGGCACCTGTTTTACGCTTTTACTCCCTCACCAGCACTGAGGTAAAACCACTCACCAGCACCAAGGTAAGACAACTCACGACCACTCATTTGAAATCAATGAAACATCTGACTCACTCCACCGTTTTACTCGTCGAAGACGACCCCGGCATCCGTGAGTCCTT
The DNA here is from genome assembly GCA_945903465.1 of Opitutus sp. GAS368. Lineage (GTDB taxonomy): Bacteria > Verrucomicrobiota > Verrucomicrobiia > Opitutales > Opitutaceae > ER46. The sequence goes on from CAMDOF010000016.1 coordinate 27,172, forward strand.
GGCGGATATCCTTACCCTCAACGGCATCCGCACGATCACCGCCGACGATGGCCTCGCCGGCCTTGCCGCCGCTCGCCAACATGCGCCCTCGCTCATCATTACGGACATCCGCATGCCCGGGCTCAACGGCTACGAGTTGCTCGAAGCCATTCGCCAAGATGCATCGCTCCGCACCATTCCAGTCATCGTTATCTCCGCCAAAGCCGAACGCGCCGCCACCCGCCGCGCCATGGATCTCGGCGCCGACGACTTCATCACCAAGCCGTTCACCGAGGAAGAGGTCATCCGTTCTGTCGCCAGTCGCTTGGAAAAAAAAGATCTCCTCGACGAACTCGCCGCCTTCGCCCACACCGTCGCTCACGATCTCAAAAATCCCCTCGCGACCTTGACCGGGCGCATCGAACTGACCGACATGATGGTCGGCGAGGTCGACGAACCCACGCTCCGCCACCACCTCGCGCAGGCCCGCAAGGCCGCCCGCCGCCTCAACGATATCATCGAGGAGCTCCTGCTGCTCGCTGGCGTCCGCCAACAAACCGTCGCGTCCGTTCCGCTCAACTCGGACACCGTCGTCGCCGAGGCCACCGACCGCCTCGAGTATCTGCTCAAACAACACAACGCCAGCGTCCGCCTCCCCAAAACTTGGCCACCCGCTCACGGGCATGCCCCTTGGGTCGTCGAGGTCTGGGTCAACCTGATCAGCAACGCCGCGAAATACGGTGGCACCCAGCCAGTGATCACCCTCGGCGGCGCCACCAACCCAGACGGCGGCTCAACCCGATTTTGGGTCCAAGACGAAGGCCTCGGGGTCAGCCCCGCTGACCAACCGCACATATTTGTGCCTTTCGCCCAGCTTTCCCTAAATCGAACCAACGGCCACGGGCTCGGCCTCTCCATCGTCCGTCGCATTATCGAAAAACTCGGCGGTCAGGTCGGCTTCAGCAGCCCACCAGGGGCCGGCGCGCGTTTCTGGTTCGAACTGCCCAACCATCACCATGACCCCCTCACCCCCGCCTCCAGCACCAGCCAACTCCCAACCAGCCCCCATCTGACATGAAAATTCTCATCGTCGAAGATGACGCCTCCATTCGGGAAATCCTTCAAGACCTCCTCGAGATTAACGGCCACACCGTCACCGCCGCCGCCGACGGTCAGGCCGGGATCGATCTCGCTCAACTCGGCCCCGAGCTAATCCTTTGTGATATCGGCCTCCCCGATAAAAACGGCTTCGAAGTCCTCGCCGCCCTCCGTCAAATCGAGACGTGCCGCGAGATTCCTTTCATTTTTCTCACCGCCCGCGCCGACCGCGATGATCAACGCCGCGGCATGGCGCTCGGCGCCGATGATTATATCACCAAGCCGTTCACCCAACGCGATATCACCGAGGCCATCGCCGCACGCATCCAACGCCAACAACCCCTCCGCGCCCGCGTCGCCCAACTTCTCGCCGAGCGTCGCACCGAAATCGGCGCCAACTGGTCGCATGAATTATTAACGCCCCTTAACGGCGTCCTCGGCGGTTTGGCGTTAATCGAGGCAGAGGCCGATACGATCAAACCCAACCAGCTCAGAGAACTCTTGGCCCTCATCCGCGATGGCGCCGAAAGACAATTCACATTCTCCCGCAAACTCATCCTTTTCTACGAACTCGAACGTCTCAAAACCAACCCCTCGAAGTACGCACCTGGCCGCTGTGAAGCGGATGAAATCATTTACGCGGCGGCCAACCCCGCGGACCACCCGGCCATTCGGCCCAGCGATCTCAACGTGAGCTGTGGCGTCGCCGCCATCGCCGGCACCTCCAGCCATCTTACGGCCGCACTCAGCGAGATCATCGAGAACGCCTTCCGCTTTTCTCGGCCAGGTGACCGAGTGAACGTCTCCGGAAATCGCCGCGGCCACCGCTATCATATCGTCGTCACCGATCACGGACCTGGCCTGACCGCCGAACAACGCGCCCACCTCGCGCCGTTCACTCAATTCGACCGCGGCCGGCAAGAGCAACAGGGCCTCGGCCTCGGTCTCGCCATCGCCCGCCTCACCGCGGAGTCCGCCCTCGGAGAATTACGACTCGAAGCCACCGGCCCGGGCGAGCGCGGACTCAAGGTCACCTTCGATCTGCCCTCGCTTTAATCAACCCAACGCTCCAGCCAGCACGCGACTCGGCAAAGTCACCCCCGCCAACCGCCCGCCGCCGCGGCCCACTCACAACGCGTCGCTTCGGCACGCTTGCGGCCAGCATAAAAATCTTGGCCGGCCACGAACGCGGCAACCTATCGACTCGCGCGCCTTCCCCCGCCCCCGCATTCGCATAAAAATCTTGGCCGGCCACGAACGCGGCAACGGCGGCGAGTTCGGGCGCGACGGGTTCGATCCAGTGATAGCCGACGGCTTTTCCGCAGCCCGGCCGCCGCGCCCAATGTCACCAAGATTTCGTTGTCACGTAGCGTGCCCGTGCAGGACGAGTTCCGCACGCCCGATCGGCCGGACAACCTGCGCTGGGCGATGGTGACCCGCGCCAATGGGACGATCAACGGCGCGGCGCGGCGCGCGCCACGCTTTCATCAGCAGGCCGTACGCTGCGACTCGGTGTGCGCGAACCCACTTCGGCGAACCTGAATATTTATCCGACGGATCCGCCGCCGGCCGCGACCGACGCGCGCAACGAGGGCACACGCCTGCTCGGGTTCGAAGTCAGCGTGTCTGCCGGACAGCTCGAACGCCTCATCGTGCACCTCGCACCTGAAAGCACCCCGACTTCCCCGCCGGCAATCGAGTGGTTGGAAAGCTGGTGAAACCGCTCACGCCGGGCGGAGCGTAAATTCGCTGGTGAGGAACTCACCCGTATCCCCGTTGGCACGGTGCGTGCAGCGGATCCGCCGCAGGATGATCCCTTCGACGGACGCGACGAGTCGGCGGCAGTGATGCCGACGGGGTTGGCATCGGTGCGATCGATCGGATTCTCGCGGGTGACAGTCAGATTCTTTTTTTTCTTGGGGAGGGAGATGCGGTCGCCGCCGCCGCTTTGTTTCTGTTTTAGCCATCGGGGCGTAGTCGATGCTGGCGCAGTCGCAGGCGGTGAGGACTTTGCGGCCGGCGGGGGCGTGCTGGCGCCGCGTGTCCCGCGCGAGGCGTTTGCGGGCGTGCCCGTCGTGTTCCTTTTTACCCTGCGCGTGCGTCAGGCGGGTGAGCGCCTAGGGGCGCAGGTTGAAGGCGAAGAAGTGGCCGATCGCGCGTTTCGCGCCGTCGATCGGATCAGCGTGGACGGCGGCCCGGTGCCAGGTGCCGTCGGCGGCGTCGAGATCGAAGTCACGCAGGCAGTCGAGTTGGGCGAAGCGATCATCGGTGAGCAACTGAGCGACGCGGGCGCGGCCTTGCTGGCAGAGCTTCAGGCGGCGGGCACTTTCGAGGGTCGTGAAAACATGGGCGATCCCGGGACACTCCGGAAACAGGGGGCGACGCGCTGCCGGAAGCCGCGGCCGCTGGGATGGTCGTGAAGGCCGCGCGTCGCACCCGGGGTCAACCCCGTATCATCGCATAGACTGGGGCAGTGCTGAAAATCAGCACACGTGGCGGCCAGACCGTCGAGTGGAGCCAAAAGCGTCGATTGCAGCAAAAGAGAGGAAGAGGCCATGAAGGCGCAAAAAAATCCTCACCAGCAGAGCAACCATTAAATAGTACGGGGTGCGGCCGGGGATTTAGCGCGGGAGTGCGCGCAGCCCTACGATCGGTGGCAGGCGAGCCCACCGCGAACGGTGCGGCCGGCGATTTAACGCGGGAGTGCGCGCAGCCCTACGGCGCGCGCGGCCCTACGGCGCTGCGCGTCCCTGAAACCGAGCTTCGCCACGGCCCTCCCGGCGGGCCGCCATGGGCCTTCAGCGATTTTTTTTCGCGCCAATTTTGGACACCCATCCGGACGAAGATTGATTTGTGATTTGGGACGATGCTCACCCTTGGAGCGGCGCCGCCACGACATCCAACTCATGCGAGCGGCGATACTCACGCGGCGAGCAACCGCAGGCGCGGCGAAAGGCTTCGTTGAATCGGCTGATCGATAGGAAACCCGACTCGAACGCGATTTCCGTCACGGTCTGCTCGTTGGTGGCGAGCAACCGTTGGGCGTGGGAGATGCGGTGTTGGGTAAGGTAGCTGATCAGCGTCGTCCCGAATGTTTTTTGAAACAAGTTCATCGCGTAGTTCGGGTGCAGCTTCACCGCCGCTCCGATCTGCGCCACCGTCAGCTTTTCCGTGTAGTTTTGGGCGATGAAGCACGCCATTTGTTCGACTTTGTTCAACCCAGTATCAGTGATCGTGGCGATCCGTTCCCGTTTGGTGCGCGCCGTTTTGCACACGGGCAGCTTGAGCGCCATGCGAATCAGCCGCGCCTGGATCTCCAACAGCACCGGCCGCTCCAGCTCCGACGATTTTTTAGCCAAGTCGTCTTCCCAATGTCCGAACAGCTGCCGATCAGAATTCGACCGCTCGGTCGTCGCTTCACTGACGAGGCGGCCCTGCATCAACGGCTGGAGCAACTTCTCCGGCAACCGCCACTGTAAAAAACACTGGAGCGGAATCGTCGCCACGTAGTAGGACGTTCCAGTGCCAAAATCGATAATCTGGTGCGGAATCGCCGCCCAGAACACGCTCAGTTTTCCCGCTTGGACTACGGTCTTCGTGCCACCGAGCAGATAAGTCACCGAACCAGACTCGAGAAAGTTGAGTTCGACTTCGTTGTGATGGTCGGGCCGCCGCATCGGCGACGGTCGCCAGTGCACGCACGTCAGCCCATAAGGCGCAAAATCGGGACGGTTTGGATCAAACGAAAGCGCATGCGGGTTTCGGGTCATGGGGCTTTGTCTTAGGATACCGCTAGAAAAAGCCAAGAAGACGGAAGACTGCTGGTAAAAAGATATGCTACCGTCTCCGCTTGCGATCGCCCCTCCGTTGCCGCCCCCCCTCCGTCTACAAAAAACCCACTAACCCATATGCTCAGCCCGATCCTCTGGGATTCTGACGTTCGCTCGAGCGCCTCCGCGCTCAATCGTTGCGCCGCCGTCGCCGCCCTCGCCGTGTCTTTTTCGATCTCGCCCAATACAGGTCTAGGGCAGGCCTCCGGCACCGGCGCGATCGCTGGTTCGGTGAAAAACGAATCTACGCAAAAGGTCCACGAACGAGCCACCGTGGCCATCGCGGGCACCAACTTGGTGGGCCTCGCCGCTGCCGACGGTAGCTTTCGTCTCATCGGCGTGCCGGCCGGTGCGCAGACGGTGCAGATTGGCTACCCCGGCCTTAAAGACAAACCGGTCACCGTTTCGGTCGCGCCGGTGGCAGCCACCACCGTCGACGTCGCGCTCAAGAGCGACGTGCTGCAAATCCCGGAGTTCCGCGTCACGGGGAAGCGCGAAGGGAACGCTTACGCGATCCAGCAGCAAAAGAATGCGGAACCCCAGCGCAACATGGTTTCCACCGACGTTTTCGGGGCCGTCGCCTCAACGCCACGGTGAACCTCACGGGAAACTCCAACTGGATGACGCTCGCCAAAACCTCCGGTCCCGACGATCACGCCACCCGCAAGCTCAGCCCGGGCGGTTCGATCAGCTACTCGGACAGCTTTCTGAACGGGCGCCTGGGCGTCGCGTCGAGCTTGAGCAAACTCTACGTCAACGGCTTTGGTGGCACCGCCTACAACACCTACACGACGAATGCCAGTGGCACCTTCGTCAGCCAGTATCAGCGCGAGGACCACCAGAATTTCACGATCCGCCAGGGCAGTTCGCTCAACCTCGACTACAAGGTGAATGAGTCCACCACCGCCTTCGTGCGGACGACCTTCACCGATCATTACGATACTTTCCGCAACCGCTTCCTCCGGTTCAACACCGGCACGATCGTCGGCGCAGCCACCTCATCCCGGGTCGAAACGACGAATGGCAACACCGAGCAGAACATGAGCATCGGGGACAAGAATAACGGTTCCACCACGCTCAACGCCGGCGCGAAACACCGCTGGGCGGGCTGGACAGTTGACTACGACGCCGCGTATTCGCGCGCGTTCAACCACTACGACTACCTGCCGAGAAATTTCAGCGCCATCACCCTCCGCACCTCCGGAGTGGGCTATATTCTCGAACAGGATCCGGCGCGCGCACCTGCGGCGCGTTTGGTCCAGACCGCCGGCGCCGACGCGTATAAGCTCGGCAACGGGGCCTACGCGCCGCTCGCCAACTCGATCACCGTCGGAGATCGCTCCTCGGTGGACACGGTCGCGAGCGGCCAGGGCCGCGTGCGCCGCGAATTCACCGGCGAACGCCCGTTCACCCTCGGGTCCGGCCTGTCGCGGCAAAAACAGGAACGCGTCCGCCAAAATCCGAGCAAGCGCTGGAGCTACGCCGGACCCGACGGCGTGGTCGGCACCGCCGACGACACGACGGCGGCCAATAGGCAGCGTTTCGCCGAGCCCGAATACGCGCCGCGGCTCTACTTCGGCGAGCGCAGCCCCGATCAATGGATCAGTCCGTTCCAGCTCGCCAAGTTCTATGCGCAAAGCCCCGCCGCTTTCGTGGAGGACGTGCCCAACAGCTACGATGTCGCCTTCCGCAACCACCAGCGCATCGAGGAAATCATTTGGGCCTACTATGTCATGGGCAGTTTGAAGTTGGGTTCACTCGACGTGCTCGCCGGCCTGCGCCTTGAGGAAACCTACGTCGATGGCGACGGCGCGAAGCAAAACAACGCTGCCGCCGCCGGCCTCGTGCTCAATTCGCACGCCTATCACCAGGCGCGTTTCAGCCGCACGAGCGCGAGCACGCGTTACCGGCCGATCCGTTCAAGTATCTGCACCTCACGTGGCACGCCAACAAGCCGCTCCAGGCCCGCGCCAGTTACTCCGAGTCGATCGGCCGGCCGAACTACGGCAGCATCATCCCCGGCCTTTCCGGCATCACCGCGACGACCGTCACCGTCGCCAACACGGCGCTCCGCCCACAACGCTCGGAGAATCTCGACGCCAGCATCGAGTGGTATCCCAGCCGCACGAGTTCCTTCATCGCGGCGCTGTTCCGCCAGGACATCAAGGATTACATCGTAAACAACACCCAGCGCATCACCGCGCCGATCCCCGACCTCAGCATCGGCCAGGATCTCCTCGGCGGCCGCTCCACGCGCCTTGGCACCGGCGGCGGCACCGCGCTCACGCTCACCTTGGCGGCCCGATTCTGACCTTGATTCAGCGGCTCTCACTTCAACGCCGGACTCGCCTTTCGGCGCGTGCGGCGTTGGCTTATTCTCTGGGCTTTAGACTTCACCCGTTACCAATCAATCCAATGAAAATTCCCCGCCTGCTCCGAGTCCTCGCGTCTATCTGCTTGGTCGCCCTGACGCTGTCAAAAGTCGCCGCTGCGGCCGATACCAAAGCCGCCGGCAACCGCAAAGTCGCCGTCGTTGTCTCGACGCTCAACAATCCTTGGTTCGTCGTCCTCGCCGAAACCGCCCGCGATCGCGCCAAGGAACTCGGCTTTGACGCCACGATCTTCGATTCACAAAACGACCCCGCCAAGGAGTCGCAGCATTTTGACAACCTCATTTCCTCCGGCTATCGCGCTGTGCTCTTCAATTGCACTGACGCGAAAGGCTCCATCGCCAACGTCCGCCGCGCCAAGGCGGCCAACATTCCCGTCTTCTGCATGGACCGTGAGATCGAGGCCAACGACGCCGCCACCTCGCAAATTCTCTCCGACAATTATTCCGGCTGCGTCGCGCTCGGCCAGTTCTTCGTCGAGCAGATCGGCGAGACGGGCAAATATGTCGAACTGCTCGGCATCGTCGCCGATACCAACACGTGGAATCGCTCGAAAGGCTTCCACTCCGTCGTAGATCGCTTCCCCGGCCTGAAAATGGTCGCGCAACAAAGCGCCGAGTTCGATCGCAGCAAGGCGCTCGAAGTCCTCGAAGCCCTCCTCCAGCGCAATCCTGATATCAATGCCGTTTTCTGCGGCAATGATGCCATGGCCATGGGTGCCTATCAGGCCCTCCTCGCCGCCGGAAAAGCCGGCAAAGTAAAAGTCTTCGGCTTCGATGGCGCGGACGATGTCGTGAAAGCTGTCGCCGAGGGCAAAATTGCCGCGACGGTCATGCAGTTTCCCAAAACGATGGCACGCACCGCCGCGGAGAACGCCGACAAGTATATCAAGGGCGAACGGAAGTTTCCCCAGCGCACTCCCGTCGCCGTCGAGCTCGTAACGAAAGCTAACGTAAACAAATTCGGTGACTATGGCCGCAAGTGAACAAGTGGGGCGGGTCTCTGCTCCGCCCTCGAATCGTCGAGCGGCCGAGAGGGCAGGTCAAAGACCCGCCCGACTACTCGCTGCTACCCTCACGCTCGCCGTTCTCCTCTACTTTTTCCCGCTCTTCCATGTCGTCTCTTTGCAGACTCAGGCCGCCGCTGCCGCGACGGCGGCCGCGTCCGCATCCGCGGCTTTCGATCCCGTCACCGCTGCCGCTAAATTCTGGCAGATCGATCTCCCCGCCGCCGCCACGCGCGCAGTGGAATTACCGGCCCTTGCACCAGCCATTCGGGCGAACGCCGAGAGTGCCAAAACCCAATTCTCAAAATCCGCTGGTCTCGGCACCGCCTACTTCTTCGTCCGTGGCAGCGGCAAAGTCCTCTCCCGTGATCGCAATTATCTCCGCCTCGCCCCCGCAGGCGCAGAATCTGAGATCGTCGCGCTCCGCATCGGCCCGATCTTCGGCAACACGGTGCGTGACGGCAGCGGCCTGCTCGACGTGAATTCGTTTCCCGGCCTGCAGGAATTCAACGCGCTCGCGGCCGCGCTCAACGCGCTCGTGGAAAAAAGCGTCGGGCCGCTGCTCCGCGAGAAGGCCGTCGTCGGCACCACCGTCCACTTCGCCGGCTGCGCCGAAGCGCCCGAGGGCGCCGCCGAAGCCGGTGAGCCGCTCCTGACGATCATTCCCGTCCAAGCAGAAGTCCTCTGATGAGCGCCGACCCTAACATCGTGCTCGCAGCCGCGGGCATCACGAAATTCTTTCCCGGCGTGCGCGCGCTCGGCGGGGTGTCGATCCGCGTGCGGCGCGGCCGGCTCCTCGCGCTGCTCGGGGAGAATGGCGCCGGCAAGTCCACGCTCATGAACATCCTCTCCGGTGTCTTTTTACCGGACGAGGGCACGCTGTATCTCGACGGCCGGACGGTGAGCTTTCCCAACCCCAGCGCCGCGCTCGCCGCTGGCATCGCTATCGTTTTTCAGGAGCTGAATCTCATTCCGCATCTTTCCGTGGCGGAAAATATTTTCCTCGGCCGGGAGCCGCGCACGCGCTTCGGCCTAATCGACTATCCGCAGCTCAACGCCGCCGCCGCCGCCGTGCTCAAGCGGCTCGCCCTCGCGGTCGAGCCCACGGCCCTCATCGCGGATCTGCGCGTCGGCCAGCAGCAACTCGTCGAGATCGCCCGCGCCGTCTCGGTGGACGCTCGCGTGCTCATCCTCGACGAGCCCACTTCATCGCTCTCTGCTCACGAAGTCGACGTGCTCTTCAGCGTGATCACCGAACTCAAGAGCCGCGGTGTCGCGTTGATTTACATCACGCACAAGTTCGACGAGCTGGCCCACGTCTGCGACGACGTGACGATCATGCGCGACGGCTGCGTCGTCGGTGAATCCCTTTACGCCGATCTCACACGCGACGCGTTGGTGCGGCTGATGGCCGGGCGCGAAGCGAAGGAGACGTTTCAAAAATCGCCGGCCGTGCTGGGCGACGAGCTCCTGCGCGCCGAAGCCATCTGCCTGCCCGGTGCGGGTGCGGGGCGTCCGTTCCTCGTTGAAAATATCTCGTTCGCGCTCCGCCGCGGCGAAGTGCTCGGCATCTTCGGTCTGGTCGGTGCCGGCCGCACGGAGCTGCTCGAAACGCTGTTCGGCCTTCATGCAAAACGCGCCACGGGCCAACTCAGTCTCGAAGGAAAACCCATCAACTTTACCTCTCCCGCTGCGGCCCTCGCCGCGGGCCTCGCCTTGGCTCCCGAGGACCGTAAGCGCGACGGCCTGGTTCTCCCCATGAGCGTCGCGGCCAACGCCAGCCTCGCGAGCCTCGAACGTACGCTCCACGCCGGGTTCGTCAGTGCGACGCGCGAGACCGCCTATATTACGCCCTACATCGAGCGGTTCCGCGTCAAGACGCCTTCGCTCGACCAACTCATCGTCAACCTCTCCGGCGGCAACCAGCAGAAGGTCATCCTCGCCAAGTGGCTCGCGACCGGCCCGAAAATACTCCTCCTCGACGAGCCCACGCGCGGCATTGATGTGAACGCGAAGCGGGAGATCTACGCCTTCATCGACGAACTCGCCCGGCTCGGCCTCGGTCTGATCGTTGTGTCGTCCGAGTTGTCCGAGATTCTCGCGCTCGCCGATCGCGTCTTCGTGATGTGCGAGGGCCGTCAGACGGCGGAGTTCACCCGCACCGATGCGACGCCGGAAAAAATCCTCGCGGCCGCGTTTCCCACCAAGACGGCCTCCGCCGCCTGACATGAGCGGATCGAAATTCACGTTTTCCTTCCGTAAGTTCCAGTCGCTCTTCGCCCTGGCGATCATGGTCGGCGCCCTCGCGCTTCTCTCCGACAAGTTTTTCACGCCCGACAACAGTTGGAATATTTTGCGACAGATCTCGGTGAACCTCTGTCTTTCGATCGGTATGACGCTGGTCATCCTCAGCGGGGGCATCGATCTCTCGGTGGGTGCGATCCTCGGTCTGGCTGGCGCCGTCACGGCCGGCCTGCTGAAAAACGGGTTGGCTCTCCGAGGGCTGGAGGCGCGCCTAGAGTTTACGGTCACTGGTGCGATTGTTGCTGGTATCGCGGTCGGCGGTGCCGCGGGTTGGTTCAACGGCTTTGCGATCACGCGCTTTCGACTGCCGCCCTTTGTCGCAACCCTTGGCATGCTCTCCATCGCGCGCGGCCTCACGATGCTGTGGACCGGCGGGTTTCCCGTCACTTCGCTGGGATCAACGTTCGGTTTCCTTGGCACCGGGGCGATCCTCGGCATGCCGATGCCGGTCTGGATCATGCTCGCGCTCGTCGGGAGCTTCGTCGTCGTGACGCAGCGCACGCGCTTTGGCCGGCACATCTACGCCGTCGGCGGTAACGAGCGCGCCGCTCGCCTCACCGGTCTCAACGTCCCGCGGATCAAGCTCGCCGTTTACACGCTCGCAGGCGCGCTCGCCGGCGTCGCCGGGCTCATCGTCACCGCACGCCTCGACTCCGCGCAACCCAACGCCGGCCTCGGTTATGAACTCGACTCCATCGCTGCCGTCGTCATCGGCGGCACCTCGCTCTCCGGCGGTCGTGGCTCGATCGGGGGCACCGTGCTCGGTTGCCTGATCATCGGCGTGCTCAACAATGGTCTTTTTCTCCTCAACGTGTCGCCCTTCTGGCAGCAAGTCATCAAGGGCCTCGTCATCCTGGTCGCCGTGGCCATCGACAAACTCAACGCCCGCGGGCGTGAATCCTGATGAAATTCTTCCGGATTTTTTCCGCCCTCCTTACCCTGATTCTCGCCGCTGGATTGTCGTCCGCTGCGCCCGCCCGCCCGCGCGTGATCGTGTCGACCGATATTGGTGGCACCGATTTCGATGACTTTCAGTCCCTCGTGCATTTGCTGGTCTACGCCGACGCCATCGACCTCGAGGGCATGATCGCCTCGCCGTGGGGCCCGGCCCGTAATCGCCGGCACCACCTGCTCGACCTGGTCGATCTCTACGCGCGCGACTACCCGAATCTCCGCACCCATTCGCCTCACTACCCGACGCCTGCACACTTGCGCGGCATCAGCAAGCAGGGCGGCCTCGACTCGGCCGACCTGCGCGGTTTTGGCGCCCGCACCGAAGGATCCGATTGGATCATTTCCTGTGCGAAAAGCGCCGACGCGCGCCCCTTGTGGCTGCTGATCTGGGGCGGCATCGACGACCTCGCGCAGGCGGTGCACGACGACCCGTCGATCAAGTCGAAACTCCGGGTGTATTTTATCGGGGGGCCGAACAAGAAGTGGTCCGCCACGGCTTACGACTACCTGGCGCGCGAGCATCGCGACCTCTGGATCATCGAGTCGAATTCGACCTATCGTGGCTGGTTTATGGGTGGCGACCAATCCGGCGATCTCGGCAATGAGGCGTTTGTCAGCGCGCACGTCAAAGGCCGCGGTGCGCTCGGCGACTACTTCGTCACGATCGCACCTAAAATCAAAATGGGGGACACGCCTTCGCTCGCTTATGTGTTCGGCGCCATGCCGGAGGATCCTTCGAAAGATTCGTGGGGCGGCCACTTCATCCGGGCGTGGGAGCGGCCAAGGCACACGTTCGACCAGGCGCCGATGGCGGGCGACCGGGTTGAGGTCTACTCGATCGTGGATTTGGTCTATCGACCGAGCGGCGCGACCCCGGCTGACCCCAAGGCGACGCTGATCGTCGAGAAGCAGGAGTTCACGGGCTTTCAGGCCAGCGACGGAGCGTGGCATTTCCTTTTCAGCCCAAAAGATGCGCGCACGTTTTCCTACCAGATCGCCAGCAACCACCCGGGGCTCAATGGTCAGACCGGTGCGTTTACGTCGGTGCGGCCTGATCCCGCTCGCGCGAAAACGCCGTCACGGCGCTATCCTCATTGGTGGATCGACGATCCCGATTCGCGTTGGCGGGAAGGCAACGAGCAAGGCGCAAAGACGGTCAGCCGTTGGCGCGCTGAATTCCTGCGCGACTTCGCCGCGCGCCTGGAGCGTTGCCGGACGCCAGCTCCTCGTTCCTCTCTGCGATGATTCTCCGTTTACACCCATTCGCTCTCTTCACCCTGGCTGTCGGCACTCTGCTGCCAGCTGCAGAATCACCGCCGCTCCGGTGGGGTTCCAGCGCCCTCCGCCAGAAGCCCGAGTGGTATGCCTCCGCCGCGGCGCACTCCGCCGCTACAACGGTTCTCGGTTACCAATCCGAAGTCGGCGCCTGGCCGAAAAACACCGACCTGCTCGCGCCCGCAACGCCCGCCGCCTTGGCCGCGGTCGCGAAAGGCGGTCTCGCGAACACGATCGACAACGGCGCGACCACCACCCCACTGCGCTTCCTCGCGCTGGTCGCCACTGCCTCTCAAGACGGGACGTTCCACGCGCCGATCCTTCGCGGCGTCGATTACCTTCTCGCCAGCCAATATGCGAATGGCGGCTTCCCTCAGTTCTACCCGCTGCGCAAGGGCTACTACTCGCACATCACGTTCAACGATGACGCGATGATCGACGCGCTCACGCTCCTGCGCGATATCGCCGAGAGCCGCGAGCCATTCCGTATCATCGACTCAGCCCAGCGGGCGCGTGCCGCCGATGCGGTGAAGCGCGGCGTCGCTTGCATTCTGCAGACGCAGATCAACCACGAGGGGCGCGTCACGGTCTGGTGTGCCCAGCACGACGAGCAAACCCTCGCCCCCGCCTGGGCCCGTAAATACGAGCCACCCTCGCTCTCCGGCGCCGAGAGCGTCGGCGTCGTGCGTTTTCTGATGTCCGTCGCCATGCCCTCGCCCGAAATCGTCGCCGCCATCGAAGGTGCCGTCGGGTGGTTCCGCGCCGTTCCGATCACCGGCCGGCGGATCAAATCCCTGCCGCAGCTCGGAGGCAAACCTGACGCCCTCCTCGTCGACGATCCAGCCGCCCCGCCGCTCTGGGCGCGCTTCTACGAACTCGGCACCAATCGTCCGCTTTACATGGATCGCGATTCCAAGCCTCTCTATGACTTCGCCCTCGTAAGCTACGAACGCCGTAGCGGCTACCACTACCACACCACCTCGCCGGCCTTACTCCTCGATCGCGACTACCCCGCCTGGCGCGCCCGGCTCGCCGCCACTTTCAACGCGAAATAATCTCTCCGTGAAAACCCTCCGCTCAGTCCTGCGGCTTTTTACCACCAGGCTTTCCCTCGCCGCCACCGCGCCTTCGCCTGCCAGTCCTCTCCGCGTCGCCGCCGCTAGCCGCACGTCAGCGCAGGCCGACCGCCCGCCGCTCTTCTCGCTGGGCGACACCGCTTGGCTCCGTGCGCAGAAGCTCAATTGCGAGAAAACAAAAACCTGCTTCGAAAATCTTCGCACGCAGGGCTTCACCCTCGTCCCGTGCTGCGTCGTCCCGTGCTCCGTCGTCCCGTGCTGCGTCGTCCCGTGCCTGCACGACAAGGGGTTCAATGGCCGTCCCGCGCTGGTCGACGAAACCATCACGACATTAAATGCCGCGCCCGGCCGTTCGCCGTCCGACCCTGCTCAACCCAACTACTGGGATCACGTCGCCTCCATCGTCGATACCGCCGCGGCCAACGGCATCATCGTCGCCATCGCGCCGGTATCGAGCCACACGGTGCGCCGCACGCCGTTCACCGCCGCGCTGGTCGCGCCCTATATCGATCAAGTGGCGCCGCGCTCCCAGAGCTGCGCCAACGTCATTTGGCTCAAGGGCGGCTCCGGCCGCGGCCACGAAAATGCGGATCTCTGGCAGGTCATCGGCGAAACCCTCAAGTACCGCGCGCCCCCGCGACTCGTCTCGGCCCATCCCTTTAGACGCACCGTGTCAACGGAGTGGTTCAAGGATACCCCATGGCTCGACTTCCCTAGGTTCACCTGCTTCCAACGGCGCTACCATCAGGATACCGACGGCCGAAAATTCAGTGAAGACAACTGGCGCCACGTGCTCGCGTCCCGCGCCCCCGCGCCCTCGCGCCCGGTGCTCGATGCCGAGCCGGCCTCCGAGACTACGCCCCAAGGCCTGCACAAACCCGAGGAGCCCTGCCGGACTGGCCACGACTCGCGCCAGTACGCCGATTGGTCCGTGTTTTCCGGCGCCCCCGGTCACACCTTCGGGGCGAACTCCGTCCGCCAAGTTGAAATTCCCCTCGAGAAGAAGCCCGCGAGCGGTGCCCAGGGCTTCATCCTGGAGCGTCTCGACAGCGAGGGCGCGGGCCAGATGTGCCACCTGAAAAACCTGCCGCTCTCGCGGCCTCTCCTCGGCCGCGTCAACGACCGAGCGCACGCCGCCGGCGACGAAGGTGAGAAATACGACCGTGTGCTCATCACGCGCGGCGCCGGCGGCGTGCTCGCCTCCACCGACACCGGCGCACGTTCACGCTCCAGCTGCGCACGCGCGGCGTCGGGTCGTTCCAGGGCGGATGGTTCCATCCGCGCACCGGCGAAGCGGCGCCGGCCGGTTCCCACCCCGGCACCGACGCGGTCCCCTTCGCCCCGCCGGGCGCGTCCGCCCCAGCCAACGACTGGGTCCTCGTCCTCGACGCGGCTACGAAAGACTTCAAGGTACCCGGCGCACTCTGATTTATGAAACTTAAAATCATCGGCCTACTTCTCCTCGCCGCGGCGACCAGCGTCGCCGCGCACGCCGCCGAAAATCCCCGCGTCTTCGTGCTCACCGACATCGAGAACGAGCCCGACGATGCCATGTCGATGGTGCGTTTTCTCACCTACGCGAACCACTTTGAAATCGAAGGGCTGATCGCCACGACCTCGATCCACCAGCGCAGCCACGTCGCGCCGCAGTCCATCCGGCGGATCGTCGAGGCCTACGGCAAGGTGCGCGACAACCTGGAAAAACATGAGCCGGGCTTTCCGACCAGTGCGCACCTACTCACGCTTGTGAATCAGGGGCTGCCGGTTTACGGCCTGACGGGAGTGGGTGAAGGCAAAGACTCGCCGGGCTCCGAGCTGCTAATCCGCGCGATCGACCGCGACGATCCCCGGCCGCTTTGGGTGCCGGCCTGGGGCGGTCCCAGCGTGCTGGCGCAGGCGCTCTGGAAAATCCGCGCCACCCGTTCGCCTGAATCCCTCGCCAAGGCGGTCGCGAAACTTCGCACTTACACGATCTCCGATCAGGACGACTCCGGTCCCTGGCTGCGGAAGGAATTTCCCGCTCTGTTCTACATCACGAGCCCCGGCTTCAACGCCGGTGGCGCTTATCATCACGCCACGTGGAGCGGTATCAGCGGAGACTATTTTCATGCCCGGTGTCCCGGCGCCGATTTCACGCTCGTGACAAACGAGTGGCTCGATCGTAACATCCGCAAGAAGGGCCCGCTCGGTGCCGAGTATCCGCGTTGGGACTTTCTCATGGAGGGCGACACGCCGAGTTTCCTCGGTCTGATCGCCAATGGACTCAACGCGCCCGAACATCCCGACTGGGGCGGTTGGGGCGGCCGTTACGAGCTCTACACTCCGCGCCCGCAGAAATGGCACCTGTATCCGGAAACGCGCCCGCTCTGGAGCGACGCCGACGACGAAGTTCTGGGCGTCGACGGACGCTGGTACGACACCAACCACGCGACCATCTGGCGTTGGCGCGAAGCCTATCAGAACGACTTTGCTGCGCGGATGGATTGGACGGTCAAGGCCTACAAAGACGCCAACCACCCGCCTGTGCCCAAGCTTGCCCACGCCGCCGAACTCACGGTCAAACGCGGCGCCCGCGTCGATCTCAGCGCCGAGAGCACCACCGATCCCGATGCCGATACGCTGTCGTATAGTTGGTTTTATTATCCCGAAGCGGGCACGTTCGCGACCGCCAACGCGCGCTCCGGTCAGCCGCTCGAAATCCGTGGTTTCGATCAACCCAAGGCGTGGTTCACCGTGCCTACGAACCGGGTCATGGCACCGGGCACCGGTACCATGCATATTATTCTTGCTGTGACCGACCAAGGCGCACCCCGGCTCACCCGCTACCAGCGCGTGATTGTGACAGTCGTCCCCTGAGCCACTTTATCTGCCCACCACCAAGCCCCGGCAGGATGGGAGCAAGCCCCGCCATCTCCTGCGATCCTCGCTGCTCCGCTGAACTTCACTCGCTCGCCATCCCTTCGCTTAACCGCCCGCTTTTCCCATGTCCACTCCTCGCACCACCCTCGGTGTTATCATCGGCAACCGCGACTTCTTCCCCGACAAACTTGTCGCCGAAGCCCGCGCTGACCTCGTCACCCTCTTTGCCGAAATCGGCGTTGACGCCGTCCTGCTCGATCCCGCCGCGACCAAACTCGGCGGCGTCGAGACCCACACCGACGCGCGTCAGTGCGCCGAGCTCTTCCGCAAAAACCGCGACCGTATTTCCGGCGTCCTGGTGTGCCTGCCGAACTTCGGCGACGAAAAAGGCGTGGCCGATACGCTGAAACTCGCCGGCCTCAACGTGCCCGTGCTCGTGCAGGGCTACCCCGATGACCTCGACCGCCTCGACGTGATCCGTCGCCGCGACGCCTTCTGCGGAAAAATTTCCGTCTGCAACAATCTCCGCCAGGCCGGTATCGCTTTCACGCTCACCACGCAACACGTGGTCCACCCGCTCCACGCCTCGTTCCGCGCCGACCTGAAGAATTTCATCGCCGTCGCCCGTGTGGTGCAGGGTTTGCGCAAGGTCCGCATCGGCGCCGTTGGTGCCCGGCCGGGTGCATTCAACACCGTCCGCTACTCCGAAAAGATTCTTGAGCGCCACGGCATCTCGGTCACCACTGTCGACCTCTCTGAAATTCTGGGAGCCGCCGCAAAAATAGGTGAGACCGACAAACGCGTGGTGTCGAAGATCGACGAGATCAAAGCTTACGCCAACGCGACCGCCGTCCCGCCCGCGAAGCTCATCCAGATGGCCCGCCTCGGGCTTGTCCTCGACGACTTCGTCGCCGCTAACCACCTCGATGCGACCGCCATTCAGTGCTGGACGTCCGTCCAGGCCAACCACGGCTGCAACGTCTGCACCTCGATGAGCATGATGAGCGAGAACTTTCTCCCCAGCGCGTGCGAAGTGGACGTCACCGGCGTGCTCACGATGTATGCGATGCAACTCGCGTCGTCGTCACCCAGCGCGCTCGTCGATTGGAACAACAACTACGGCACCGACCCCGATAAGTGTGTGCTCTTCCACTGCGGCAATTGGGCAAAGTCTTTTCTCCCCGACATCAAAATCCTCAACGCCCCCATCCTCGGCTCGACCCTCGGCGTCGAAAACACGTGGGGCGCACTCGATGGCCGTACGCCTGCCACACCGCTCACCTACGGACGCATCACCACCGACGACACCGCCGGCGTCATTCGCACCTACGTCGGCCAAGGCGAGTTGACAAACGATGAGCTGAAAACCTTCGGCAACCGTGCCGTGGCCCGCGTGCCGAAACTCCCAAAGCTCATGCATCACGTCTGCCGCGAGGGATTCGAGCACCACGTCGTGATGAACTCCTCTCATACGGCCGGCATACTCGCCGAAGCTTTCGAGCGCTATCTGGGCTGGGAAGTTTATCATCACGCCGCCCCACAGGACTAACATGCCCACCGACGGCGAACTCGCCCGCAAATCTCTCCAATACCGGCGCAATGTTCTGCGCTGGATCAAGCACGCCGGCGCCGGCCACACCGGCGGCAGCCTGTCTTGCGTGGATATCCTGAACGTCCTTTATAACCGCATCCTCCGCGTCTCCCCCGCTACGTTCACCGATCCGAAGCGCGATCGCTACATCCAGAGCAAGGGCCACTCGGTCGAGGCGCTCTTCGTCGTCCTCGCCGACTGCGGATTTTTTCCCGAGTCGGATCTCGAGACGCTTTGTGGCTATCAATCCGCCTACGTCGGCCACCCGACGCGCCACGTGACGGGTGTCGAGCAAAACACCGGCGCCCTCGGCCACGGCCTTCCCCTCGCCGTCGGCACCGCGCTCGCCAGCAAGCTCGACGATGCGGGCTTCCGTGCCTTCACCCTCCTCGGCGATGGCGAACTCGCCGAAGGTTCAAATTGGGAAGGCGCACTCGCCGGCGCGCATTACAAATTAGACAACCTCACCGTGATCATCGACTGCAACACCCTCCAGATCACCGGTCGTACCAAGGACGTGATGAACCACGAACCTCTCGCCGAAAAATGGGCCGCCTTTGGCTGGGCCGTGCGCACCATCGACGGGCACAACCTCGCCGCGATCACCGCGGCCCTCGAGCAACCCCTCGAAGCCGGAAAACCCTCGTGCGTTATCGCCCGCACCACGAAGGGCAAGGGCGTCAGCTTCATGGAGGACGTCGGCAAATGGCACCACGGCGTGCCCAGTGCCGATGAACTTGCCCGCGCCTACGCCGAACTCGACGGCGCGATTGCGCAGCTCTCAGGAGGTGCCGCTTGAGCGCGCCCGCCCCTTCCATGTATTCTCCGGCGGCGAAGGCGGTCGCGGAGAAACTCGGCCTCAAAATGGGCCGCGCCAATCTTGAAGAATTTGCCGACACGCTGCTCACGCTGGCAAAAGCTGACCGCAACATCCTCGCCGTCACGAGCGATTCGCGCGGCTCCGGCAAGCTCGGCCCCTTCGGCCAGGCGCTACCCAAGCAGATCGTCGAAGTTGGCATCGCCGAGCAAAACCTTGTCGGCATCGCCGCGGGTCTCGGTTCCTGCGGAAAAAATGTCTTCGCCGTCTCTCCGGCATGCTTCCTCACGGCGCGTTCGCTGGAGCAGGTGAAAAACGACATCTGCTACTCCGACCATCCCGTGACCATCGTCGGTATCAGTGCTGGCGTCAGCTACGGTGCGCTCGGCACGACCCATCACTCCCTGCACGATTTCGCCGTCCTGCGTGCGATCAACAATCTCACGATCGTTGTTCCCGCCGACAACTTTGAGACCCGGGAAGCGGTGAAGGCCGCCGCCGCGCACGACCAGCCCGTCTATCTCCGCTTCGGCAAGGCCGCGATCTACACGCTCCCGGCCGCCGACACCGCGCCCTTCGCCTTTGGCCAAGCCCGCGTGCTCCGCCAAGGCAACGACGTCGCCTTCATCGGCACCGGCGAGACGGTAATCCACTGCCTTCTGGCCGCTGCGCATCTCGAAACCACCGCCGGTTTACATTGCCGGGTGATCAGTCTTCCGACGTTGAAGCCGCTCGACGTCTCCGCGGTCCTCGCCGCCGCCCGGGAGTGCCGCGCCGTCGTCACCGCCGAGGAACACATGATCAACGGCGGTCTTGGCGAAGCTGTCGCCGGCGTGATCGCGCAAGCCGGCATCGGCAAGCGCTTCAAGATCGCAGGCATCGCCGACGAATACACCGCCACCGGCAGCCAGGCCGACATCTTCCGCCACTACGGTCTGACGATGGAGGGCCTCTCGGCCGCCGCCGCGGGACTGCTGCAACGTTCCTAACCCATGCCCCTTTTCCTCGCCCTCGATCAAAGCACCTCCGCCACGAAGGCCCTGCTCTTCGATGCCGACGGCCGCGCCCTCGATCGCGAATCGCGCGACCACCGTCAGCACTACCCGCAGCCCGGCTGGGTCGAACACGACGCCGAGGAGATCTGGCAAAATACCCTATCCGTCCTCCACGCGCTCGTCGCCCGTCACACCCCGCGCCTCGCTGAGGTCGTCGCGCTCAGCATCACCAACCAACGCGAAACCATTGTCGTCTTCGACCGCGCGACGGGCCGCCCACTTCACCCGGCGATCGTCTGGCAGTGCCGACGCGGCGACTCCATCTGCGCCGAGCACTCCGCCGCTGGTCACGCGCCGCTCATCCACGCACGCACCGGCCTCAAACTCGACGCGTATTTCTCGGCCTCGAAACTCCAGTGGCTCTTGCGCCATCGAGATGATCTCCGTGTTCGCCTCAGCGATGGCTCCGCGCTCATTGGCACTATCGACACTTACCTCATTTACCGGCTCACGCAGGGCCGCGTTTTCGCCACGGATCCTACTAACGCCAGTCGCACACTCCTTTTCGACATCTCCCGACTCTGCTGGGACGAGGAACTCTGTGCGATCTGGGAAGTACCGCCGCGCGCCTTGCCCGAGGTGCGTGAAAGCTCGGCTAGCTTTGGTGATAGCACGATCGATGGCCTCCTCCCGCAACCGTTACCGATCAGAGGTGTCATGGGCGATTCCCAGGCCTCCCTCTTCGCTCATCGGGGCTTCACGCCAGGTGCGGCCAAAGTCACGTTTGGCACTGGCTCCTCGCTACTGCTGAACATCGGAACGCAGCCACGTTTTCCGAAAAGTGGGGTGCTCACTACGGTCGCATGGGTCCACGCTGGCGTGCCGGTCTACGCGTTCGAGGGTATTGTTATTTCCTCAGCCTCGACGCTAACCTGGCTGCGCGACCAACTCCGGCTCGCGCCCGACGTCGCATCCATCGAGTCACTGGCGATGGCCGCGCCCGACAATGGCGGCGTCTATCTCGTGCCAGCTTTCACCGGCTTGGGCCTGCCCCACTGGAACTCAACCGCCCGCGCCGCGATTACCGGGCTGTCCCCGCATAGTGACTGCCGCCACATCGCGCGTGCGGCGTTCGAGTCGATCGCCTTTCAAATGAGCGACGCACTTGCAGCGATGCAAGGGGAGGCAGACGTACCCATTACCTCAATCCATGGCGATGGCGGCCCCACTGCCAGCAGATTTCTGATGCAACTGTGCGCCGATCTCGCAGGCATCGATTTGCACGTCTCGACAATGGCAGATTGCTCCGCCTACGGCGCGGTGCTCGCCGGACAGCTTGGACTCGGTAGGTATCATTCGCTCAGCGACCTTGACGCAATTTTCCGTGCCGAAACCGTCTATCGCGCGACCCTCTCGGTCGGTCATATCGAGGCTATGCGGGCGGGCTGGAGTCGTAGCGTTCAGGCAACCCTCCGGTAGGGTTCGCTCGGCACCTAATAGGCGGGAACCTCACGCGCCAACGAAAGCACCGCGATTGCCAGCGTGCCCATTGGTCGGGAAAACGCGTCGGGCAGCTTCTCGGTTGCAAACCTTCCGCAGTGGCAGGAGCGAAGCTCACCTCCATCAAACTGAATACCCCAACGGCTTCCCCTTCGCCGGGCCTGCGACGGACAAGTGCCCGCCGCTTACCGGGAGCGATTCAATAGCCGTCGATTTTTAAGACGAGAAAGACGTTCAGGCTTGGAGGGATTCTATTGCATGGCAGTCGAGCGGGGCGGTGAGTTTCTCGATGAGCTGGACCCACCAGCCGCGGACCGCCCAGCCTTCGATGGCGAGTTTTGGGGGTCGCCTTGCCCAGACGCGGCTGAAGACGGCCGGACGCGTGAACAGCCGACAGCGCAGCGTCACCTGTTCGCACTTGCCGAGCTGGCCGAGCCGGCGTTGCCGCAGCACGCAAAGGTTTTCGGCGGCGATGGCTAGGTGGCACGCCGCCTCCGTAGACCAAAACTTCTGGCCGCACCGGCCCTTGATGAGGAAATGGCGGCCCAGTTCTTTGATCCGATTTTCAATGTCGGCGCGGCCGTGGTCGCGCCGACACACCGCCAGCGCGTCAAACTCGCTGAACGTGGCGGGACGAAAACCGCCAAAAATGGGCGGTTTGAACAGGGTTGTGTCCGCAGGGATGAATCTTCTTGGAACTTCAAAAAAAATATTTTTCTGGTTCTTCCTAACGACACGTCGCTTGCAATGGTCGTTCACTGGTGATTTTCCAACCGCCGGTTTTGGTGGTGCTGCCACCGCCACTCTCACACCGCGAGCCACTCGCCTCGGTAAGTGGCCGCGTAACGCAGATGCCCGCCCCCGCGCTTCGCCGCGTGCAGATAAGGATGTTCGACGATCAACGCGTCACAACCGGGCCGACTCCGCCGGCTCACTCAGCAGCCGCAACTGCCGGTGCTCGCACCCGAGTTGTTCGCTCGCACGGGGACGTCGCCATCGTGCTTTCGCCTTGGCCATACACGCCACGTCAGCTGCTCCGACAGAAAATATTCCCCTAAAAAACACCGATCTTTCGACATCATCAGGTAATTATTTACCCGAAAAAATCGGCCTTATCCATGGCCCTGCTCGGTGGGGAATTTTCCCCGGCACAATTTGCCTTAAAAATTCTGATTTTATATTTTAATACCTAATAAACAATAGTTTATAATAACAATAAAATAAATGGACTAATTAATGCAAAGAGAAAGTTATCTATGCACCATGCTTTGACCGAGCACCCATCATCTATCGAACTATTCACCCGAGAGCGGCGGAAACAGCGCCTGCTCCAGTTCCTCGAGCGATTTGACCGCCGCTCTTGGTCGAAAAATCCGGATGTTCCCTTTCTGCTCCCGTTCAGTACCCCCGAAGCGAAAGGGTTCGCCGCGGTGCGGACGGTTCGCCGGGCGGCGCGGGCTTCAAATTAACAACCACGCGCCACCACCCAAAGGCACGCCGCACTCTCGAGCTCAGCACCCGCTGAGCGGGGGGTGCGGTTACCTCCCGTTTGGGCGTTGGGTTGGTCGTCGCCAACCCTCTTTTAGCAGCAAAGATCGCTCATGGATTGCGCATCTGCCCAAGGGAAGCTTTGGGCGGCGCTCGGAGGCTTCGGTCGACCTTAATCTGCTGCACGCGTCGATCTCGTCAAAGCTCTGCAGACGATTCAAAATCCAGATCGAATTGACCCTCCGAGGCCCCGGCAGCGCTTCATTCAGACGGAAATCCGCGTCTCCCGGGGAGTGGGGCAGGTGCCACCAAGCGGAGTCGCGAGGAAGCGTCCGTCGAGCGCGCTTCTCAATCGTCAAAACCACCCACCGTCATCGATTGACCGTTGTGCTTGCTCCCCAATTTCAGAATGAAGGGCGCCGCGACCTTGGCCCATTGGTCCGCCTTAGGGTGAGCAGAGGCCCCATCCGCCCAGCAGGCGCGAAGCATATCGGTATCGATCACCCCAGGGTTTAGCGGCACCGCGGCCAGACCGGGCGGCAACTCAGCCGCCAACGCTTTCGTCAGCCCTTCAATCGCCCACTTCGACATACAATACGGGGCCACTTCAGGGGAAACACTCCGCCCCCAGCCAGAACTGAGGTTAACGATCACGCCTTTTTTGCGCGCGACCATCGCCGGCACAAAATGCCGGATCACGTTCTGCACACCACGAATGTTCACATCGACCAACTTCGTAAACTCCCGGTCATCCTGTTCCCAAAGGGGGGCGAGGCGATTCATCACCCCCGCATTGTTGATCAAAAAATCAGGCGGACACTCATTCTCCAAAACTTTCGCAGCCCAAATCGCGACCTTCGAGTCAAGCGCCACATCCACGACAGAAAAATCATGCGGCGACGCATGCGTGAGACGCAGATCAAAAATCGCCTCACCGCTTCGCCCGCACCCCAAAACGGTATGGCCACCACGGATAAACTCCTCGGCCAAAGCCCGCCCGAGGCCACGGGTGACACCCGTTATCGCGATTTTCATCGCATAAAGCTAGCAAGCACCCCCCCCAATCTAGCGAGTAGAAAATCACTCCGCCCGCACCCGCCGACCTACCGATCGGACTTAAAAACTCAACAACTCTGAAATCAATTCGTTGCGAGTTTGAGTTCCTAAAAAATCCGTGATTTCGCCAGCACCCTCGCACCCCGGTTAAGCGAAGCCCGAAAGGCTCCTGGCGACGCAGCGGGCCGCGCGAGGGCCCGACCTGGGTACGCCACTGCTCGTATTACTCCTCGTATCGCCAACGCCCACTCCACCCACCCAGCCTCACGAAAACTCAACATCGCAACCGGGAAGCTCAAACCACGCTTCCCCTCAAATCCGGTCCCACTCAGCGACCGTCAACGCGGCCGCTGAGATCACTCGTCTCCCTCGCCTCATTTGCCCGACGAGGTCGAGCGCGAGTTTCAGCTCGGTTCCCGTCAGGTCGCCCCAAAAATCGCAGTCCGCTGGGTTTCTTGCTCACCCACACTTTAAAATCGGGGAATTTTGCCCAACCTTAGTCCGAGAAAATAAATCAGCCCCGAGTCTCAGTTTTACCCCCGCTCACCCAACCGCTGAAACAGATCGCGACCTTCAGTTAAAATTTAGTCGCCAAACGACCTAACATTAAGAGAAACCTAAGTCTGGTGAACACGGTTTAGCTTCTTCTCCCCACCTGAGTGCAGCCCAATCCGCCCAAACCTCCTTCGTCGGCCGATCACCTTAAGCTGGGCCGACGGCAACAGATCAGCGACCCAACGCGCCGAGCCCGCCACAGGGAAAAGCACCTGCGCCAAGCCCAAGGGTTCGGAATCGCTCTCTTTTTCTTAGCGATCTTGATTGGTGCCCTACTGCTGATCGGGAAAGGGTGCAGCGCGAACGCTTCCTCCGCCAGCCAACGTTTATCCAGCGGGTGAACGCCCAAGCAACTGCGCCAGAGGCGTGAGGAAAACGCTTCCAGCAAACTCTGGAGGCGCGGGTCGGAATTGAACCGACGCATAGAGGTTTTGCAGACCTCGGCCTTACCACTTGGCTACCGCGCCCTGCCTGAGAACCCTCAAACGTGCAGGAAAAAAATCCCTGCGCAAGCGCCGAAATCTCAAACCACAAAATTCAAATCACCCCTTTCTCAAAATAATCACCACGTGCATCAATTTGGTGCTTCAGTCGGAGTTCCGGATTAGACATTCCTCGACCACTCTCATGGCCACCACCGTCTTCACCATCGCCAATCAAAAAGGCGGCGTCGGCAAAACGACCACCGCGGTCAATCTGGCGGCCGCCTTGGCCGAGAAAAAAATCCATACCTTGCTGATCGACCTCGACCCGCAGGCCAATGCGACTAGCGCCGTCGGCATTGAAAAAAAAGTCGGTAAGAGCCTCTACGGACCGATGCGCGGCGAAGGCAACGCCTTCGAGATGATTACCCCGACGAACTACGAGCACCTAGCCATCATTCCGAGCGAAGAAGACCTCGCCGCCGCCGAGATCGAACTCGCGCAAATGGAGAACTATCTCTCCAAATTAAGAACCGTCCTGGAGCCCATCCGCAAATCTGGCGGCTACCGCGCCATCATCATCGATTGCCCACCGGCCCTCGGCATGCTGTCGATGAACAGCCTCGCCGCGGCTGACTTCCTTTTGATTACACTCCAGTGTGAGTACCTCGCCCTCGAAGGCCTCGGCCAGATCCTCCGCAATGTCGACCGCTTGAAAGCCGCCCACGTTAACGACGCGCTCCAACTCGGCGGCGTTGTTATGACGATGTACGACTCCCGCATCAACCTGGCGAAGCAAGTGGTTGAAGAGGTCCGCCAGCACCTGCCGGATAAGATCTTTAAAACACTCATTCCGCGCACGGTACGACTGAGCGAGGCGCCCAGTTTCGGCAAACCGATCCTCGACTACGACCCAAACGGCGTCGGCGCCACCTCCTACCGGGACCTCGCCAAGGAAGTCGTCACTCGCTTCGGGCTGAAATAATTCTCGCCGCCGGAGCCCGGATCGCTCGCTGCGGCGGAGCGATCGCTCCATCGACGCCTATCGCCCCCATGCCTTCCACTTCCCTCGGTTCTAAGGTGGCGCTGCACCAGCCACGCCTGTCCCCTTTAATGAAACGAGGGAGGCGTTCGCGATGATCGCCTCGTTTGAAAAATATCGACAAGCCTTCCTCGTGGGGCTGCAAAGCAATATCGTCTACCGCTGGAATTTCGTAGTGCGGGGATTCTTCTCACTGTTTCACCTCGCCGTCGTCTTTATTCTTTGGGGGGCCGCCTTTGCCGGTACTGAAAAAATTGGCGGCTTCGACCTCCGGCAAACGCTAACGTATTTCATCACGCTGCTGGTCCTGCAATTTTTCATCAGCGCGTTCAACGAAGACTACCAAATCAGCGAGGAAATCCGCAACGGTCTGATCAACCAGTTTCTCCTGAAACCGATCAACTATTTCCTCTACCGCTTCAGTATTTTCGTCGCCGCTCGGCTGGTGACAGGCGCCTTGATTCTACTGCCCCTGCTCATCGCGCTACCCTTCGTTCACGACTCACTCACCTTTCCCGTCGATGGCTGGCGCTTTGCCGTCATTATCCCCGCCCTCACGCTCTCCGCGCTCATTCAGTTCAGCATCGCCTACTGCTTCGGAATGCTGACCTTCTGGTTTCTGGAAATCCAAGGGTTCGTCATTCTCTCCATGGCGATCGAGTCCGTCCTCGGCGGGCAACTTTTCCCACTCGATCTGCTCCCAGAATCAGTCTACCGGGTCGCCCAGTTTCTGCCATTTTATTATCAGATGTATTTCCCCGGAGCAATCATCACCGGTCGCATTGATCTCACTCAGGCTTTGCAGGGATTGTTGATTCAAACGGGCTGGGTCATCGCCCTCCTTCTCCTCAACCAACTCCTGTGGGTCCGTGGACTTCGCCGCCACACCGCCGTGGGCGGTTGAACCCAACAACCATGCGCCATTATCTCAACGTCTGGCTAGCCAGCGCACGATACTCCATCGTCCGCACCCTCATGTTCCGAGGTGATTTTCTCGTCTGGTCGCTGGTCGAATTTTTCTGGATGAGCGTAAATCTTCTGCTGATTTCCGTCATCTATCGCCACACCCAGTCCATCGCTGGCTGGAGCCAGTACCAAATGATGCTCCTCGTCGGCACTTCTATGCTCATCCAGCGCTTCCTCATGGGATTTTTCTGGAGCAGTATTTTCGATATGGGTCGCAACGTGCGCACTGGGAATTTCGATTTTTTCCTCGCCCAGCCCGGTAACATTATGTTCATGACGACGACGCGGAAACTCGACCCCGACGGACTCATCAATGCAGTCGTCGCCGGCGGGGTCGTCGCCTATGCTGCCCACCAGCTGAACCTGCACCCGAGCCTGCTCGACCTCGGGATGTACGCGGGCCTCGTGCTCTGCGGATTAGTCATCCACTACAGCATCCTGATTCTCTCAGTTTCAGCGGTCTTCTGGCTCACGAGCGCACAAGGGGTCGAAGGTGGCTACTTCACCTTGACCGAGTTTTCGAGACTACCTCGCGAAGCTTTCAAGGGCGTCAGTAACGCCCTGTTCGTTTGGTTTCTGCCGGTCGTAGTCGTTAGTAACGCACCGGCGCGAATTCTCCTCCATGGCTTCGACCTGGGGTGGGCGCTGTGGCTGGCCGGCCTCGCCGCCGGCTGGTTTGCACTCGCTGTTTTCGTCTTCTATCGCGGTCTTCGACGCTACGCCAGCGCGAGCTCATGAGCGCGTCACGCTCGGACCTAGAGGCCCGCATTGGCCATAGCTTCCGCGACCCCTCGCTCCTCCGGTGCGCCCTCACCCATCCGTCGCTGCTGCCGGAACGACCAGACATCACGGAAAGCAACCAACGACTCGAGTTCCTCGGTGACGCTGTCGTCCAGTTGGTGCTCACGCAGGCGTTGTTCGAGTTATTTCCCAAGGAGCGCGAAGGCGCCTTGAGCAAACACCGCGCCGCCTTGGCCAACGGTGGTTTTCTCGCCCAAATCGCCCGAGAAATCAGCCTCGATCGTCAAATCCAACTGGGCGCAAGTGAAGAGTCCGCGGGCGGGCGCGATCGCCCGGCCGCACTCGAGGATGCCTTCGAGGCACTCATGGGGGCGGTGTATCTCGACGGTGGTTTCGCGGAGGTCCAAGCCGTGATCCTCCGCATTTACGGGCCGTTGAGCGTGAGGCTGGCCACGGTGCAGCACCTCGCGAATCCCAAGGGCCATCTCCAAGAAATTTTCCACCCTAAGCACGGTACCAATGCCCTCCGCTACGAGGTTGTCAGCACCGACGGCGTCGACCACGCCCGCAACTTCGAGGTCACCGTCTACCTTTTGGAGCGTGCCCTCGGAACTGGCCGAGGCAGTTCAAAAAAAGCGGCCGAAGAGTCCGCCGCGCGTGCCGCTTTAAACAATTTGCCCAAAGAATAGGGACGGCTCCCACCATCAGATGCCCGCGCGCACGGGCGTGAGTCGAGGATACGCACCACCGACGGCGCGCCGCTTATCAGATCCCCGCGCGCACGGGCGTGAGTCGTGCCGCCGGATCGCGCGCTCGCGATAAAGCATCAGATCCCCGCGCGCGCCGGGCGTGAGAGCGTCATGCGGATTTCTCTTCGCGTTATTTGCATCAGATCCCCGCGCGCACGGGCGTGAGGCCAGATTTGGTCCAACGAGCCAGGGCGCCGCCATCAGATCCCCGCGCGCACGGGCGTGATTCCGTCGAGCTGCTCCCCGACGTCGTCGCAGTCATCAGATCCCCGCGCGCGCGGGCGTGAGACCGTCCTGTCGTTGTGTTGTGTTACTGAGTTTGCCAGATCCCCGCGCGCGCGGGCGTGAGAGGGTGCCGGGGCACCGAAACCTCCGTCCTTTATTCCTGATATCCGCGAGGATAAACCTGCGTCGAAGAGACGCTCGTCCCTCCGCAGTCACGCCGCCGATCCGGACCGTTCGTCATCCACCAAAGATTGACCTGATCCGAGGCGCACGTGGCTCACCGCCGGGGCCCGACTGGCTCGCGCTCCCCCCCGCCATCACTTCCGTCGTCCGCCGGCACCCATCGAAACTCGTTCAATCCGCAAGCCCGGCCCAACCATCGACGCGCGCCCAAGCGGACCGAAAACGATCCCTCCACGTCGTACCACCACCCCGCGGGTACAGTCACCCGCTTCGATTGCCCTGCATCGCTGCGATTGGGCGGCAGAGCGTCGTGACGAGCGACCTTCGCCCTCCGGCCAGCGAACACCTGGTCAACGTTAGCGCCGCTCAAAACTCTGCTTGGCGCCAACCACGCGCCCTGCGCTCCAACGTCGACCACGGACCGCGCGCTTCTGAGTTGATGTCATCCTCGAATGAAGTCGTTTCTCTTCTCCCTTCGCGTATGCCGCCGCTCACGTCTCTCTCTCGCCGGAAACTTACCGGGGTCTGCGCGTCCGCTCGCGGCGCCGTCATCACCGAGCTCTTTCACGTCCATCCCGCACCCGTCTGGCTGGTCGTAACCGATAACCTCAAGGCCGCGGAACAACTCGCGGAAGACCTCGTCTTTTTTCACGCCGCGAGTTCGCGGATGCGTCAACAAAACACGCTCGTGCTTCCTGAAGCGATGCTCGGTGACGGCGATATGCGCGACGCCTTTGCGGCCTCCAGCGACCGGCTGACCGTGCTTGCCAGCCTCCGCGCCGTCCGCGGTTTTACGGTCACACCCGACACGCTCGTCGTCGTCACCACACCGGCCGGCTTGCTCCAAACCGTCCCGGCACTCGAGGAGTTGGCCACGCGCGAACGCACGCTGCGCCGCGGTGAGGTGCAGCCATTTCAAGCTCTGCTCGAGAGCTTGCAAAAGCTCGACTATGATTCCGAAGCCGTGTGCGAGGCACCCGGCCAATATGCTATCCGCGGTGGTATCATCGATGTCTACCCAGTCACCGCCAACCAACCCTACCGCCTCGATTTTTTTGGGGATGAGATCGAATCAATCAGGGAATTTGATCCGATTACACAGCGCTCGGGCGCCGCCGTCGAAAGCATCTCGCTCGTGACCTCGCCGCGCGTGCGCCTCGATCCTTCCAAGACTGGGCTGGCCGACTATCTGACGACAAATACGCACGTCGTGTTCATCGAGCCAGCGACGCTCGAGGAGACATTGAGTGCGTTGGCGCGGACGGGGAGCGACACTTTAAACCCGCTCCTCGCTCGCGTCGCAGCCGCTTTTGCCGTGAGCGACCTCGACGAGACCAGCGGGCTTTTCGACGGCGTCTCCGAAGAAGCGACGTGGGATACCGAGAGCATGACCCATCACCGGCGATACCCAGAAGACACCTTGGTCGCGCAAGAACGTCTCACCATGGAGGGAGACGTCCGCCGGACATTTCTACTCCAGGTGGCCGCATGGAAAAAAAGCGGCTACCGCATCCTGATGGTGGTTTCGAAGGCCGGAGAAGAACAGCGCGCGCAAGAGATTCTTGCCGAGGATCCTCAGCTAAAGGGAATTGATCCGCAGTGGTTACGAGGAACCTTAAACGAAGGCTTCCGCATCACGTTTCGAAACGGAGCGACTTTAACGCCGACCGCGGCTGCCAGCGAGGCCCCTGCAAAATCCCCGCGGCGCGTCAGAAAACCCACCACGAACCAGGACCCCGCCGGTCTCGTCGTGGTGACCGAGACGGAGATTTTCGGCAGGCAACGCGCCCGCCGCCCCGCACTCGGCGCCCGCTCGGTTGCGCATCGCGCCCAAGTCGACCAGCTCCTCGATTTCTCCGAACTGGTCGAAGGTGATTTCGTTGTACACCTCCAGCACGGGATCGCGTTGTACCGCGGCCTCACCAAACTCGACACGGCGCAAGGCCGGCGCGAGGTGATCTCACTCGAATTCGATGACCACGTCACCCTGCACGTTCCCCTGCAAGAATCACACCTCATCAGCCGCTACGTCGGCCTGAGCAAGACGCGGCCGCAACTCGGACGGATTGGATCAAACCGGTGGGAAAAAGCCCGGCAGGCCGCCGAACGCGCAACCATTGATCTCGCGGCGGAACTCCTCCGAATTCACGCCTCCCGCGAGGCCCAGCCAGGCTTTGCCTGCCCGTCTGACACGACGTGGCAGAAGGAATTTGAGGCCTCCTTCGCCTTCACCGAGACGCGCGATCAATTACGAGCGATCCACGAAACGAAAGCGGATATGGAAAAAACCCGGCCGATGGATCGCCTGATTTGTGGCGACGTGGGCTTTGGGAAAACGGAGGTCGCCATTCGCGCGGCGTTCAAGGCGGTTCAGGGCGGGCGGCAAGTCGCGTTGCTCGTCCCCACGACGGTGCTCGCACAGCAGCACCTCAACACGTTTCGCGAGCGCATGGCGGGTTACCCCATCGCGATCGAAATGCTCAGTCGATTTCGCAGCCGCGCCGAAATAAAAAAAATCCTCGCCGCGACGACGGCAGGGCAGGTCGATATTCTCATCGGCACGCACCGGCTCATCCAACGCGATGTCATCTTCAAAAATTTGGGCTTGGTCGTGATTGATGAAGAACAGCGTTTCGGAGTGAGCCACAAGGAGGCGTTCAAGCGACTGCGGGAGACGGTCGATGTCCTCTCGATGAGCGCGACGCCTATTCCGCGGACCCTCTACATGGCACTGACGGGCGCTCGCGATCTCAGCGTGATCGAGACTCCTCCGACCAATCGTCACCCCATCCAAACTATTGTAAAAACCTACGACGAAAAAATCGTCGTCGACGCCGTCAACTACGAATTGCGGCGTGGTGGTCAGGTATTTTACCTCCACAATCGCGTGCAGACGATCGAACTTGTCGCGGCGCGCCTCCGAGAACTCCTCCCTGGAGTGACGATCGGCGTCGGCCACGGGCAGATGACGGCTGATGAATTGGAGGAGGTCATGACGGAATTTGTCGCTGGCCGTCATCAGGTCCTGGTCTCGACGACAATTATCGAAAGCGGCCTCGATATCCCGAATAGCAATACGATCATCATCGAAGGAGCCGACCGCTTTGGCCTTTCGCAACTCTATCAACTCCGCGGTCGCGTCGGCCGTTTTAAACACCAAGCCTACGCCTACCTTCTGCTCCACCGCCACACGCGCTTGCTCGAAGTGGCGCGGGAACGCCTCACGGCAATGCGTCAGCACACCCAACTGGGCGCTGGCTTCCGCATCGCGATGCGGGACCTCGAACTGCGCGGCGCCGGTAATCTTCTCGGAGCGGAGCAGAGCGGCCACATCGTTGGCGTCGGTTTTGAGCTCTACTGTCAATTATTACGCCAATCGGTCGCCCGCCTGAAAGGCGAAAAGCATGCCTCCGCCATTCGCGCGAGCGTCAAACTCGACTTTGTCTTCGTCGGCGACAGCGCCGGAAGCGCGCGCCTCGGATCCCCACCAACGGGTGGGCCGGAGCACGGGGCCCGCTCACCAGCGAGCCGCGGACGCCACGAAGACGGCTACACCGCGCTGCGCGATGCCGAGAACGAGCACGTTATCGAGGTCGACCCGATTCAGGCGCGGATTCCAGCCGCCTACGTCACGGAAACCCGTCTGCGCATCGATTTTTACCGAAAACTCGCCATGGCCGGAACGACCAGCGACCTTAAACAAATTGAGGAGGATATGCAGGACCGCTTTGGTAAATTCGGTGAAGAGGTCAAAGCGCTCATCCTCACCACGGAAATCAGGATTCGCGCGGAACAAAAAAATATTATTTCCGTCGAAACCGATGCCAACCGTCTGAAGTGCCTTCGTCACAGTGGTCGCCGCGACGACTGGGTCCAGGTCGGAACCCGTTTTCCAAGGTTGACCGCCCCCAAGCCTCTTCTACGTTTGAAGGAAATCATCTTGTTTCTGAATAATCTGCCCAACCCATGACGTCCCGTCGCAGTCTCCTTTTCGCCCTCTTAACCGCCGCGGCGAACCTGTCTGGCTTTGCCCAAGCCCCCCAGCCGGCCATTCCCTCCAACAGCGCCGTCTCCGAGGGCATGAGCCTGCGATTCGCCAATGGCATTGTCGCCGTGGCAGAGGAAAAAATTATCACGGTAGCGGACATCATGCAGTACATCGGGCCCCTCCTCCCGCAAATCCGCCAGGAGGCAAAGTCGGAGAAAGAATTCCAAGAACGGCTCGAACAGCTTCAAGATAGCGCGATTCAAGATCTCGTGGACCGCGTCCTCATCGTCAAAGAGTTCAGGAAAGACGAGAAGCGGAATATACCGATCAGCTACGTCGACCAAGAAATTGCCAATGAGCTCGCTGAGCGTTTCGAGGGAGACCGCTCCAAGTTTCTCGCCTTCCTGCGATCCAAGGGCCAGACGGTTCGAGACTACCGGAAAGAGGTTGAGGAAAATATCATCTTTTCCTACATGCAGGGTCAGCAAAGGAAATCTGCCAGCGTCGTCAGCCCCGTCCGCATCGAGACTTTTTACACTGAAAACAAGGATCGCTTTTACCAAGAAGATGCCGTTCACCTGCGCCTGATTCAGCTTTCACGCACCGAGTCCGAGACCGACGCAACGCTGACTCAACAATCAGAGCAAGTGCTCGCCCGCTTAAAAGCGGGGGAAAAATTTGAAGATCTGGCAAAAGAATTCAGCAAAGATATGCGTCGCTCCAAGGGCGGCGACTGGGGCTGGCAAAAACGTTCGGATTTCCGCAAAGAATTTAGCGAAGTGGCCTTCGATCTTAAGCTTAATGAAGCCTCGAAGCCGATCCTGCTGCCTGAGGGTGCTTTCATCCTGTTTGCCGAGGAGCGCAAATACGCGGGGATTCAGCCCATCGACGAGGTCCGCGACCAAATCGAGCGGATGCTGATTCAGCAAATGCAACGCGGCACGCAGGAGAAGTGGTTGGAGCGGCTCCGGCGCAACGGCTACGTCAAGCATTACTGATTTCTACCGCCGCAACTTTTGGTTGCACTCAAGCCGATCGCCTCCGCCCGAGGTGGTCATTTTTTCAGTCGGGCGACTCTCGTGGCTTGCAGAACTTCGGCCCGGGAAATCCGTCGGCCACTGCGTCAAAACCGTCTAATCCCTCGGGCCAATTTCCTCGCAAAAATTAAATTCTGGTCGCCGGCGACGTAAAAACCGCGGGCCCGCCGCGAGTGATTCCTTCAGAAAATAATCCTGCTCCTGAGTCTCGTAATCGAGTTGCAGGGCTAGCGCCGCGATTCGGCGAAACGTTCTCCGAACCGATCGCACCGGAACGTAATGCCGATCGGCGCTCTGTTCAGAATCAACGTTCAAAGTCAGCGTTTAAAATCGACAAAACCGGACTAGGCAGATCAGCCGAGAACAGGCAAAGGGTACGATACGAAATCCTGCCGGCGGGCGGCGGGAGGGCGGTCTCGGAAAACGGTTGAGCGGAGGCCCTGGCGCATCACTGCTGAGCCCCTGGGAAGGACCGAGGACGACTGAGAATACCTCCGGTGGCTCCGCCATGCTGAGAGGAACGTCACGATGCGCCCATAGTAGGCGGGGCGTGCTTTTGAGCGGGGCCAAGGCACCCGCGGGAATGGCTTGGAGAGTCGGCACCGCCTCGCCGCAGCGGGCCACGCGCGATCGGGGTTCGCGGAGCGCTCACCAGAGAGACCGAGGCGCCCCCCGCCAGACCCGCCCCGTGCGAGATTTGCGAAATCCGCTTGGACGCCGCCCATCGCCCGCTCTAGTTTAACGTTATCTTGATAGCTCCGCCTCCCGTCATCGCCTACCTCTTCACCACGTTCCCAAAGAACACGGAGACTTTTCTTCAACGAGAAATCATTGCGATGAAAGCCCTGGGGGTGCAGCTGCGGCTCTTTTCTCTATGGGGCGGCGGCGGCAGCTTTCGCGGTTTACCCGTTGCGCACTTTAACAAATGGCGGCTGCTGACCTTAATCTGGTTGATTCCTTACGAATCGATCCGCCGCCCTCGCGTGCTCGGACAGTTGTTGCGCGGTCTCGGCACCCGCCGCGCCCCGTCTTGGCTGAATTTCTGGGAAAATATGCTCGGGGCCGGCTTCGCCTGCCTCTACGCAAGGGCCTTTCGCCATGCCCCCCCCACGCTGGTGCACGCGGCTTGGGGCGGGGCCCCCGCCACCGCCGCGTGGATCCTCTGGCGGATCAACGGCCAACGATTCAGCGCCGCCGCGCATGCGTATGATATTTACGAATACGGAGGCGACTGGTGGTTGCACGACAAGCTCCAACACGCCGCGTTCGTGCACACCTCGACAGAAATGGGGCGCCGCGCCCTCATCGCGCGGGGGCTTTCGGCAGACCGCGTGATCTGTATTCGCCGCGGTCTCGACCGGATGCCCGCGATGAAGGTCCTGCGGACATTGCGGACCCCCCTTCAACTCGTGTGCGTTGCCCGGTTAGTCGAGAAAAAGGGCCTCGATCACCAATTGCGAGTCTACGCCGCACTGCGCGCGGCCCATGTTCCCTTTGCCGCGCGCATCATCGGGGAAGGACCCTTGCGCTCTGAGTTGGAGAAACTCGCCGGGCATCTTGGAGTCTCGGCCCACCTCACCTTTACCGGCCATCTACCTCTCCATGAGGTCTGGACTCAATTAGAATGGGCCGACGTCCTGCTGCACACTGGCATCATCGCCAGCAACGGCGACCGCGACGGCCTGCCCAACGTGATTCCCGAGGCGATGTCTGTGGGCGTACTGGTCCTCACCTCCCCCGTGGCCGCCACCACCGAGGCGATCACCCAAGGCGTCACGGGCTTGGTGGCTTCAGTGGAAACCCCCGCCGATTGGGTCGCGGCCCTGCGCCGGCTCTCGCACGACGACGTCTTCGCCGAAAAACTTCGGGCGGAGGCCCGCGCTTGGGTCGAACATAATTTTGACGCCCACCAGAACGCGCGCCGCTTGCTTAGCCAATTTGAGAAAGCCATCGCGACCACCCCGACGGTGACCGCACCTAGCCCCAAAGTCGCGCCCGCCGCGCCATGATTTTTTTCGACGTCACAAAAACGGGTCGGGCCGCCCATCGTTCAGGGTTAATGCGTGTCACCACGCGGTTGCGGGCCAGCCTTGCAACCAGCGCCGTTGAGATGATCTGGGGACCCAAGGGGCCCAGTTGGCCGAGGACGGTAGTCCGTGCGCCGCAGCCGAACGACTGGTTACTCACGGCCGAGTTATTCTCAGAAGAAGAGCGGCCTGGTTTCAGTAATTTCCTGGCGAATCGACCGTGCCGGCTCGCAGGCATTTTTCACGACGCAATACCACTCAAGCACCCACAGACAACGTGGCCGCAGAGCGTGGCCCGTCATCCAAGTTACCTTAAGATGCTCTCCCGCTTTGACCGTATCTGGGCGGTGTCAGCGGCGAGTCGCGAGGAACTCCTCGGATTTTGGCGTTGGCAAGGGGTCGAAGACCCGCCGCCGGTCGACGTGCTGGCGTTGGGGGCGGATTTTTCAGGAGAGCCTCGCATCAGGCCACGGACTCGCCAGCCTGGGCCGGAGGCGGGACTTCCAGCATTCCTCACCTTGGGCATAATCGAACCACGTAAGAATCAGGACTTCTTACTCGACGTCTGCGCAGCGCTTTGGGACGACGGGGCTCGGTTCGAGTTGCACGTGGTGGGCCGCGTCAATCCCCACTTCGGTCGATCGACCCTCGCGCGGCTCAAACAGCTCCAAAAAAAGTATCGACCGATGCTATACTACCACGAAGCGGCGAACGATCGTAGCGTGGCGCAACTGTACGCGAAAGCGCGTGCGACACTTTTCCCCACCCTAGCTGAGGGCTGCGGGTTGCCCCTGCTCGAGTCGCTCTGGGCCGGCGTGCCCTGCCTTTGCAGCGATTTGGCCGTGTTGCGTGAAAATGGGGACGGTGGCGGCTGCGTCGCGATCCAGCCAAACGATCGCCACGCCTGGCAGGCGGCGCTCGGACGTATCCTGCGAGATGATACCTGGCACGCCCAGCTGACCGACGCGGCCACGTCGCGTCCATTACCCACCTGGGCGCAGGCTGCGGGGACCCTGGCGCGTGTCTTAGCCTGAGATGAACCGGCCAGAGCGGCGCGGGCCTCCGCCCTCCAGCGCGGCCGCGCCTCCGCCCGTTACTTGGTTTTTACCGGAGTGACCGCCGCCTTGGCCGCAGATGTCCCCGCGTCTGTCGGGACCGGGGCTGGGGTCGTCGCTCCAGAAGCGCCATTCGCGTTACCCTCCAAGGTCCGGACAGCCCCCGCCCGCACCGCGCCAATCACCGGAGCATTTTGCGGAATTTCAATCTTCGTTTCTAATTTAGTATCGGTCCCCATATAGTCGACCGCCACCGCACTGAGTAAGGGCATCGCCGTCTCCATCCGCCCCGTCACGCCTAAAACCGCCACGCGCACATCCCACAATTCTTCGCCCGTCGCTCGATCAACCGATTTTCCCGGGTTTAGCCGAGCCGATAATTGCAAGAATGTTTCCCGAGCAGACGCATCCACGCGGGGTGTCTGGTCGACGCCAAAACCCACCTCGATAAATATATCCGGTGCGACCTTCTCAGGAGCCTCGAACATGCCCTTTGTCGCAAGTGCGGCGTCGACACAGGCCTTGATCACGTTCACCTGAGCAGACGTCTGGTTCACCATCGATTTTTTCGCGACCAAACGATAGGAAAGCGCCGCCGTCTTCAGTCCACCCGGCGTGGAAATCGCATCGACCAGAACTCGGTGCTTCGGCAGGAGAAAATTATTGCAGCCCACGCTCACCAGTGCAATGGCACCGCTGAAACCCCATAAAATCCGTTGATAAAAACTTCGCGTGAAAATCATGCCGGTCGATTTTAAATCAGTAAACACCGAGTGGACATTCGCAAGTAGAGATGGCGGCGCCATCCCGCGCAGGGGTCGTCTCGACGGATTTCAGTCCATCTTGACGCGTGCACGGTAAAAAGCGTCACACCGCGCATAAATCTCCTTCGGCGACGTCAGGCTGAGCGCCTCAGTCGCGAGCGCACGCGCGTCCGCCATCGTCATGGCGCGGACTAGATATTTAACCGAGGGCAGCCAAGCGGGTGACATGCTCAGACAGTTAACGCCGAGACCGAGGAGCAAGGGTGCGAAAACGGGATCCCCGGCCATTTCGCCGCACACGCTGACCGGCAACTTCTGGCGATGCGCCTCTGCGACAACGAAGCGGAGCGTGCGCAGGATCGCCGGGTGCGTGGGTTCGTACAGGTGAGCAATCCGGTCGTTTACCCGGTCGATCGCCAACATGTATTGAATCAGATCGTTGGTCCCGATACTGAAGAAAGCGCACTGCTTGGCGAGCAAGTCAGCCGTCTGGGCCGCGCTCGGAATCTCAATCATCGTCCCCACCTGCATGGTCTCGTCGAACGGCACCCGGCGGGCCCGCAACTCCGCCTGACACTCGGCGAGAACGGCATTGGCCCGAGCCAGTTCCTCGGCGCTACTGATCATCGGGTACATGAGCCGGACATTGCCGTAATGGCTCGCCATCAAAATGGCGCGCAGCTGGTCTTTGAAAATCTCCGAGTGCTCCAAGCACCAGCGAATGGCCCGAAAACCCATAAAGGGATTCGTTTCTTTCGGAAACAAATCCTTCTTGCCGGCCATCGGCTTGTCCCCGCCGAGGTCGAGCGTGCGGATCACCACCGGAAGCGGCGCCATCGCCTCCACCACCGACTTGTAAACGAGTAACTGTTCCTGTTCTGAAGGAATCCGCGCCGAGTTGAGAAAAAGAAATTCCGTCCGATACAAGCCAACCCCCTCAGCGCAAAACGCCTTCGCCGTCGCGACTTCATCGGACTTTTCGATGTTGGCCATCAACGACACAGGGACACCGTCCAGAGTAACCGCCGATTGGTGGCTAACTTCCAGCAAGCGCGCTTCGAAGGTTTTTTTCTTCTCTAAGATTTTACCGTAGCGGAAGAGCGTGCTTTCAGACGGATTGAGGATCACGACGCCGTCGTAACCGTCAACAATCGCCCAGTCTCCGTTGGTCACCCGCTGGGTAATATCGCGCATACCCACGACCGCCGGCAATTTCATCGAGCGAGCCATGATCACGGCGTGGCTCGTCTTGCTGCCCGTGTCCATCACGAGCGCCAAAGCGGCGGAGCGATCAAGCGTCGCCGACTCGGATGGGGTAATATCGCTCGCCACCACGATTCGCCGATCGGCCAGCCGATTCAACGAATTCTCCGCCTGCCCGAGGAGGTTGTGGAGCACGCGCTGCGCGACATCACGGAGATCTCCGGCTCGCTCTCGAATGTATTCATCGTCAATTTCCGCAAAAGCCTGGACGTAACGAGCGGAAATTTTCTGAAAACAAGTCTCAATATTTCGCCCGGAGCTCTCGAATTCGCGAATCGTCTCACCAATCAGCGCTTCATCTTCCAGCACCAACAGGTGCGCATCAAAGATCGCGGCCTCTTCCGGCCCAATATTTTTCTCAACCTCGTTCTTGATCTTGGAAATTTGCTGGCGGGTGACGATCAGCGCGCGATCAAAACGCCCAACTTCGTCGATCCGTTTTTCCGGTTCGACCTGATAGCTCGGCACCTCGACTTCGCTCTGCAGGTAAACAAAAATCTGCCCATAGGCGATCCCTTGCGAGGCGGCGATGCCTTGCACGGTGATTTCAGTTTTCGAACGCGAATCCATTTTTAGTTTAAAGGCACCCCCCACTTCGGGGAAAGCGGCTGAGCGGCCCGACTAGATAACGGGCCAGCCATGGAGTGGGTCAATTCGGATTTACGCCGTTCTCCAATTTACGTGATCCGCGCCTCCGTCACGAAGGCCGCAGCCCCCCAAGCCTTCCGAATAACGGCGCCCACTGCTTCAAAGGGTGCCGCCTCCGATAAAAACGCGAAACACGCGCTGCCACTACCACTCATCCGCGGGACCAGGCCAAACTCACTCCGCAGCTGGGCCACGAGCGCGGGTAGCGCCATAAATTTTCCAAAGGCGGGTCGCTCCATCGAATTGAACAAAAGTTCCTCCGCCGGCGCCGTCGTATCCGCGATCCAGGCCGCGAGACGAGACTCGGCAGTCACGGTGGGCTCGTAACTGGCCGGCGCATCCGCAGCGAGCCGCGTGAAGGCCCACGGGGTCGAGATCCCAAAGCCGGGTTTAAACACCACCACACGTCGCCCACGCAACCGGCCCAAGGCACTGGCGGGCAATGGACTGATCCGCTCACCCCGCCCACGCATCACGACTGGCGTGTCGTGTAAAAAAAGCGGGCAATCCGAGCCCAGCTGAACCGCTAGGCCCGCCAGCGCCTCCTGATCAAGCGCGTCGCTCGACATCCGGTTAAGCAGGGTCAAAGCCGCGACCGCATCACTACTCCCACCCCCTAGGCCCGCGCCCATCGGAATCCGTTTCTCCAAAAAAAAGCGTCCACCCGTCCACCGCCCGGTCGCCGCCGAAAAAGCCGTCGCCGCTCGCAACACCAGATTCGTCTGATCACACGCCAGCGTCGGATCGTCACACGTTAGCTCCCACCCGCTCGCCCCGCCCGCTTCTAGGTGCAGGGTATCCCCAAAGTTTAAACGACTCACCACCGAAACCAAGTCGTGAAACCCATCCTCGCGCCGTCCTGTAACCGCTAGAAACAGGTTCAACTTGGCGGGTGCGATAATCGAATCAGTGAACATCCTCCTTTCATGGCGCGCCCCCCCACCCCGAGGCAATCCCTCTGTCCACATCGATTTGTGCTTCAATAGTGCGTCCGACTGGTGCTTAGTCGCAGAACTATCCAATGGCTTGTGATTTGATTCTTGTCCTGGACGCTCAATCGCCGCGAGAAATCGCGCCCACGCTCCGGTCCCTCCAGGGCACGGTCCGATGGGTTAAAATCGGCTTGGAAATGTTCACCGCTTGCGGGCCCGACGCCGTGCGGGAAATCGCGGGAATGGGATTCAACGTGTTCCTCGATCTCAAGCTCCACGATATTCCGAACACCGTGGCTAAGGCGGTCGAATCAGCCGCCAAGCTGCCCATCGGTATGCTCACCCTCCATACCTGCGGGGGCCGCGAAATGATGCAGTGGGCCGTCCGTGCGCAACAACAACACGCGCCCCAGCTGCTTCTCCTCGGCGTCACCGTCCTTACATCCATGAGCGCGCTCGGTCTCGCGGAAACCGGCGTAACCGCTACCCCCGAAGATCAGGTGGTCCACCTC
This sequence comes from Opitutus sp. GAS368, assembly GCA_945903465.1. Taxonomy (GTDB): domain Bacteria; phylum Verrucomicrobiota; class Verrucomicrobiia; order Opitutales; family Opitutaceae; genus ER46. The sequence goes on from CAMDOF010000016.1 coordinate 68,499, forward strand.
GGCCGGCTCGCGGCCGATTCTGGTTTGCGCGGATTGGTGTGCTCTCCGCTCGAGATCGGGTCCCTGCGCGCCGTGCTCCCACCCGAGGTCGCTTTGATCACTCCCGGCATCCGACCGCGTGACGCGAAAGCCGATGATCAAACGCGGATCATGACGCCGGCCGAGGCCGCTCGGGCCGGCGCTAATTTCATCGTCGTCGGCCGCCCCATTTTTAAGGCCGCCGATCCTGCCGCCGCCGCTCGGGCTATCCTCGCGGAGCTCGCGAGCGGCTAACCCCACCCCCCCTCAGCCCGCAACCTTTAGCCGTTCCTCATTCCATGAGTCGCACCGCCGCAATCCTCCTCGCCGCTGGCAGCGGCGCCCGCATGCAAGGCACCGTGATTGATAAGGTGCTCGCACCTCTCGCCGGCCGCCCCGTCTTCGCACACTCCGCCGCTGCCTTTATGCAGAGCGCGATCGCCGACCTTTACGTGATCGTCTACCGCGACCGGCGACAAATGATGGAACTTTCGGCGTACGCCCCCACCCCTTCCGTGCTCGTGGCCGGTGGTCGCGAGCGCCAACACTCGGTGAGCCACGCGCTCGCCGCCTTACCCTCCGACATCAAGCACGTCTTCATCCATGACTGCGCCCGACCGCTTATCCGGCCCGAACAACTTGTGGCCTTGCACAAAATCGTGCTCCGGGAACACGCCGTCGTCCTCGCCCACCGCGTTGTTGACACGATTAAGGAGCACCGCGACGACGCCCGCCTCCGCACGTTGGATCGCGCCCGTCTCTGGGCGATGGAGACGCCGCAGGTCTTTTACCGCGATCTCATTTTCCGCGCCTATCAACGGATCGAATCACGTCGGCTCACCATCACGGACGATGCCCAGGCCGTCGAACAACTCGGGCATCCGATCGCCCTCTTGGAAAATTCCTACCCCAACCCGAAGCTCACGACCCCGAACGACCTTGCCTACATGGAGTTTCTCCTCGGGCGCTAAACGCGCTCTCCGGCGACAAATATTTCCATGAATTTTCGCATCGGTCACGGCTACGATATTCACCGCATTGTCAAAGATCGACCGCTCGTGCTCGGAGGGGTCACCTTTGCGGCCGATTTCGGATTGGAAGGGCATAGCGACGCCGACTGCGTCACCCACGCGATTTGCGACGCGCTCCTCGGGGCCGCTGGGTTACCCGACATCGGTCACTTTTTTCCGAATACCGATCCCGCGTATAAAAATATCGATTCTCAAATTCTTTTAACGCGCGTCTGCCACGAACTGGCCCAGCGAGGATTCACGATCGGGAACCTCGATGTCTCCGTGATTGCGGAGAAACCGAAAATATTTCCTCAGATCGACGCCATGAAGGCGGCGCTCAGCGGCTCCACCCAGCTGCCCGTTTCCCATATCGGCATCAAGGCCACCACCAATGAGGGCGTTGGTGATATCGGCCGCGGGCTCGCGATCGCTGCTCATGCCGTCGCCCTGATCGCCCTGCGCTGATTCATGCGACCAGCCCTCCTCGTTCTCCTCGTCGCCGTCGTCAGCTTCTGCACGGCGCCCGGCTGCCTCAAACGAGAAAGCGCCGTGCAACGCGGCAACCGTGATCAAGTGCTGCACCGCGGCATGGGCGCGGATCCCGCCGATCTCGATCCCCACACGGCCACCAACATCGCGGAGATCGACGTGACTTCCGCCTTGTTCGAAGGCCTCGTCGCGGAAGATCCCCTCGATCTCCACCCCGTGCCCGGAGTCGCCGCCCGTTGGGATATCTCTTCCGATTTACTGACCTACACATTTTACCTGAGGCCCGACGCCCGCTGGTCGAATGGTCGCCCCGTCATTGCCACTGACTTCCTCGCGTCATGGCGCCGCGTGCTCACGCCCTCGCTGGCCGCCGAGAATGCCGGCATGCTCTACGTCGTTCAGGGCGCGGAAGCCTTTCACAAAGGCGCAACGTCGGATTTTGCCCAAGTCGGCGCCACTGCGATCGACGCACGAACCCTGCGCGTCGTCCTCGAGCACCCGACTCCTTATTTTCTGTCCTTGCTGACCCACCCCGCGTGGCTACCGGTGCCGATAGCGACGATCCAAGCGCACGGCGAAGCCTACACGCGGGGCAACGGCTGGACCCGACCAGGCCGCCACGTCGGTAACGGGGCCTTTGCATTAAAGGAGTGGCGACCGAACGACAAAATCGTCTTGGAAAAATCTCCGACGTACTGGGATGCCGCGCGTGTTCGACTCAGCGCCATTCACTTTTACCCGATCGAGAGTGTCGAAGCCGAGGAACGTAGTTTTCGCACGGGCCAGCTCCACATCACCTATGGGCTGCCCTTCGCCAAAGTGGATGCTTATCGCCGAAACTCACCCGCACTCCTCCGCACCGATCCCTTTCTCAATACTTATTTTTTCCGGCTTAACGTCCGCCAACCAACCTTGGCTAACGAAAAAATTCGCCGGGCACTCGCCCTCGCCGTGGATCGGAAAGCGATCGCCGAAAAGCTCCTGCACGGCGGCCAGAAACCAGCGACAACCGTCACGCCACCTGGGCTGCTCGGCTACACACCGCCAGCGGGGACACCGAGCGATCCGACGGCCGCCCGTGCACTTCTCGCCGAGGCCGGATTTCCCGGTGGCAAGGGCCTGCCTAACATCGAACTGCTGCACAATACATCGGCGAATAACCGGCTGATCGCCGAGGCCGTCCAGGAAATGTGGCGGCGCGAACTCGGGATTGACGTCACCTTGCTCAACCAAGAATACAAGGTTGTCCTCGCCGAACGGCGCGCCGGACGGTTCCAAATCCTGCTTGGAGACTGGGTTGGCGACTACCTCGATCCCACGACCTTTCTCGATCTGTGGCGCAGCGACAGCGGCAATAATCACACGGGGTGGGGAAACGCCGAGTACGACGCGTTGCTCTTCTCGGCCGCACGCACCGCTGATGCCGCCACGCGGGCCCAACTACTCCAAAAAGCCGAGGCGCTCATGCTCGCCGCCGCACCCATCGTGCCGATCTACGCCAACACCCACGTCTTTCTCGTGCAACCTTCCGTGAGAGGCTGGCACCCGACCCTGCTCGATCACCATCCCTACAAACACGTATGGCTCGAACCATAAAAATGCGCGGCATCGTCGGCCTCGCCGCTCTCGCCACCCTCCTCTTTGCCGCCAGCTGCCAACCACCCGAACGCACCGCGATCATCGCACCGCAGATCCTGCGCGTCAGCAACCGCAACGAGCCCAGTGACCTTGACCCAGCGAAGGCCACGCTACCCGACGAATTCGCGATCTTGCGGACCATCCTCGAAGGTCTGCTCACTCCCGGGCCGACCGGCCGCCCTCCTCTCCCTGGTCTCGCCACCCACTTCGAGCTCTCTCCCGACGGGCTCATTTATACGTTTCATCTCCGCACCGAAGCCACTTGGTCTGATGGCGTCCCGCTGGGCGCGCCGCAACTCGTTGCCGCCTACCAACGACTTTTAACGCCCGCGACGGCCGCACCGAAAGCCAACGTTTTTTTCCCTGTAAAAAATGCCCGCGCCTTCGTGAGCGGCGATCTCCATGATTTTTCCGCCGTCGGGCTCCGCGCCACCGGACCCCATACGCTGGTCGTCACACTCGAAAAACCCACCCCGCGCTTTCCCCACTACGTCGCGAGCGGGCCTTGGCTACCCGTCCGTACCGATCTCGTCGCACGTTACGGCCGCAATTGGACCCGCGCCGAAAACTTTGCCGGCAACGGGGCCTTCACGCTCGCAGAATGGCGCGCCGACCAACGGATCATCGTCCGAAAGAACCCCCGCTGGCACGGTGCTCAACACGTTCGACTCGAAGAAATTCATTTTATGCGTTTCGATAGCGGCGATACGGAAGAGCGTGCTTACCGCGCCGGCCAAATCGACGCGACCATGTCGGTCCCCTCGAGCAAAGTGGAAGTCTACGCCCGCGAACGCCCCTTGGAATTACACCGCGCACCGATGATCGAGACGCGCTACCTTTCATTCAATACACTCCGCCCACCCCTCGACCGCACCTCCGTCCGCCGCGCCCTCGCACTCGCTCTCGATCGCCAAAAACTCGTCGAGCACGTGCTCCGCGGTGGTCAACCCGCCACCGGCCGCCTCGTCCCGCCCGCCCTCCGGGAACCAGGTGAACTCACCGCGCTGCCGCCCGAGCACCACTACGATCCCGCCACCGCGCGAAAACTTCTCGCTGAGGCAGGCTACGATCCAAAAAAATTTCCCCGCCTCGAGATTTGCGGCTGGTCCGCGTCGCAAGTCGCGATTCTCGAGGCAATCCAGGCGATGTGGCGTCAAGAACTCGGCCTGGAAATCACCATCACGATCCGCGAAGCCAAGGTCCATCTTAGCACCCTCGCCGCCGGCGATTACGATATCGCGTTTATCACCGCCATCCCCGACGTGGCGGACGCCGCCGAACTCCTCGGCGACTACGTCACCGCCGCCCCTGAAAATTACCCCCATTGGCATCATCCGTCCTTCGACGCCCAAATCACCGCCGCTCGCCAACACCCCGATCGAGCGACGAGGGCGGGCCACCTCTTCACCGCCGAGCGCCAACTCCTCGAAGAGGCCCCGCTCAGCCCTCTCTACTTTAATTCTAAAATCTGGCTGATGAGTCCGCGGCTCCGCGGCTGGGAAGAGGACGGGCTCTGGTCTCGCAATTATCACACCGTTTATTTCAGCGAAAATAAATAGAGGTCACCCCACCCGCCACGTCGGCGCGGGCTGCCCTCAGTCCGCGGCCGCGACCTCGACCCAGCCGTCGAACGTAACGCGGAGCCCAACCGACCAGCCCACCCCATTTCCCATCAGTACCACGCCCTTGGGCTTGCACCTCTCCGCTCGCAACTATCTGTTCGGCTATGCTCACTCGACTGCCTCGATTCGTCGCCGTCCTCGCCGCGCTCCTCTTGTCCCCGGCTTGCCGCCAACCCAAGAGCGCGGTTGAGACTGCGGGGACCACCGCATCGCCCAAAGTCGCCACCGCATCCGCTCCCGCAACTGCCGGCGGTAACCAGAAAAAAATCCTTAACTACGGCAACGGCGCCGAACCCGCCGATCTTGATTTTCAAATTGTCACCGGAACGCCGGAACACCGCCTCGCCCTCACCTTTTTCGAAGGACTGATCAACGAGGATCCCCAACTTAAAATCATCCCGGGAGTCGCTGAAAAATGGGAAATTTCTCCTGATGGGCTTGTTTATACATTTCGCCTTCGCGCCGATGCCCGCTGGTCCAACGGCGATCCCGTCACCGCCGACGATTTCGTGCAGAGCTACCGGCGCATGATCGGACCCACGCTCGGCGCCGAGTATTCCTATATGCTCTGGCACGTCGTCGGCGCTGAGGATTTCAACAAGGGCAAGCTATCGGACTTTAACCAGACCGGTTTTAAGGCGCCCGATGCCCGCACCCTCGTGCTCACCCTCCGCCAGCCGACTCCTTTTCTACTCCACGCCATGAACCACTACGCGTGGTTCCCCCTGCACATTCCCACTTTAAAGAAATTTGGCGCCATGGATCGTAAGAGCACCCCTTGGTCCCGCCCCGAGAGCTTTGTCGGCAACGGCCCTTACGCCCTCAAAGAGTGGCGCGCCAACCAAAAAATTATCGCGGTCCGCTCACCCACCTACTGGGACCACGCCGCCGTTAAAATTGATGAAATCCATTTTTTCCCGATCGAACTCGCCGACACGGAGGAGCGCATGTTTCGCACCGGCCAACTTCATATTACCAACGAGGTCCCGCTCTCCAAAATTCCCGTTTATCAACGCGACCAACCCGGCAACATCCGCATCGATCCCTACAACGGCATCTATTTTTACCGCTTTAACGCGAAGCGAAAACCATTCGACGATGTCCGTGTCCGCCGCGCCCTCGCGCTTTCCATCGACCGCGAGACCCTCGTAAAAAAAGTTACCCTCGCCGGGGAAATTCCCGCCTACGATTTTACGCCGCCCGATCTCGTCGGCTTTGTCAGCCGCCACGCTTTCAAAGCCGATCTCACCGAAGCCAAGCGGCTCCTTGCCGAGGCCGGTTTCCCCGGTGGCAAGGGTTTCCCCAAAGTCGAACTGCTCTACAATACACTCGAAAAACACCGTACGATCGCCGAGGCCCTCCAACAGATGTGGCGCAAAAACCTCGGTATCGACATCACCCTTTATAATCAGGAGTGGAAGGTCTATCTCGATTCCCAACACTCGAAAAACTATCAGTTCGAGCGGGCCGGCTGGATCGCTGATTACGTTGATCCCCACGTCTTCTTCGACATCTGGGAGACCGACGGCGGCAACAACGACACCAACTGGGGCAACCGTGACTACGACCGCCTGCTCCGCAGCGCCCTCGACGCCAAGTCCACCGCCGACCGCTACGAGATTTATCAGCAGCTGGAAAAAATCCTCGTCGACGAGATGCCCATCATGCCGATCTATTTTTACATGCGCGCCCGTCTCGTCAGCCCCAAGGTCAAGGGTTACTTCACCACCCCACTCGATAACTTCCCGTGGAAATACGCCGACATGGAAAACTAACCCGGCCCGCCCACCGCCGTCCGGCTCGTTCCAAGCCTGCCGAGGAAATCACCCCGCCAAAAAAACATCGCCTCCTTTTTTTTCGCCTTCCTGCTATCACCGCCGCACCGGCCAGTCTCAGGAGAGGTCGCCGGCCTTCGCCCCCATCACCCCCCCAAGCTCCCCCACGCCCTCGGCGTCATGGCTCGGGGTCCGGTCCGAGCTTCCGCCATTCCGACCATCCTCACAACTCTCTGCCGATCCGCGTCGGTCAATCAGAAGTTTCATTCGCCTTCCCTCCTTCGCCTCGCCACTTTCATTCCGATGCTCCGCTTCATCACGTCGCGCCTCCTGCAATCGCTGCTCGCTCTGTTTCTCGTCATCACCGCGACGTTCTTCATGATTCGGTTTGTGCCAGGTGGTCCCTTCACTGCAGAAAAGGCCGTCACCCCGGAAATCCTCCGAAACCTTGAAGCCCATTACGGGCTAGATAAACCGCTCTGGCGCCAATATCTCGACTATCTTGGACGTCTTGGCCACGGCGATCTCGGACCGTCTTTTAAGTACCCTAACCGGACCGTCAACGAGATCATCGCCGACAAAGTCCCCGTCTCCGCCGAGCTCGGGTTACTCTCGCTCGGCGTCGCCCTGATCATCGGAATCACCCTCGGCACCTTCGCGGCCATTCGCCGCAACTCATGGATCGATTACCTCGCCTCCACCGTGGGCATGACGGGCATCTCCATCCCCAGCTTCGTGGTCGGGCCACTCCTCGTTCTCGGTCTGGCCATCCACGCGGGTTGGTTCAACGCCTCCGGCTGGTACGGCCCCGCCGATCGCGTCCTGCCCTGCCTGGTCCTCGGCTTCGCCTACGCCGCTCCCATTTCCCGGCTGACTCGCGGCGGTCTCCTTGAAGTCCTCAACCAAGACTTCATCCGCACCGCCCGCGCCAAGGGGGCCTCTGAATTCCGCGTGATCACACGCCACGCCCTCCGCGGCGGACTGCTTCCCGTCGTCTCTTTTCTCGGACCAGCGGTCGCCGGTATTCTCACCGGTTCGTTCGTCATCGAAACTATTTTCCAAATCCCCGGCATCGGTCGCGAGTTCGTCAACTCCGCCACCAACCGCGATTACACCCTCGTCCTCGGCACCGTGATTCTCTACGCGGTCCTCATCATGGCGCTCAACCTCGTTGTCGACATTTTGCAGGCTTGGCTGAACCCGAAAGTACGGTTGGAAACTTAATCGCTCATGAGCGTACCCTCCTCTTCCACGATGCTCCCGGCGGCCGCCGAAAAAATCGAGCAGGGTAATTCTCTCTGGCTGGATGCCTGGCTCCGCCTGCGCAAAAATCATCTCGCCGTTTTCGGCCTCGGCGCCCTGATCGCCATCGGCTTGGCCTGCCTGGTGGGGCCCTGGCTCTCCACCCACGGCTACGAGGAACAAAATCTCGAATTGGGCGCGGCCGGCCCCAGTCGGGCCCACTGGCTCGGCACCGATACCCTCGGCCGTGACCTCCTCGTGCGCTTACTCACCGGAGGCCGCGTTTCTCTGGGCGTCGGGCTCGCCGCTACCTTTGTCGCCCTCACTATCGGCGTCGTTTTCGGGGCCGTCGCCGGTTTCTTCGGCGGCAAACTCGACATCATCATGATGCGCACCGTCGATATCATGTACTCGCTGCCTTTTATGGTGTTCGTGATTTTACTCATGGTTTTTTTTGGCCGGAATATCATCCTGCTCTTCGTCGCCATTGGCGCAGTCGAATGGCTGACCATGGCTCGAATCGTTCGTAGTCAGGTGATGGCGACTAAGCGGATGGAATTCATCGAAGCCGCCCGCTCGCTTGGCTTTGGTCGCCGCCGCATTATCTTCCGCCATATTTTGCCCAATATTCTCGGACCGATTATCGTCTATACTACCCTGACCATCCCCGGCGTCATGCTTCTCGAAGCTTTCCTCAGTTTTCTCGGCCTCGGGGTCCAGCCGCCCATGAGTTCATGGGGCGTGCTCATTAAAGACGGTGCCGAAAAAATGGAGGAGTATTCTTGGCTGCTCATTTTCCCTGGAGCCATGTTCTCCCTGACCCTCTTCTCCCTGAATTTCCTCGGCGACGGTTTGCGCGACGCCCTCGACGTCCGCTCGTCTAAGGACTGAGTCCAGTCCCGCCCCCTCTTTTTCTCGAGCGGTCGCCGCATCCTCCGTCCACCGTCAAAAGTTTAGAGTGGAACGATTCCACCCCGCTGCGTTCACTCCCTCGCCGCATGTTCCGCCGCTTCCGACCTTATTTCCGCTACCTCCGCCCCCAACGCGGCCTGCTCGTCGCAGCGATTCTCTGTGGTATTATCGCCGGCGTCGCTTCTGGCTTTGGCCTGCCGTATATGGTCAAACGGACCTTCCCGGCCATCTTCGCTCAGGGCGCGTCGCCGCTCAGTCCTTGGGCTCTCGCCCTCGTCGCTCTGTGGATCCCCGGCGTGTTTCTCGTTCGCGGTGTCGCCTCCTACCTCAACACCTACTGTATCCAACTCGTCGGTACCCGCGTGCTCGAAGCCATTCGCCTCGATTTCTTCCGAAAACTACAGGTACTCCCGCTCTCGTTTTTCCAAAAAAACGCCACCGGGGACCTCCTCTCACGAGGTCTGGTCGACGCCAACCAACTGCAGGTCACCCTAACGACGATCGCCAACGAGATCGTCCGCAGCCCAGCCAGCCTCGTCGGCGCGATCGCGTTCATCGCGTGGACCGCTTACACTGAAAAGGGCGTCGCGCTCGTCCTCGTCATCCTCGCCGTCGTCCCTCTCTCCGTCCTGCCGATTCGTTATGTCGGAAAAAAACTGATCAAACGCGCCGGAAAAATCCAAGCCGAGCTCGGCGGAGTCACCTCGCTCTTCAGCGAGAATCTCAGCGCGACCAAAGAGGTCCGCGCCTTCAGTCTTGAGGAACGCGAGATCGCTCGTTTCAGCCGCGCTTCGCAGACGCTCATCCAAGCCCAGATGAAGTTTGTCAAATACGAGAAGGCGCTCGCCCCTCTCATCGAAATCATTTCCGCCGCGGGTATTTCCCTCACCCTGCTCTACGCCTACCAAGTCCACCTCGCCCAGGAAACATTCGTCACCCTCATCACCGCCCTCTACGCCAGCTACGAGCCGATTAAAAAGCTCGGTAGCCTTAACAACGAATTAAAGCGCGGGCTCGGGGCGCTCGACCGGCTCGAAGAAGTCCTCTCCGCCCCCGTCACTATCATCGACGCCCCCGACGCCCGCCCTCTCGGCCGGGCCGAAGGCCACCTCTCCTTCGAGCACGTAAGCTTCGCCTACCAAGCCGAAGGACTCGTCCTCAACGACGTCTCCGTTCACCTTCCCGCTGGCACCGTCGGCGCTCTCGTCGGTCCCAGCGGCGCCGGGAAATCCACCTTCGCCAATCTCGTGCCCCGCTTCTTCGATCCCGTCGGTGGTCGCATCACGCTCGACGGTCACGACCTTCGCTCGCTCCGCCTCGCCGATCTCCGACGCAATATCGCCGTCGTCTCCCAAGATCCCGTCCTGTTTAACGACACCATTTACCATAATCTGCTCATCGCGCGCCCCGACGCCACCCGCACCGAGATCGAGGCCTCCGCCCAGGCCGCCTTCGCTCATGACTTTATCCTAAGCTTTCCCGAGGGCTATCAAACCATCGTTGGCGAACGCGGCGCCCGTCTCTCCGGCGGCCAGAAACAACGGATCGCCCTCGCCCGCGCCTTTCTTCGCGACGCCCCCATTCTCATTCTCGACGAGGCCACCAGCGCCCTCGATAGCGATAGCGAGGCCGCCGTCCAACTCGCCCTCAAACACCTCGTCGTCGGCAAAACGGTCCTCATCATCGCCCACCGCTTCTCCACCATCCGCGATGCCACCACGATCATCGTATTTGACCGCGGCACCATCGCCGCCACCGGCCAACACACCCACCTTTACGCCCACGTGCCACTTTATCGCTCACTCTACGACCGCCAAACCGGTCACGCGCACCCTCCCCCCTGATCACCGCCCTACGCCACGGCCTCTCCTTAATCGGCCCGCCCTTCGCTCACGCCGCACGTTCGGCCCCAGCGCCGTCGCCGCCACCCTAGTATTACTACGTTAGGTGACAACGACCACAATATCGTTAAATTTGCTGCCGCAGCAAAAGCAGGAGCCGGTCGATCTCACCAGCCACGGCTGGATCGCCCGCAGCGTCTGTTCCCACGTCGCACCAGAAGTTTTTTTTGGCGCGT
>CAMDOF010000017.1 GCA_945903465.1 Opitutus sp. GAS368
GTTCGGTCCGGTCGCGGCCATCATCGCCGTCCGCGATGCCGCGGAAGCCCTGCGCGTGGCTAACGACTCACCCTACGGCCTCGCCGCCACCGTCTTCACTTCCAATCCAGCGACGGCCCGTCACTTCGCCCAAGAGATCGCCGCGGGTAGTGTTTTCATCAACGAATTAGCCCGCTCGACCCCCGAACTTCCCTTCGGCGGTATCAAAGCCAGCGGTTTCGGTCGGGAAATGGGCGCGTGGGGGGCACGCGCTTTCGTAAACGTAAAAACGATCTGGGAGGCATGAGGCGTCTCGCTCTTAGTGATCGCACCTGCTCTCCGCCGGACAAGGGAGGACCGAACCCGCGGACGACTTTATGGGCCAAGGTCTTTCCAGCCGCAGGCTCTTCTAATTAAAAACTGAGCGCAACGCTCTGAGCGGACCCGCCCTTGACGTCTCGCGCCACCGCGAAATTCTGACCAGCTTGAACTGTCACGCATGAAAACCACGGGCCCCCGCTCCGCCCACATCTACCGCGCCACCCCCCGGAACCTGGCTCGGCTCGCGGCAGCTTTACGCCGCGGCGAACTCGTCGCGGTGCCCACTGAAACTGTCTACGGGCTCGCCGCCAACGCTCTTGATGAGGCCGCTTGTCGCCACATTTTCACGGCCAAGGGACGACCCGCGCAGGATCCCTTGATCGTCCACATCGGGCACCTGCGGGAACTCGACGCGATCGCCGACTCGAACCCCGCAGCATTGATCCTCGCTCGAAAATTTTGGCCGGGCCCACTTACGATGGTCCTCCCGAAAAAATCCGCCGTGCCCGGCATCGTCTCCGCCGGTTTGGCCACCGTGGCCGTTCGCCTCCCAAACCACCCTGTATTTCTTCGCTTGCAACGCCTCACCGGCCTCCCGCTCGCCGCGCCGAGCGCCAACCCTTTCGGCTACGTGAGCCCCACAACCGCCCGCCACGTTCACGACGGCCTAGGCGCGCGGATCAAATACATTCTCGATGGGGGCCCCACCCCGATCGGGCTCGAATCCACGATCGTCGACCTGCGCAACCCGCGGCGCGTGCGCATTCTGCGCCCCGGCGCCGTCACGCGAGATCAGATCGCCCAAGCCCTCGGCTGCGCCGTCTCCGCGCCCCGCCAGCGAAAGCCCGCACCGCACGCGGCTCAACTCGCTCCCGGCATGCTCACCCGCCACTATAGCCCAAGAACGCCCGTCACCCTTCATCGCCACCTGCCTGATTCGCCGCATGACACGTTTGCGACAACCGATGCGTGGGTCTTCTTTACTCGGCCGTTGCATATCTCCGGGAAAAATATCTTCGCACTCACGTCAGACGGGAGCACCGCCGCCGCTGCCCATCGGCTCTTCAGCACGCTCCGCCGCCTCGACTACAAAGGCTACCGCACCATTCATATTGAGGAAGCGCCCAACGGCGGTCTCGGCGACGCCATCAACGATCGATTACGCCGCGCCGCCGCCCGCGAGTAGCTGGCCGAGCAGACCCACCCACACCTTTCTCTGACGGGGATCGCGCCAAGTTCCTTCCAGCTGGTCTTCACCAGACTGGACGATGCTTACTGGAGCCTTACTCCTTCAGGCCTTCCGCCGGCGGCTCCGGCAAGAACCGTGTCAGGATCGCCCCCACCAGCGCATACGCGCCAGCGACCCCCGCCCCGACCAGCGCCATCCGGGCTGGGTCCGGTTTATCAGAAGCGGATAGTGTCAGCGTGATCCAAGCGGCCGCCGTGCCGAGGACGCGTCCACCGATGTTTGCCGCGAAACTCTCGCCCGTGCCGCGTAGGTGTACCGGAAATACCAGCGGAATGTAGTTACCCCAAAAGCTGAATTGCGCCACGGTGAAAACCCCCGCGATAAAAATGCCCGCCTTAATGAGGCCCAAGCTGTCCGCATTACCCAGCTGCCCAGACATCCACCAGAAAAATGCCGGAACGAAAAAGAGCGAAGGAATCTGAAAAACTCGAAACAACGCGCGGCGGCTAACGATAACCACGGCCAATACCGCCAGAAGGAAGCGCCCGAGCAAACCACCGACCTCCTGCCACAAGGTGACGCTGGCCACCGCTTGATCACTCGCATTGCCCGCCGCCTGCCGCATCGCGCGCTGAGCCACCGGGTCCGGTTGGTTCGCCGCCTTCGCCTTCGCCATGGCCGCGCCCCCTTTTTCCTTGGCAATCGCGATGACCGCGACGTGCCCCGCTTCCGTGGGTGTACCCACGCGCTGGGCACCGATGATCTGGGGTAGTTGCTGGATCGCGCCAAACGCGATGCCATAGCTCGCTGCGAATATCAAGGTCGTCACGACCGTGGTCCGGCGCAACTCGGGGGCAAAGAGCGCGGCAATACTCGGCCGCTTCAGCGTCCCCGCCGCGCGTTTTTGCAGCCAAGCCGGCGACTCGGGTAGAAACGGGCGAATCAAAATAAGCGGCAACGCGGGTAGCACCCCCGAAATCAAGGTATACCTCCAAGCGTCGTGGCCCCCCGCAATGGCCGGCAGGCTCAGCGCCCACTTCGCCGCGAGGATGTTCGCCCCCGCCACCAAAAGGCCGCCGAGGGAGGAAAAGGCCTGCGTATAACCAAGAATCTTTTCGCGCTGGGGGGGATTCGTAAAAATCTCCGCGAGCCAAGCCACCGCGGCCACGAACTCGACACAGACACCCACAAAAACTAAGCAGCGAAAAAAGAGGAGCTGAGAGAGCGACGTGGCAAAACCCGCCGCGCACGCCCCCGCCGCATAAAGCAAAATACTAAACGTCAAGACCCGCCGCCGGCCCAACAGATCCGTCAGATACCCACCCAGCAGACCGAAAACACCACCGAACAAGGCCGGTAAGAAAAAGAGTGTCCGCGCCCAGCGCACGTACTCATCGCCGCCGGGTGACCAAAGTGCCACCGCCTTGGCCCGCTCCATTCCGCCCGTGACCAACGCCTCCACGATCGGCGCACTCAACGCCGCAATCGCCGGTTTGAGAATGAGCGGCAGCATCAGCAACTCGTAAATATCGAAGGCAAATCCAATCGCGGCGATGATACAGATCAGCCAAGCGGTTCGATTCATCGTTGATTCACTGGGGGCAGCGGGGGCCAGACTGGAGCTCATCGGAGAATCGTGCGTCATCCTCTAGCCCCATTTCAAGCGGCGATTCGCTTTTTTTTAAAAGATTCGCTGCTTAGAGCCCCGTTGAGACAATCCGACTTAAGACGTAACCTCATGAAGTCGCGAACCGTCGGACGGCTTGAGCAAACACCGCGATCATCGATCCCTTCTTCAAAAACATGAACTGGCCTTCTCTTTACCTCTTCACCTGCGCATGCACTCTCGCCCCCACGTTGGTCGCGGCCGAACCGTCTTCGTGGCCCACGTGGCGCGGCCCTTCGGGCGCAGGCCTCGCGCCCGACGCGAAACCACCCACGACCTGGAGCGACCAGCAGAATATTCGCTGGAAGAGTGCCATCCCTGGGACCGGCTTCTCCACGCCAATCATTTGGAAGGATCAGATCTTCCTGCTCACCGCCATCGAGACCAGCGAGACGCGCGGTGGCGGCGCGGCGACCGAGGCGGCGCCACCGAGTCCGCCCCGTGGCGGCGATCCTAGAGGGAAGGGTGGTAAGAAAGGCGGGGGCTTTGGCGGAGGCGGTATGAAACCCTCGAAGGTCCACGATTTCGCCGTCGTCGCCCTCGATCGCAAAACCGGCAAAATTCTCTGGCAGAAATCCGCCCGCCGCGAGATCCCTCATGAGGGTCACCATCCCACCAACAGCTTTGCCTCCTACTCCCCCGTCACCGACGGCGAACGCCTCTACGCTTCCTTCGGCTCACACGGTCTCTTTTGCTACACTCTTCAAGGCGTCTTACTTTGGGAGAAAGACCTGGGGGATATGCAAACCCGCAACGGTTTCGGCGAAGGCTCCTCCCCCGCCCTCGCGGGCGACCTCATCATTATTCCGTGGGATCAAGAGCAGGGTTCCTTTGTGGTCGCGCTCGACAAGAGAACCGGCGCGGAGATCTGGCGTAAATCCCGCAACGAGCGCTCCGGCTGGTCCACCCCACTCGTGGTCCAAGCCGCCGGTAAATCTCAAGTTATTTTACCCGCGACCAATCGCACTCGCAGCTACGATGCCCTCAACGGGGACGTCATTTGGGAAGCGAGCGGCCTGACCACGAACGTCATCCCCGCCCCCGTCACCGGGCACGGGATGGTTTATGTCATGAGCGGTTTTCAAGGCTACTCCATCCAGGCGATCAAACTCTCCTCGCTCGGCGATGTGTCCGAGACCAACCACATCGTCTGGAACGTCCGTAAGAGCGCACCTTACGTCGCCTCCGCGGTCCTCTCCGGCAAGCGGCTTTACGTGAGCAAGAGCACAGATGCTTACCTTTCTTGCCTCAATGCCCTCACCGGCGAATTCTACTTTCAAGATCAAGTCCTGACCGGTCTGCGCGGTCTCTACGCTTCACCGATCGCGGCCAATGGCTACCTCTACGTCGTCGGTCGGGAGGGCGCGGTGATGGTCCTGCGTGATGCCGAAAAATTCGAGATCGTGGCTACGAATCAGCTGAAAGATAAAATCGACGCCTCCCCCGTCGCCGTCGATCGGGAGCTTTTTCTCCGCGGCCACGACTTCCTGTATTGTATCGCGGAGGGCTGACCTCCAAGCCGTCAAGAGCGGTCCGCGCCCTGCCTTGACCCGGGCCCTCGGTCCGACCAGCCCGCGGACTACAGTCCGGTCGGCTGAGGCCAAGGCGGCGACCGCGGTTACCACGAGAAGGACGGCAGACCGTGGCGGGGCGTCGACGCGATCATGCAGGCGAATCCGGCAGTCGCCCGGCCCCGACTTGGTCATTGCCGGTCGGTTTGACGAGGACGGGCGGATGGCGAAATGACCATTTTGATTTTTGCGTGCGGGTGTGACCAACCCAGCCCTGAGCACGCATCCCCGTTACCGATTTCTAAACCGCAGGGGTGCGGCTCACCGCGCCTCGTACCCTGTCGTGCCCGCGGACTTGCGGCCTTGGAAGAGCGTATAACCAGGGCGACCCTGCCAACTGGAGGGGCCCGACAAGACCTTGCCATGAGCCAGCACGGAGTCGCGGACGAGTTTTTCGCGGGCATTGTAGCTTGGGGAACCGTCACGATCACCGGCTTGGATTCCGAAATCGTTGCTCGCTACCATGACGATGTCGATGCCCTCCACTTCATCGAGGATCGTATCCAAAATACCCACACCCGCTGGGTTCTCGATTTGGATCATAATCATAATATTGTTGTTCGCATTCGTGGGGTAGCCCCGGCCCCAGATGGCCGTCGCCCGGTTATTGCCGGAACTGCGATGGCCCCACGGCTTGGTGTTCGGGCTCTCGCGATCACCCACTGGGAATTTTGCGAACATGACCGCATTCCGCGCTTCTTCCACCGAGGAGACCATCGGAATGATAATCCCGAGGGCACCCGCATCCGTGGCTTTCTGGATATCACCGACGTTGGCCGATGGCACGCGCACAAAAGGAATGCACCCGGCTTTCGCGATCACCTCGATGAGGTTCTGGGTCTCGCGCCACGTCAGCGTGCTGTGCTGCATTTCAATCCAGATAAAATCCTGACCCTCACAGGCTTTCTTGGCCGCCTCGAGGTCCGGCTCGACGAGAGTATTGCTGAATATTTGTTTCCCCGCCTTGAGCTTGGTGATGACGGTATTGAAGTTCAGCGTCCCTGGAGCGGGCAAAGGGGGCGAGTTGGCGGGCGCGGCCGTCGACGCCGGTTCCGCCTTTAGCGCCGGCTTCGCGGGCTGGGCGTGAGCGAGGGAGAGCGTCCCCAGAGAGGCCGCAGCGACCAGCACGGCGAGGCGCTGAGTGCAGGTTGGCAACCAGCGGTGAAGTAACCAGCGGCTTTCACGAGGAAGCGATGGCCTGGACGAGAGGAAACGGGGCAACGGGGTGCGGGGATAGCTCATAGGAGTGCAGACGACTCTGGGTACCGATCACCCGCAGCGCCAGTCAGAACCGGTCCCACTTTCTCTGCGCTGAACGCCCCGCACCAGACCAGGAAAAAAACTTCGCGGGATCCGCTCGAGCTGCCCGCCACGAGAGCGGGAGCAATCCGCGAGCCCTCCGCCCTCTCCCCCTACCCCGCTAGCGGGTCCCGCAAACACTCACCAAGGAATCGCCCAGACGTGGCGCACGGATCAGCGACACGCGGCCAAGGCCTCTCGCTCTCGGCCGCGCGTGCGCCTCGGGCCAACGGGGCCGCCATCCTCGAGCCCAGTTTCAGCCGATGTGCTGCGCGTATGCGGCCGCGTCAAAAAGAGCGCTTGCCGCCGCCGGATCAGCCGGCCGCAGTTTCATCATCCAACCGTCGACGTACGCTGAACGGTTCACGGTTTCCGGCGCGGCATCCAACGCCGTATTCACCGCCAGCACCGTCCCCGCCACCGGGGCGTAAAGATCACTCGCCGCCTTAACGGATTCCACCACGCCAAAGGTCTCACCCATTCTGAGCACTGCACCCACCTTGGGTACCTGCACGTAAGTGATGTCGCCGAGTGAATTCTGCGCGTAATCGGTTATCCCGACAGTCACGGTGCCATCACTTTCCAACTTCAGCCACTCGTGCGATTTGGTGTAACGAAGTTCCGCGGGTAAATTACTCATGTAGACGATTTTTTTAATTCCACGAACGGGGGTTTGACCAGTTGTAAATTCACTTTCTCCCCACGAATCATTACCGCCAAGGATCCCTCCGTCGACAAAACCGCCGCCCGCGCCGCCGCGGTCTCCACCCAAGCGGAACCGATCGCCTCATTTAAGATCGGTGAGAGCGTGCCTGAAACCACGCGCCCGACCACCCCTCCGGCGGCGCTTAATACCGGCGTTTCCGCCCGCACAATGCGACGGTCGCCCGTCTTGAAAAAGACGATCTGATGCGCGCCGCCTTTCTCTTTTTCCATCGACAACGCCGCGCGGCCGACAAAATCCACCCCTTTTTCGAACTTAACCGTCCAACCCAAACCCGCCGTCAACGGCGAAATCTCCGCGGTGATTTCGTGTCCATAAAGTGGATACCCCGCCTCCAGTCGCAGGCTGTCGCGCGCCCCGAGTCCCGCCAATTCGAGACCGCGCGGCCGACCCGCCGCCCAGAGCGCGGTCGCCAGCGCCACCGCCTCACCGGCGGCATGATACAACTCAAACCCATCCTCCCCAGTATACCCTGTCCGGCTCACGAGGCAGGGCACCCCCGCCACCGTCGCTTCCGTAAAATGATAATACTTTACCAGACCCAATTTCGCGCCCGTCAGCGACTGCACGATCTCCGCGGCTTTCGGCCCCTGCACCGCCAGCAGTGCGTAATCGGCACACCGGTCCGTGATCGTCACATTAAATCCGACTGCCTGGCCGCGAATCCACGCGAGGTCTTTCTCAATGTTGCCAGCATTGATGCAGAGAAAGAAATCCTCCGGCGCCCGCATGTAAACAAGCAGATCATCCACCACGCCACCTTCCGGGTAACACATTGGTGAATACAACACGCGCCCGGGAAACAGCTTCGCCACGTCGTTCGTGACAAGATGATTCAGGAACTCCGCCGCCGCCGGACCGCGTACGTCCACCTCCCCCATGTGGCTTACATCAAAGAGCCCCGCCGTCCGCCGCACCGCTTTGTGCTCTTCGAGAATGCTGCGATATTGCACCGGCATCTCCCAGCCCGCGAAATCGACCAGACGGCCGCCGTGGGCCGCATGAAAATCCCGCAAGGGTGTACGTTTGAGTTCGCTCATCCGAGCAGCATAGCGCGCGGGCCGGCATTATCAGCAAGGCTGTTTTTGCATAAACTACGTGGCGATTGAACGTTTCGGCCGCGGCCCTTTCTCGTGCTTATGAAAAAGCGTTGCAGGTCAGCCCGCGCTGCGCGCAAGAATCGCGCATGCCGTTCGCTTATTGGGTCCATGACCTCAGCCCGTTCTTGGTGAGATTCTCCGACACCTTGGGAATCCGCTATTATGGGCTCGCCTACCTCGCCGGCTTCGCGGCCGCCGCTTGGCTTCTCCTCATCTACCAGCGTCGCCAACGTTCCCCTTTCGGTTTAAGCGAAATCAGTGATCTCATGACCTACGTCGTCTTCGGCGTACTTATCGGCGGCCGGCTCGGTTATTTTTTGCTCTACCAAACCAGCTCTCTGCGCGCGGATCCGTTCGCGCTTTTGCGCGTCTGGGAAGGCGGGATGGCCAGCCATGGCGGGTTTGTCGGCGTTCTCCTCGCACTTTTGGTGTGGTCCCGCCAAAAAAAAGTACCCGTCTTCCAGGTCACCGACCTCATCGTTTCCTCCGCACCCCTTGGACTTTTTTTTGGCCGCATCGCGAATTTTATCAACGGCGAATTGGTTGGTAAGGCCACGTCGGTACCGTGGGCCGTGATCTTTCCCCAAAATGAGGCTGATCGGGGTTTGGCCGCACCGCTGCCGCGGCATCCTTCGCAACTTTACCAAGCGGGGCTGGAGGGCCTGCTGCTCTTTGCTTTTATTCAATGGCGTTTCTGGCGGCGCGGCGCCCCTCGGCCGGCTGGGGCGCTGAGCGGAGAGTTTCTCATCGCCTATGCGTTCGCGCGAATCCTCGGCGAGCGCTTCCGCGAGCCAGATGCTTCGCTCATTCTCGGGTTGAGTCGTGGCACCTTTTACTCCGGCTTTTTTATCGTCGCCGGAGCGGCCCTTATTGCCTCCGCGCACCGCACCCGCCCGTCGTCGCTCCACCCATCGGCCTCAAAGTAGGCTGATGCGGGCATGGATCAGAAACGGAAGTTCCCGGGCCAATTTAACTGGCAACGCGAGCGCTGACGGCATTTCCCCCGAGGGAGGCGACCCGATCCGCGATGCCCGGTCTGCTGGGCCCTGACTAAATAAAACACGATGCCACCTTTTGATCAGGCGGGTTGGTTTACTGATGTGAGCGGCCGCACGAACCTGAACTGTGCGCGTTTCTCTCGCGGCGGTTTTCCCGCCTGCCCGACCACGACGATCTCGTGCGGGAGACCGCTGGGCGCCTGCTGCGCGTCTCCGATCCTCAAAAGCTGGTCCACGCGAGAAGTCAGAAAACGGGTCAGCCTTGGGGGTTTGGGGTGAGCGCCAATTTCTTGCTGAGCCAATACGTAACGATGCCGTGGGCAAAGTGAGCGCGATTTGGAAAGGATGGCGGGGCAATGAAAAAACCGCCGATTCCTCCGGCGCAAGCCGGTCACCAAACGGTGCCCGAATTTATCTCCATGCCGACACTCGGCGCGGCGATCCCAAGCGGGTTCACTTACCAGAACGTTAGCGGTCACGCCGGCCTCGTGCCGTTTTGGGGATGCCTGCACTGGCAGCGCTTTCACGCGCTGCTCGCGGGCGTGCGGCCGCACGTGCGCACGAGACCGAAGGCGATCCCACCGGCGGACCTGGCGCTGGGCTTTATCGCCCTCCGCCGCCGTGCACGGCTATCTCTCGCAGCGACCATTACAATCAGCGGACTGACCCCATCGGATCGCGCCCCCTTCTTTCCAGGAGATGAGTCAGCGCCTTGAGCGCACCGGAGCGAAAGTCAGCCCGGATGTTGCCAAAACCGGGCAACGCGCAGGAGCGATCCAAGACCACGGCCGGTTGCAAACGGTACGCGTGCAGCCGCAGGGCCGCGTCGTCCCAGACATGATCGAGCACAAAGCCGCCGGCGGACGCGCCGTGACGATCGAGAACGGTTTCGAGGATGGTGCGTTGCTGGGCGACCGGGGCAAAGACCGGCGGATCGTGCGGTTCGGAATGGTTGACGAGCAGCTCGTCATGCCAGAGCGGCATAGTCCGTTGGAGGGCGCCGCAGCCTTGGCTGACGCCTGCGAGCAATTCGCGGGATTGCTCGCTGCCAAGTTCCAGGCGCCGGACGAGGCACGCCACGGGCTTGGGTCGGTCGAGGAGCGCGCGGGCCGCGGCGGGAAATAGCGGCCGCTGGTCGGGTGCTGCCAGATCCGGCCCGCCGGCGTCATCCGCTGCAAAACCCGGAACACGGTGGCATTGGCCACGCCGAATCGCCGGCCGAAATCCCGCGTCGTGGGCAGCGGCAGATCCGCCGGAGCATTCTCGAGGGCACGAAGCAGCCGGGACGATAGATCGAGATCTGGGGGAGTGCGCCGGGCGGCGACCGGGCGATCCAGACGGGCGGTTTGGCCATGAAACCGAACAACCTGCCGCGGCCGGCTTGGCCAGCTTGAACGAAAACACACTATGTTTGTTGCAAAACATAACGCAGATGTTTTTCTTGGGACAACGAGACTGCACCCCGCCTGTTTCGATTCGACCAACCGCTGGTTTCCACGACGAGCCCCCGCCGCTTGAGCCCCTCCCATCGCCCACACTTTACCGCCGTGGTGACTGGCTGGATGGCCTTGCTGACCTTCGCCACGCCGCACTCGGCGCAAACCATCGACCGTCCCCCTTCCGAAGGCCTCCGGCCAAACACCGGGACCGCCACCGAAGCGAAGCCGGTGAAGATGTCAGTGTTCGAAGTCACGGGGGACAAAGATGTGGGTTATCAAGGCGGCAATAGCACCGCCGGCAGCCGCTTTAACACCAGTCTCCAGGACACCGCCGCCGCCATCATGGTGGTGACGCCCGAGTTCATTTCCGATTTCGGCGGCAATTCCCTCGAGAGCCTCACGGCCTATGGAGCGAATCTTGAGGTCGACTTTTTGGAGAACCGGTCGAGCCCGAACCCGGGCTTCCTAGGCGGCAGCGATTACTCGAACCCCCGGATCCGCGTGCGCGGGCTTTCGGCCAGTCCGGCGATGGACTTCTTCGACACGACGGTGATCATCGACAATTACAACATCGAGCGTTTTGAAATCTCGAGCGGCCCCAATTCCATCCTCTTCGGCCTGGGTTCGCCCGGGGGCCTGCTGAATGCATCGACCAAGAAAGCGGACTTTCTGCGCCGCCGTACCGCGCTGCGCACGCAGTTTGGCGACTGGGATTTCAGCCGCTACGAGTTGGATCACAACCAGGTGATCGTGCCCGGCCGGCTCGCGGTACGGTTGAACGCGCTGCACCAAAATTCTGGCGGCTGGCGCAAATGGGATTTCAGCGACAGCAAACGCGCCGCGGTGTCGCTGCGGTACAGTCCGACGCAAAACACCGATTTCGTGGTCAACTACGAAAACGGCGACGTGAAATCGCACGTCAGCCGCCCCCTCAACGCGGACGACGCCCTGCTCCTGTGGCAGGCGAGCGGCGCGCGCACCATGAATGAAAGCGCGTGGACGACGGCGGACCGGGCGCTCGGGATCAACCGCAACACGACGGTGCGCAATCTCTACGTCACCGACGCGAACGGCTCGACCCCGTTCGTGCTCGCCACGAGTAATGTCGCCAATTTCCGGCTGCTCGACAGCGCCTTCGACAATCTCAATCTGCCGGCCGCCCAGCGCGCCGGGCGGACGCTCGTCCCCGCCGCGAAACTGCCCTTCGAATACAGCGCCTACGGACCCGGCGCCGGTCGCGACCTCCATTTCGACCGATACTACGTGACCGGTACCCAACGCTTCACCGAGAATGCGATGCTCGAAGTTTCTTACAACAAGGAGAAGCCGATCATGGGGGTCATGGCGCCGCAAAATCAGCAACTGACGCTGGGCGGTGATCCGAATGCGACGATTCCGAATCCCAACGGGAACGGAACGTTGGTCGCCAATCCGAATGCCGGCCGGCTTTATCTCAATGCGTTGTGGGGAACCGACCGGGGCCTGCAGACCAACGAAGCATACCGGGCCGCCTTGTCATGGAAGATCGGACTGGGGAAGTTCGGCACCCATCATCTCGCCGCCATGGTGGAGCATGGCACGCAGCGGAAGTTTCGTTATGTGGGAAGAGAAATCCTCATCGACGACGACGGCGTGCCGATCAGCAACGCCGCGGTGCCGGAGAACGCCAACAACTTCGTGACGCGGCGGCACTACGTCGCGGCCGGAGACTTCAACACCTACATCGGTGGCGACGCCACGCAACCGGTCACGGTCACGCGCAACGGGAAGCGCTATCACAGCGAATGGATCAACCAAAGTACCAACGGCCGCGACATCAACCGCGCCACCGACACCGCGCTGGCGGTAACCCAAAGCCATTTTTTCGACTCCAAATTGGTCGTTACGGCAGGGCTGCGCTCGGATCAGGTCACGTATGATCAGCACGGCAGCGGGCGGGTCTCGCCGTCGGATCCCGCCGTGCTCGCCCACCGCGTGGTCGCGAACACCCTCACCTTCACGCCGGAGATAACCGACTCATTTGTATATGAGCCGATCTCGTGGACGACGGGGGCGGTGTATCATGCCACGCGCTGGTTCTCGGCCTTCTATAATCACGCCAACAACACCGATCAACCAAGCTACAACCAGAGCATCCTGCCCGATGAGATTCTGCCGCCGCCGGCCGAGGGCAAGACGCACGATTACGGATTCATGCTCCGGCTGCTCGATGGAAAATTTTTCCTGCGCGCGACGGCCTTCAAAACGTCCCAGATTCAAACCACGGGGGGCATTGGTCTCGCGGCGGCGGTCACCCAGCCGAGCACCCGCATCCTCGACACGTTGCTCGAAAACAACCATATCTCCGCGGCGGACTACCGGCAGCATCTCGTCGGCGACCAGGGAACGCTGATCGCCACCGAAGATCTGGTGAACCAGGGTTACGAGGTGTCGGCATCGCTCAACCTGAGCCGGAATTTCACCGCGCTGCTGAACTTCTCCCACACCAAAACCGATCACGCCTCCATCGGGCGGGAATTCGAGAAATGGTATGAGCGGGAACTGGCCTACTGGAATCGCACCCCGGGGGCGGGTCGCTTGGTCAACGGGACGCTGGGCACATCGATCGATCAGGATGCGGCGGAAATGCCGCGACTGATCCGGGAGTTGAGGGAATTCAACAGCTTCGGCTGGGGCGAACGGCCCGACAAGGCGAACGCCAGCGGGCGCACCACTTTTTCCGAGGGCCGGCTGAAGGGAGTTTTTGCGGGCGGTGGTGTGCGGTGGCGAAGCACGTCTAAACTTGGCCGCCGGGTCGTCGGTATCGCGGCGAATGGGAGCACCCTCTATGGCGAGACGTTCATCGGGCCGGAGGATTTCAAGGTGGACGCCTTCCTCGGCTACCGCCGGCAAATTGCCATCGCCCGAACCAAGCCGCAGCTTACGGTGCAGGTAAACGTCGCCAATCTCACCAACGAAGACTCGTTCATGCCCCTGCGCTACAACGCGGACTATTCCGGTTACTCAAACGTCTTGCTGCTTGATCCCCGCAGCATACGGCTGACCGTGGCCTTGGTTTTCTGATGTGGAGGCATCCGCACAACCTCTTTTCCGGCGCGACTGAAGCCCGGCTCGCGCGATGAACCGCCACCCCCTTGTCCGTCTGTTGCTGCTGGTCGGATTATTTTCCGGACGCGTCTTCGCGGCAATTGAGGCCGGGTTTGCCGAACGCGACATCACGCCGGAAATTGGTCAGGAGCGTCCCGGCGGCTACGGCAAGGTGTTTCACCACAAGTTTCTCGATCCGTGCAAGGTTCGCGTCGCGGTCTTTGCCGACGGCGCCCGCACGGTCGTACTGGTGGGGATCGACGCATTAACGATCTCGCGACGCGTCGTCCAGGAGGCGCGCGCAGAAATCACGCGACTCACGCAGATCCCCGGGGACGCCGTGATGATTGCCGCCTCTCATTCCCACTCGTCCGGTCCGGTCGGCATGGTGCAACCCGGGGAATACGACGCCGCGCCGGAACTCGTCCGCAAGCTCGCGTATGAGCAGTCCTCGCTCGCGGACGCGGCCTATCTCGCGAAGGTGGTCCGGCAAATCGCCGATGGCGTCAAGGCCGCGGCCGACGCGCGCGTGCCGGCGAAAATCGGCTTCGGGGTCGGGCACGAGGACAAGGTGGGTTTCAATCGGCGCGTGCGCATGAAGAACGGGCAAACGTGGACGAATGCCGGCGTCGGAAATCCGGACGTCGTGGACTATGCCGGTCCGATCGATCCCGCCGTCGGCGTGATCGGCGCATGGAACATGCAGGGACGCCTGCTCGGCACGGTCGTGAACTACGCGCTCCACACGAATATCTCCCCCGACGGGATCTCCGCCAATTGGACGTATCATCTCGAGCAGACCATCCAGGGCGCGCTGAACGCCAAGGTGCCGGTCGTTTTCCTAGCAGGCGCCTGCGGCGATATTTCCAAGATCGACACGCTCACCCCTTTCGAACGTCCCACCGAGGAGCAATGGATGCAGATCGTCGGAGGGCGCGTCGGGGCGGAGGCGGTCAAGGTGCTGTTGACGATGCCGCGCGGGACCGACGTCGCCTTGAACAGCCGCGCGAAAGTCTGGCCGATCCGGCGTCGCCTCCCCTCGCCGGCCACGTTGCAACGCGCGCGCGCACTGGTCGCGGCCGGCAAGCCCGCGGGGAATCCCGCGCTGACCGAGTGGACGTTTGCGAAGGAGACGCTGATGGTCGAATACTTGGGGAACGTCTCCCCCGAGGTGGAGGTCGAGGTCCAGGTCATCCAGATTGGACCGGCGGTTTATGTCAGCAACCCGGCCGAATACTTCGTCGAATACGGCCTTGATATAAAGAAGCGCAGTCCGTTTCCGTTCACATTTCCCGTCGAGCTGGCGAATGGCGGTGTTGGCTACGTCCCGACCGAGGAGGCATTCGGGCCGGGAGGCGGCGGCTACGAAACGCGTCTGACCTCCTATAGTAACCTAGAGATCACCGCCGGACGCCAGATGGCCGATGCCGGCGTCGCGCTGGTGAAGGAACTGAAACCCG
Organism: Opitutus sp. GAS368; assembly: GCA_945903465.1. GTDB lineage: Bacteria > Verrucomicrobiota > Verrucomicrobiia > Opitutales > Opitutaceae > ER46. Next base: position 14,834 of record CAMDOF010000017.1, read on the forward strand.
GCCCGGTTCCCGGCCGACCCCGTGTGAAACAGCCCGGCCTACCGTGGCTCTTCGGCAATGTCCCGGCCCAGGTGGATTGACGCGCCCGGTTCACCCCATGGTATCCAACGTCCCATCCAATTCATCACTGGCGAACCTCGGAGCAGCGCCGTCGACGCAGGGCGGATCGGCGCCGGCGGCCGTGAAGTTCGCTCGACTTCGGCATGCGATAGGTTGGACACCAGGGACGCCCCGCCTTGGCCGGCACCCGGCCGGGGCGTCCCGCCCGCCTGGCAGCGCTTCACCTTTTCATTCACTTTTTCATTCTCATTTTCACATAGCCACACACCGACGCTCCCTTCTGGCGATTTCACTCGTGGCTTTGGCCAACGTGCCGACTGTTCCGGCGCTCGCGGCCGATGCGTCGGTCGCAACACCTGCCGCCCAGAGCGGGACCGTGAGCGGCCGAGTCAAGAACGCCGCCACGGGCCAGTATCTCAACAATGCCCGGGTGACGGTGCCGGGGAGCGACGTGGTGGCATTTTCCGATGCCACCGGCGAGTTCCAGCTGGCAAACCTGCCGGCGGGATCCGTGGCGCTGGATATCTTCTTCACCGATCTGGATGCGCAACGCATCAACGTGAATGTAATCGCGGGGCAGACGGTGACCCAGGACGTGGCATTGACCAGTGTATCCCGCTACGGGGCCGATCCCAACGTCGTCCGTGCCAAACCGTACATTGTCGCGGCGGACAAGGAAACCAATGCGGCGGCCATCGCGGCCAACGAGCAGCGGTTTGCACCCAATCTGAAGAACGTGGTGGCAACCGATTCGCTCGGCGACGTTCTGGGCAGCAATGTGGGTGAGTTCCTGAAACTGCTGCCCGGCGTAACCGGAGAATACAGCGGCACGGAGATCATCGGAATTTCCATCCGGGGACTTGGGAGCGGCATGACGTCGTTCACGTCCAACGGCGCGCCGGTCGTCGGCGCCTTTTTCGTCGGCGGCGTGGCGGGAGGTGGACGGGATTTCAACATCAACACGATGGCGATGAACGATATTTCGCGCGTCGAGGTGACCAAGGTGCCGACGCCGGCCAATGCCGCGGACTCGCTGGCGGGATCGGTCAACCTGATCAGCAAGAGCGCGTTCGAGCGCAGCCGCGCCGAATTTCGCTACGGCCTCACACTGACGTCGAGCGACGAAAACCTCACCCTGCGCAAGACTCCGCATTCAAACGGCGATCATCTCACGCGGAAGACGCTGCCCAGTTACAATTTCGACTATGCCCTGCCGGTCAACCAGCGCTTCGGTCTCATGGTCGCAGGGGCGCAGAGCAACAAATTCAACGAACAGCATCACTCGACGATGACGTTTTCCGGGGCCGGAACCGCCACCGGAGCCTCCTTCGCGCGACCCTATCTCCAGTCGTATGCCCTGATCGATTCACCGCGGTCCCAGATGCGCTCAAACCTCAGTCTCAAAGCCGACTGGCGGGTGACGCCCAAATCCGTGTTGTCCCTGTCGAGTCAGTGGAACCGTTACCGGAACTGGATTGGCGCACTCACGTGGACATTCAGTCCCGGGACCATCGGAACGCCCACCCCCGCCACGGGAGTTCCGTTCAGTTCCGGAGACAACTTTGTCGTCGGTGCCACCGGACGCGGGTCGGTCACGACGAGCGGCGGCGGGCAGACGACCGGCGGCGAAGGGCTGGCGACGAGCCTGCAGTATCGCTACGACGATGGCACGTGGAAGATCGAAGGCGGGCTCAGTGATTCCGCCTCCGAAATTTTCCGGCGCAACCTCGCCGGCGGCCATTTCGGCCTGGTGACGGGCAATCTGATCGATCCGGTGCGCGTCTCCCTCACCGGCTTCGACGCGGTCAGGCCCGCTGAAATCCGGACCTTTGGGGCGACCAACCGGGAGGTCGATGTCTACGAACTCGCGAACTACCGCATCACGACGGCCAACGACACGCCGGTGGAAAATCGCGCCAGCGTGCGGTCAGGCAATCTCAACCTCCGGCGGAGCCTGCGGTGGTTCCCGTTTCCGGCGGCGCTGCAGATCGGCGGGGCCCACCGTATCCAGACTCTGGACGCACGGCGGGGCAACATCAACTGGACCTTCAACGGTCCGGATGGCAACCCGGCCACGGTGGAAAATGCCGCGCCCTACCAGATGCGGGTGTATGTCAACGAGGACTCGCACTACGGCTTCCGGAACGTCCCGTGGATTTCCCCCACGGGAACCTGGACCGCGTTTCAGGCCAACCCGGTGCTGTTCTCCCAGACACCGGCACAGGTGGTGGCCGCCGAAACCTTTCGGATCACCAACTCGGAACGGATCGAAGAAAGCGTCTCGGCCTACTATCTTCAGGCCGAGGCCCGGCTGCTGCACAACCGCCTGCGGATCCTGACCGGGGTCCGACGGGAGCAGACCGTGGACGAGGGCGAGGGGATGCTGTTCGATCCGAATGCGGTTTTTGTGCGCAACGCGAACGGGAGCTTTGCCCGCACGGCGCAGGGCGCGCGCATCCGCCGCAGCGAGGCCGGAGCGGTTGGCTCGCTCGAGGAAATGCGACTGGTCCGAAAGGAACGCGCCTACCGGGCGAACCGATCCTACGACGGACTTTATCCCAGCCTGCACCTGACCTACGACATAAGGGAGAACTTCCTGGCGAGGGCCGCGTATGCGCGGACGTATGGCCGGCCCGATTTCACCGACATCATCCCCAGCGCCACGATCAACGAACTCGATCTGGGTGCCGAGACATCCGCCGATCCCACCGTCGCGAAGGGCACCATCACGGTCCGCAACACCGGGTTGCGGCCCTGGACGGCGGACAATTTAGATCTGTCGCTGGAATACTACTCGGAGAAAGGCGGAATGATCAGCGGGGGCGTATTCCTAAAGGAAATCCGGGACTTCTTTGGCGACGACGTCCGGCTCGCGACGCTGGCGGATCTCGAACAGGTTGGCCTCGACGCCCAATATGTCGGCTGGAATCTCGCGACGAAATTCAATTCCGGCGACGCGCGGATCCAAGGGGCGGAAATCAACCTCCGGCATTCGCTCCGCCATCTGGGCGGCTGGGGCCGATACCTTACGGTCTTTGCCAACGCCACACAGCTTAAACTGCAGGGCGATCAACAGGCGTCTTTCAGCAGTTTTATTCCCCGTTCCGCCAACTGGGGGTTTTCGTTCGGCCGGGAGCGGGTCACATGGGTGGCCAAATGGAACCATCGGGGCCAGGACAAGCGCGTGGCCCAGCCCCTCTTCGGTCCGGATGGATTCGAGTATTTCAAGGCGCGGACAACGCTCGACCTGAATCTGACGGTGCAGTTGAGCCGCCGGTTCTCGCTGGTGGCGAATGCCAACAACGTGTTCAACGTGCCGCAAACCGTCTTGCGCTATGGATCACAAACCCCCGCCTATGCCCGGCAGTGGCGCCGATCGGAATACGGCGTGGCGCTCGCGTTGGGCGTCCGCGGCAACCTTTGAAATGATGAACCCAATGCAACTCCGCCGAACGACGATCCCCGGTGGCAACGTACAACGCTGGTTGATACGGGCCGCACTTTTGTCGCTCTGGCTCCCGCCCGTTCAGGCTGCGATCGAAGCGGGCTTCGCCGAACGCGACATCACCCCGGAAATCGGCCAGGAACGGCCGGGCGGTTATGCGAAAGCCTTTCACAAGAAATTTCTCGATCCCTGCAAGGTCCGGGTCGCGCTTTTCGCCGATGGCACCCACACGGTCGTGCTCGTGGGGCTCGATGCCTTGAAGATCTCGCGACACGTGGTCCAGGACGCGCGCGCCGAAATCACCCGCCTAACCCAGATCCCCGGGGACGCCGTGATGATTGCCGCCACGCATTCCCACTCGTCCGGCCCGGTCGGAAACGTGCAGCCGGGGGAATACGATGCCGCGCCGGAACTCCTTCGAAAACTCGCCTATGAGCACACCTCACTCGCGGATGCGGCCTATCTCGCGAAGGTGGTCCGGCAAATCGCCGACGGCGTCAAGGCTGCGTCCGACGCGCGCGTGCCGGCGAAAATCGGCTTCGGGGTCGGGCACGAGGACAAGGTGGGATTCAATCGCCGGCTGCGCATGAAGAACGGACAAACGTGGACGAATCCTGGCGTTGGAAATCCGGACGTCCTGGACTATGCCGGTCCGATCGATCCCGCCGTCGGTGTGATTGGCGCATGGGACTTGCAGGGACGCCTGCTCGGCACGATCGTGAACTACGCGCTCCACACGAATATCTCCCCCGACGGGATCTCCGCCAATTGGCCGTATCATCTCGAGCAGACCATCCAGGGCGCGCTGAAGACCAATGCGCCCGTCGTCTTTTTGGCCGGAGCGTGTGGCGATATTTCCAAGATCGATACGCTCTCCCCGTTCGAACGTCCCACCGAGGAGCAATGGATGCAAATCGTCGGAGGGCGCGTCGGAGCGGAGGCGGTCAAGGTCCTCCTGACGATGCCACGCGGGACAGACATCGCGTTGAACAGCCGCGCAAAGGTCTGGCCGATTCGGCGGCGCCTCCCCTCGCCCGCCACCCTGCAGCGCGCCCGCACCGTGATCGCCGCCGCCAAGCCCGCCGGGAATCCCGAGCTGACCGAATGGATGTTCGCGAAGGAATCCTTGCTGCTCGAATATCGGGCGCGCATCACCCCGGATGTGGAGGTCGAGGTCCAAGTCATCCAGATCGGCCCGGCAGTCTACGTCAGCAATCCGGCCGAATTATTCGTCGAATACGGGCTCGACATCAAGAAACGCAGTCCATTTCCGTTTACGTTTCCGGTCGAGTTGGCGAATGGCGGTGTTGGATACGTCCCCACCGAGGAGGCATTCGGGCCGGGCGGCGGCGGCTACGAGACCCGGATCACCATTTCCAGCAACCTAGAGATCACCGCCGGACGCCAGATGGCCGATGCCGGCGTCGCGCTGGTGAAGGAACTGAAACCCGGCCCGGTTCCCGGCCGACCCCGTGTCAAACAGCCCGGCCTACCGTGGCTCTTCGGCAATGTCCCGGCCCAGGTGGATTGACGCGCAAACGGCGAGTCAGAATCATTCCCAATGAGACTTGGAACCCAAACCCCCTCTCGCCCCCCAACCCCGGCGTGTCATGGCGCGGAGCTGGCCCGATGCCGGGCCGTTGGCTGAAAATATCCGATGAACCACTCCCCTGATAGGTCATTGCGAGCGCGGCTGGCCGAGCGCGGCAATCAATCGTCGGCTTCTCTGGTGGATTGCCGCAGTCGGCAAGGCTCCTTCGCAATGACAAGCCACCTGGGTTCATCGGCCGCAGCGTGGCGACGAGGCAATCCATCCAGCTGGAGCGCCACGCCCTCGTTCCTCGGGCTCGCGATGACAAACAAAAGTTCGCAAAGATCGGTTCGGATCGCCTCTTCGTGCGACGATTTCGGGCACGCCATCCTTGGGTCACAGAGGACAAGCAGGAGGACACCGGGAAAACGTCTTTCGCGGTGTCCTCGGATGGGACCTCTGTGCGCTCAGAATCCAAAATCGGCGCCTTTGATGGCGGCCGCCGGCCGCGGTGCGCAACATGCGGAGTTCGCCCGATGATAGCCACCGCCCCGGCCACGCCGTCGCCAGCGACCATCGAAGCCGCGCCCTCTTTGCCGGTCGGAGCCGCGGCGCCACCGAAGTCGCCACGGTTGATGTCCCTCGATGCGTATCGCGGCTTCATCATGTTCATGCTGGCCGGGTCCGGTTTCGGCACGGTCCAGATGGCGCGGAAGTTTCCCGACAGCGCGTGGTCGTTTTGGGCCAATCAGTTTTCGCACACGCCCTGGCAATGGGGGGCGTTCTGGGATCTGATCATGCCGGCGTTCATGATGATGGTGGGCGTCGCGATGCCCCTCTCCTATGCGCGGCGCCAAGAGGAGGGCGACACGTTTGCCCGGCAATTGCGCCACGCCATCATCCGCGCCCTGGTGCTGGTCCTGCTCGGCTCCGCGCTCATGACGCAGAATGCGCGCTTTGTAAACGTCCTCACCCAGATCGGCCTCGGCTACGTTTTTATTTTCCTGCTGCTGCGACGGAGCCCGCGTTTTCAGCTCGGGGCAATCGCGGTCATCCTGACGGGGCATTGGTTGCTGTTTGCGACCTATCCGACGCCGGGCCCGGGGTATGATTTCGCGGCCGCCGGGGCGAACCCGGCCGACATACTGCCCGGTTTTTGGGCGCACTGGAGCAAGAACCTCAGCCTCTCAGCCGATTTTGATCGTTGGTTGCTCAACCTGTTTCCCAACGACAAACTGTTTGTCAATCAGGTGGGGAGCACGACGACGCTGAATTTCATCCCGGCGATGGCGAACATGATCCTCGGGGTGATGAGCGGACAGGTGCTGATGAGCGCCCGGCCGCCCGGCGCCAAATTCGCGTGGCTCGTGCGCACCGGCGCAGTTTGCCTGGTGCTGGGAATCGTGGCGGGCCTCACGATTTGCCCCGTGATCAAACGCATCTGGACGCCCTCGTTCGCGCTCTACAGCAGTGGTTGGACACTGTGGATGCTCGCGGCGTTTTATTGGGTCATCGACGTCCGCGGTTACAAGCGCTGGGCGTTTCCTCTGCTCGTCTTTGGCGCGAATTCCCTGGCGATTTACGTGATGACCTTGCTCTGGCCCGCCTGGATCAAGCACACGCTGGCGCAGCAATGGGGCGCCGGGATTTTTTCCGGCCCCCACGGCCCGGTTTGGGAACGGTTCGCCATACTCCTCGTGTTGTGGTTCTTCTGCTGGTGGCTGTATCGTCGAAAGCTTTTTTTCCGGATATGAACCATCCCTTCCCGCCCCTCCCCATTGCCCGTAGCCAGGTCGTTCGTATCTGGATTCCATTGATGCTGCTCACGCTGGCGGCGGCGATGGCCCGGGCGGAGTCGCGGCCCAACATCCTGCTGCTGATCGGCGACAACTGGCTCTACGATCACGCCGGCGCCCACGGCTACCCGATGGTGAAGACTCCGGTGTTCGACCGCATGGTGCGGGAGGGCACGCGCTTCACGAACGCGTTCTGCCCGGTGCCGTCGTGCGGCCCCACGCGATCCAGTTTCGTCACCGGGCGGGCGGCGCATCAGCTGGAGGAAATCGCCAATCACGGCGGACGGTTCCCCGGGAAATTCCGCGTCTTCGTCGATGCGCTGACCGTGAGCGGTTATCATGCGGGTTACAGCGGCAAAGGCTGGGCGCCGGGTATCTACGAGGGATTTGGGCGCACCGAATCGCCCGCCGGAAAACTCTACAAAAACTTTCCCGAGTTCATGCAGAAGCGCGGTGAACAGCAGCCGTTTTTTTTCTGGTTTGGATCCACGCACACCGCCCTCCGCTACTGGAAAAAGGGCCTGGGCGCCCAGCACGGCATCGATCCGGCGCGCGTGAAGGTTCCCGGCTACCTGCCGGACGCACCTGAGGTCCGCGAGGAGATCGCCGACTATCTCGCGACGGTGGAGGAGATGGACGCGGCGTTTGGCGAAGCGGTCGCCTTGCTGGAAAAGAACGGCGAACTCGACAACACGATCGTCATTCAAACGAGCGACAATGGCTGGCAGATGCCGCGAGGCTTGGGCGCGGTCTACGAAGCCGGCACGCACGTTCCGCTCGCCATCCGCTGGCCGGGCCGGATTCCGGCGGGGCGCGTGCTGAACGAATTTGTGTCCGTGACCGACTATGCGCCCACGATTCTGGAAATGGCCGGGCTCGTGCCATGGCCGGAGATGACCGGCCGCAGTTTTCTCGACATCCTCACCGGCAAGCCGGGCGCGGTCGTGCGCGATCACGTTTTCGTGGAACGTGAACGCCACGCCAATGTCCGGCGCGGCGATCAGAGTTATCCTGTGCGCGGCGTGCGCACGAAGGACTTTCTGTATGTGCGAAACTTGCGCCCGAACCGGCAGCCGTCGGGTGATCCGATCGTGTATTATGCCGTCGGGCCCTACGGAGACGTCGATCCGAGCCGCACCAAGGGCTACATGATCGCGCACCAGGCCGAGCCAACGATGCAGCGGCTTTTCGCCCTGAGTTTCAAGAAACGGCCGGCGGAGGAGCTCTACGATTTGCGCAACGATCCCGAACAGCTCGTCAACGTCGCCGCGCAACCGGCGTTGGCCGCGGCGAAAAAACAAATGAGCGACCGCGTCGACGCCTGGATGAAGGAGACCGCCGACCCGCGCCTCGATCCCCAATTCGACGACTTCGACAAATACCCGTATTATGGCGGCGGCATGGCGCCGGAATTGCGTGCCTGGGAAGCGGAGAAACCGCAGTGAGCCTTTGCGTCGCATGAGCACCTCTCAGCCCCAGCTGTTCCCACCCCGCGCCGTTCCCGTCCTGACCCGACGGAAAGCGTTGCAGACGGGCGCAACCCTCCTGGCCGGCTTGGCGGTTTCCGCCTCTGGCGCCGCGACCGGCCGCGTCAAGAAAGTGATCGTCGCCGGTGGCGGCCTCGCCGGGTTGAGCTGCGCGTTCGAGCTGATGAACCAAGGACACGACGTCACGCTGCTCGAGGCCTCGCGCCGCACCGGCGGCCACGTGAAGACCATCCGCGATCCGCTGCCGGCCGGGCTCTATGCCGACGTCGGCGCGGAGCAGTTTCCCGCCCGGCCGGCCTACGCGCTCGTCTGGGATTACGTGGAAAAATTCGGCCTCACGGCGATGCGTTGGGATCGGCACGAAAACATGCAGCGGAAATTGGGCGACCGTTGGGTGAGCGAAACTCGATTTAGCGAGCCGGCGTTTTTGCGAAGCCTCGGCTTCACCCCGCGCGAGGCTGATTACATTGCGGAGCACGGCATGTCGGAACTGCCGCTCCTCTATTTCGAAAAACAAATCGCGAAATTCCGCGACGAATACCAACCGTTGGGCATCGGGCTGGACGGGCTGGATGACGTGCTGGCCGCCGACCTGATGGCACAGGCAGGCGCGTCGGAGGCGGCGATCCGTTTCTCCCGCCTCGGCCGGCGGGCCACGCAGGGCAAGCCGCCGGCGCGCGGCGATGCCTCCGCGCTTTATCGGATCTGGATGATGGCGATCTTGCAAAAACGCGGCCTACGCCTGCAACCGAAGGAAGTTTTTCACCTCAAGGGCGGCAACCAACAATTACCCGATGCCCTCGCCGCGCGACTCGACGCGCGCGTGCGCAAAAACTGCCCGGTCACGGCGATCCGCCACACCGGCACCTCTGTCACGGTCAACTACGATGAAGCCGGCGTGAAACGGGAGCTGAGCGCGGACTATCTGGTGATGAGCATGTCACCGGCGGCCGTGGTCGGAATCAACGTCTCGCCCGCGTGGTCGGAGGCCAAGGCCCACGCGCTCACTCACACCGTGCTGGGCATGCAATCGCGTGTCCTGCTCGTCGCCAAAACCGCGTTTTGGAAAGGCGACATTCCAAGCATCAATTTCCTCAGCGGCGACTCCAGCATGGGTTCGGTGTGCGAAACGGCCACGGAAGTTCCCGGAGAGCGTCGCTTGCTCTTCGGCTCCGGGCAACCGGTGCAAACTCCGGAACAGACGATCGAGGCCTTTAAGAAATTTTATCCGGGCAAGGTGACGCCGGAGTTCGAGCAATGCATCGTGCATCAATGGTGGAAGGAAGAACCGACCTGCGTCGGCTGCGAGCGGGATCCCTTTCCGCCGGGTCAACTCGCGAAATTCTGGCCGCACCTCATCGAGCCGGTGGGCCGGATCCATTTTGCCGGCGCGTCCTACGACAACATGTGGCGCGGCCTGGAGGCCGCCACGCGTTCCGCCCATCGGGCCGCCAAGAAAATCAACGAGGCCTGAAATGAACCGCCGCACCTTCATCCACTGTTCCGCGTGCACCGTCGCGCTCTCGACCGTCACCCGGTCGGCCGCCGCCGCGGCAAAATCCCTTTCACTCGCGGGCGAGGTGGGCATCACCACCGGTTCGTTCATGCGGCATTACACGGTGGAAGCGCGCGCCGGAAAACTGCGGCTCCTTGATCTGCCAAAGCGGATGCACGACGAACTCGGCATGAAGGTGATCGACCTGATGACGGCAACATTGGCGTCAACGGAACCCGCCTATCTCGACCAGCTGCGCGCCGCCGCAGATCGCGCGGGCTGCGTGCTCACGAATCTAAAGATGAACAATCCCGGCCTCGATCTCGCGAGCGAAGACGAGTCGGTGCTTCGCCACGCGATCAACGAATATAAGCGCACGATGGACGTCGCCGCGCGCCTCGGCGTGCGCTGGGTGCGCCCGCTACCGGGACCGAAGCGGCCAAATTTTAAGCGCGTGACGTCGGTCTACCGCGAATTGATGGACTACGGCGCGTCGCGGGGACTTACCCTGCTCGTGGAGAACTACGGCTGGATGCAGGATGACCCCGACGCGATTCCGGCGCTCATCAAGGCAGTCGGGCCGGGGCTGCGTTCGCAACCGGACACGAGAAACTGGACGGACGCGGTGCGTTACGAAGGGCTGACCAAGGCATTTCCCTACGCGGTCTCGTGTGACTTCAAGCCGTTTGCCCTCGAGGCCGACGGCTCACATCCGCGCTTCGATCTGAGGCGTTGTTTCCAAATTGGCTGGGATGCCGGGTTCCGCGGGCCATGGTGTCTGGAGCATTTTCACGATGATCTCCGGGAGCAGTTCCGCGAGATGGGCCTTTTGCGCGACCGCTTGCAACAATGGACCCGCGAGCAGAAGAATTCCTGAGCTTGGCTTCCCCAGTTTCTACCGGAGAGACCGGTTCTATCACCCTATCCCTCATGACCACCCTAAGACGATTCGCTCTGCTCGCATGCGCACTCGCGACCACCATCCCTCGCACCTTTGTCAGCGCAGCCGAGCCGACACCCGCCAACGGCAGTGTCTCTGGCCGCGTGCAAAACGTCGCCACCGGCCAGTATCTCAACCGGGCGCGCGTCGCGATGAAAGGCACCGACATCGTCGTGTTCACCGACGAATATGGCACCTACAAACTCGCCGGCATTCCGAGCGGGCCGACGGTGCTCGAATTTTTTTATACCGACCTCGACGCGCAGGAGGTAGCCGTCGACATCCCGGCAGGACGGCCCATCGAGCGCGATGTCAGTCTCACGAGTGTCGCCCGCTACGGGCAGAGCTCCGGCGTGGTGAAACTCGATCCCTTCAAGGTCGCGTCGAACAAGGAGACCGATGCCCAGGCGATTGCGACCAACGAGCAGCGGTTCGCTGCCAACCTCAAGACCGTGATCGCCACCGACTCGCTCGGGGAGGTTTTCGGCAGCAGCGCGGGTGACTTCCTGAAATTTCTGCCAGGACTTTCCGCCGACTACGACAACGCCGAGGTCAGCACCATCTCCGTGCGCGGCATGGGGGGCGACAAGACGACGGTCATGTTCGACGGCGCGCCAATCGTCACGGGCGCCAACACCGGCCCGACCCGCGCGGTGGAGATGCGGACCCAGTCGCTCAACAACGTCACCCGCGTCGACGTGACCAAAGTGCCCACGCCCGCGAGCCCCGCCGACACGCTGGCCGGTTCGATCAACCTGGTCAGCAAGAATGCCTTTGAGCGCAGCCACGCCGAGTTCCGCTACGGCCTCAACCTCGCTGCGACCAGCAACACGCTGAGCCTCGCGAAGAGCCCCACGTCCTACAAGGATCAGGAAGTCTCCAAAGTGAAACCGGGGTTCGATTTCGACTACACGCTGCCGATTGGAAAAAACTTCGGCGTGGTGCTGACGGGCGTCTATGCGCAGAAATTCAATGAGCAAAACATCTCCCGCAAGACCTGGAGCAACGCCGGCACCGACACCGGGGCCGCGGTCGCCAATCCGTTCCTCCAGCAGTTCTTGATTCAGGACTCCCCCCGCTACACCAACCGCAGCATCTACAGTGCGAAGGCCGACTGGCGCGTGACGCCCAATTCGGTTCTGACCGTTGGCAGCCGCTATGGCAAAAATGTGCGCGCCAGCACCGGTCACACCACGATGACGCCGAGCGCCGGCACGGTCGGCACGCCCACCCCGGCCACCGGCACGCGGCTCAGCTATGGGCCGGACTTTACGATCGGGGCGACCGGCCGCGGCGCGCTCACCGTCACGGGTGGCTGGCAATATAGCGCCGACTACACTTCCGGCACCAACCTCGGTTACCGGTACGACGACGGCAAATGGCGGATCGAAGCGAACGCCAACTATTCCCAGTCCGAGACTATTCTGCCCAGCACCACGCGGGGACATTTCAACAACGTCACCGCCATAAACCGCAATCCGGTGCGCGTGACGTTCCGGAATATCGGCGAGGAACGGCCGGAGAGCATCGAGGTCTTCGACAACGCCAACCAGCCGGTGGCGCTGCTCAACCCCGCGAACTACCGGGTTTCCGCCGCCACGCTCGATGATCGCCGGCACGTGCTCAGCTCGAAGTTTGCCAACCTCGACGTCCGGCGCCGGCTGGATGTGTTCACGTTTCCCTTCGCGCTGCAGGGTGGTGGCCAGCGGCGTATCCAGAATGTCGATGCGCGCCGCGAAGCGGGGACGTTCACCTACACCGGCGCGAATGCCGACGTGGAGCCGTACCTTTACGACGTCTACAAGAACCAGGAGCTCTTCCTGGGGTTCCGCGACCCGATCGGCATCAATCCGGGCAAAGCGTGGCAGGCGTATCAGACCAACCAGTCGTTGTTCACCATGACTCCCGCGCAAATCGTGGCGGCGGAAAACACCCGGCTGAGCACCTCGCAGTTTGCCGAAGAGACGGTCACCGCCGGATATCTGCAGGCGGAGGCCCGCCTGTTCAAGGGTCGCCTGAATATCCTCACGGGCGTCCGCTACGAAACGACCGACGTCACCGGCCAGGGGCTCCTGTTTGATCCAAACGCCGCTTTCGCCCGCAACGCGGACGGATCGTTCGCCCGCAATGCGCAGGGGGCGCGGGTGCGCCGGCCGGACGCAGGGGCCGCCGGTTCGCTCGAGGAGACGCGGCTCACGCGCAAGGAGCGCGCATTCACCGCCCAGCGCACCTACGACGGCTATTATCCGAGCCTTCACCTCACCTACAACCTCAAGGAGAACTTCCAGGTCCGGCTCGCCTGGGCGCAAACCTATGGGCGGCCGAATTTTCCGGACATCATCCCCAGCGCCACCGTGCAGGAAGCCGACCTGACCACCGGCGAATTGAGCGATCCATCGATCGCGCGCGGCAACATCACCGTTACCAACACCGGCCTGAAACCGTGGACCGCGAACAACTATGATCTCTCGCTGGAATACTACACGCCACAGGGCGGTGTCATCAGCGCCGGGGTATTTCTCAAGGAGATCAAGGACTTCTTCGGCAACGCCGTGAAGATCGCCACGGCGGCGGATTTGGCGGCCCTCGATCTCGATCCCAGATATCTCGGGTGGAATCTCTCGACGACCTTCAACTCCGGCCGCGCCACGATTCAAGGCGTCGAGTTCAACGTCCGCCAGTCGCTCCGGCCGTTCGGCGGAATCGGCCGATACTTCACGGTTTTCGCCAACGCGACCAAACTTCATCTGGACGGGAACCCGAACGCCTCTTTCACCAGCTTCGTGCCCGAGACTGCGAATTGGGGCATCCAATTCAACTGGAGGCGCCTGACGTTCATGCCGCGATGGAATTATCGCGGTCTCAACAAACTCCTGCCGCAGCCGGCGTGGGGACCGGATGGTTATCAATATATCAAGAAGCGGCTCATCCTCGATTTGAGCGTCGCGTATCAGCTGTCGCGGCGTTTCTCGCTGGTGGGCGCGATCGGCAATGCCACGAACGATGAATTGACCCAACTGCACTACGGCTCGGCCACGCCGGGTTATGCCCGCCGTTCCCTGAACAGCGAATACGGCGCGTCGGTTTCGGTGGGAATCAAGGGTACGTATTAAATTGATCATGAAAACCAACGCTCTCGACAAGACTTACCTCCGGGCCTTCCTTCCGCTGCTGTTGCTCGCCGCCCTGCCGGTCGCAGCGCACGCCGCGCCGGTGCGACCACCCAATTTCCTGATTTTTTTCTGCGACAACCTAGGCTACGGCGACATCGGACCCTATGGCTCCAAATTGCACCGCACGCCCAACCTCGATCGGCTGGCGCGAGAGTCCCGGAAGTTCACCCACTTCTATACGGCGGCCAACGTCTGCACGCCGTCGCGGGCGGGGCTGATGACGGGAACTTACCCGCGCCGGATCAACCTGCACAAAAACGCCCGCAAAGGCGCCGTCCTGCAACCGGGCGAGCCCCTCGGACTCAATCCCAGCGAAATTACGATCGCCGAGACGCTGAAGACCGTCGGCTACGCCACCATGCTGATCGGCAAGTGGCACCTCGGCGATCAGCCGACCTTCCTGCCCACCCGGCAGGGCTTCGATCGGTATTGGGGAATCCCCTACAGCGACGACATGACCCCGCGCGAAGGCGAAAAATGGCCGCCGCTGCCACTAATGCGCAACGAAACCGTGATCGAGGCGGGCGTCGATCGGAACGAGCTGACCCAACGCGAAACCGGCGAGGCGATACGCTTCATCACGGAAAATCGCGAGAAACCGTTCTTTCTGATCATCTCGCACGCGATGCCGGGCAGCACCCGCGCGCCTTTTTCGAGCGCAGCGTTTCGCGGCAAGTCCCGCAACGGTCCGTATGGGGATTCGGTCGAGGAACTGGACTGGTCCGCCGGCGAAGTGCTGGGCGCCGTGCGGCGGCTCGGACTCGACGACCACACCCTCGTGATTTGGACATCCGACAATTCCGCCACCCGCCGCGATCCCGAACAGGGCAGCAACGCGCCTTTGTCGGGCTACATGAATTCGCCCGCCGAGGGTGGCATGCGCGTCCCCTGCCTCGTGCGTTGGCCGGGAAAAATTCCCGCGGGCACGGTCTGCGAGGAACTCGGGACGATGATGGATCTGCTGCCGACGTTTGCCGGTCTGGCCGGCGCGAAACCACCGGGACCGGACGTGATCAATGGCAAGGATATCTGGCCCCTTTTCTCTGGCGCGTCCGGCGCGCGCACGCCCCACGAGGCTTTCTATTACTATCATTACGATCAGTTGCAGGCGGTGCGGTCGGGACCCTGGAAACTATTCCTCGCCTTGGATCGGCCGCAAGGCGCTCCAGGCGCGGCACCAAAGTCGATCCCCTCCCCGGCCCGGCTTTTTAACGTGGTCGAGGATCTGGGTGAAAAACGCGACCTCGCCGCCGCGCATCCCGAAATCGTCACGCGGCTCAAGGGACTCGCGCAAGTGGCCAGCCAGGAGATTGGCGACCAGGATCGGCTCGGCACCAAAGAGCGTCCCGCCGGGTGGGTGTTCAATCCCCAGTATCAGACGTTGCCCGCAAAGTAGAAATCTCCGGGGCAAGCCCAAGGGCATCGGGCAAACCGCACCTAACTCCGCCATGAGTCTCCCAACTAAATCTGCTGCGCCTCCAAGGTGGTCCGTGCGCTCCGCGCGCGGCTGGATCGGTCGGGGCTCCCCGCGCGCGGCCGGAACGGTCGTCAACGCGGCGCTCGAAAAACTCACCGACGCTGTGCGCTCCGCGCGCGGCTGGATCGGTCGGTCCTTCCTGCGCGCGGCCGGAACGGTCGGTCCTTCCCGCGCGCGGCTGGCTCGGTCGGGGCTTCCTGCCTGCCGAAGCCGCGGGCGGAGCGCACGAACCACCTTTCGACCCGACCAAGCGGGGGCAAGCTTCGGGGTATCGGAGCCAACGGGCATGAATTTTTGCCGGCAGCTGAAGACGTTCGCGGGATTCGTCGTGGTGGCGCTGACGCTGGGGCGATCCGCCAGCGGAGAAATCCGCGCCGGATTCGCGGAGCAGGACATCACGCCGGACATCGGCATGCGGGAGGCCCACGCGGTCGCACGCCATGTTTTCACAAAACTGCACGATCCGTGCAAAGTCCGCGCGGCAGTGTTCGACGACGGCACTCGGAAAATCGCCCTGATCGGAATCGACACCCTGATGGTGCCGCGCGCCGTGGTGCTGCAGGCTCGCGCTGAAATCGAACGCGCCGGCGGCATCAAGGCCGACGCCGTCATGATCGGCGCGTCGCACTCGCACTCTTCCGGTCCGGTCGGGATCGTGATGCCCGGACAATTCGACCACGCCGCGCCGGAAATCCAGCGCCTCGCCTACCAGGAATCCTCGCTGGCGGATCCCGTTTACCTGAAGCGCCTGACCGATGGAATCGTCGAGGCCGCCCGAATCGCGACGACGCGCCTCGTGCCGGCCAGTCTGGGCTTCGGCGTCGGCCACGAAGATCAGGTTGCCTTCAATCGCCGTCAGAAAATGAAGAACGGGCAGAGTTGGAGCCACGCTGGCGCGATGAATCCGGATATCGTCGGCTATGCCGCCCCGACCGATCCGCAGGTCGGTGTGGTCGGCGCCTGGGATGCCGACGGCCGCCTCCTCGGAGCCATCGTGAATTTCGCGTGCCACGCGACGACGAACCCGGGCGGCATTTCCGCCAACTGGCCCGGCGCGATGGAAAAGACCATCCAGGGTGCGCTGCACACCGACGTACCCGTGGTCTTCCTGGCCGGCGCCTCTGGCGACGTGACCCAGGTCGACAACCTGAATCCGTTCGTCCGGCCCGATCCTGAAACGTGGATGCAGCAGGTTGGCGGACGGATCGGCGCGGAGGCCGTGAAGGTGCTGTTGAGCATGCCGCGCGGATCAGAGGCGATCTTGGATGTTCGGCAAAAAATCTGGAAAATTTCCCGCCGCGCGCCGGCGCCCGAGCGCGTCGCCCGCGCCCGTGAGCTCGTCGCCAACGGCAAACCCGCTCGCGATCTGACGGAGTGGACCTTTGCGCGGGAGACACTGCTGCTCGACGCCATCATCGGCCGGGAGCCGGCGGTGGAGGTCGAGGTCCAGGCGCTGCAGGTCGGCCCGGCGGTGTTCGTGAGCAATCCGGCCGAATATTTCGTCGAATACGGTTTGGAGATCAAGCGGCGCAGCCCGTTTCCCTTCACGTTTCCCGTCCAGCTGGCGAATGGCTGCGTTGGATACGTGCCGACCGCGGAGGCCTTCGGGCCGGGCGGCGGCGGATATGAAACGCGGCTGACATTTTACAGCAATCTCGAGATCACAGCGGGCCGGCAGTTCGCCGACGCCGGCCTTGGACTCGCGCAACAAATGAGTCCCGGCCGCGCACCAGAATTTCGCCGGCTCGCCACGCCCGGGCTGCCCTGGCCACACGGCAAAGTGGAGCCACAGATCCGATGACATCAACCAGCCCGGTCCAATTCATTCGCAGGCTTTACATCCCGTTGGCCGCCGCACTCTTTTCCGTGGGACTCACCGCCGCCCCGGCGCGGCCCGCCAATGTGGTTTTCATCCTCACTGACAACCAGGGTGCGTGGTCGCTCGGCTGCTACGGGAATCCCGATATCCGCACGCCCCACATCGATCGCCTCGCGGCCGAAGGAATCCGGTTCAATCGGGCCCTGAGCAGCAACCCGGTCTGCTCGCCGACCCGGGCGACGTTTCTCACCGGCCTCATTCCGTCCCAGCACGGCATTCACACGCCGGTCAGTCCCACCTACATGATGGGACCGAAGGCCTACAACACGCTCGCCGAATTCACGTCACTCGGCGAAGTGTTGCGCGACGCCGGCTACGTCTGCGGCCTGAGCGGCAAGTGGCATCTCGGCGACAATCTCACGCCGTCCGAGGGATTTTCGTTTTGGAGCACCAAGCCGGACGGATCGACGAACGAGTTCTACGATCAAAAGGTCATCGAGGACGGCAAGGTCCGGAATGAAGCGGGCTACACGACGGATCTCTGGACGCGCAAGGGGATCGAGTTCATCGAGCAGAACAAGGAGCGGCCGTTCTTCCTCTATCTGGCCTACAACGGGCCGTATTCCCTCGGCGGTTTGATGCTCAATCGCGCACGCAACCGGCATGCCGCGTATTATCGCGACCGGCATTTCACGAGTTTTCCGGTGGACGCGATGCACCCGTGGCAGGACGCCAACAAATCCTTCCACAACCAGCAGGTGGCGATGGAGCGGGTGGCCGCGGAGACGAGCGGCGTCGACGACGGCGTCGGCGAAATCATGGCCACGTTGCGGCGCCTCGGCCTCGACGCAAACACCCTGGTCGTCTACGCGGCGGACCAGGGCTGGATGGGCGGGCAAAACGGCCTCTGGGGGATGGGGGATCACACGAAGCCGTTTGGCGCCCACGAATTGATGATGCAGATTCCCCTGCTCTTCCGGCATCCCGGGAAAATCCCGGCGGGCCGCACGAGCGATCTGTTGGTCAGCAATTACGATTTTCTGCCCACCGTTCTCCATCAGCTGAATCTCGGCGAACGGATGCCCGCGGCACCGAAATCGCCGGGGCGCGATTTTTCCCCGGAACTGCGCGGAGTCCCGGAGGCCTGGGACAACACGGTCTTCTATGAGATGGAAAACACCCGCGCCATCCGGACCGACGACTGGAAATACGTGGCGCGTCACCCGGACGGGCCGTTCGAGTTATACGACATGCGGAAGGATCCGCGGGAGCGCTTTAATCTTTTCGGCCAGCCCGGCATCGAGGCGAAACGCGACGAACTGTCGCGCCGACTCGCCACATTTTTCGCCACGTACGCCGATCCCCAATACGACCGCTGGAAGGGCGGCCGGACAAAATCAAAACCAGAAACACGATGAACGGATCTTCTTTGATCAAAACTCTCCTCGTCGCCGGCCTGCTTGCGCTGGGGCCGACGGCGC
This sequence comes from Opitutus sp. GAS368, assembly GCA_945903465.1. Lineage (GTDB taxonomy): Bacteria > Verrucomicrobiota > Verrucomicrobiia > Opitutales > Opitutaceae > ER46. Next base: position 33,538 of record CAMDOF010000017.1, read on the forward strand.
TGCCCGCGGCGCGCTTTACGGGCGAGCCGGAGATTCAGGCGAAGCCGCTGTCACCGGCCGAAGCGCTCAAGTCCTTCCGCCTCGATCCCGGGCTCCGCCTCGAGCTCGTCGCGTCCGAGCCGTTGATCGCCGATCCGGTCGACATCGCGTTCGACGAGGCCGGCCGGATGTATGTGGTTGAAAACAACGGCTACAACCGGGAGACGGCAAAACCCCGCTCCCGCATCCGCCGACTGGAAGACACCGACGGTGACGGGAAGATGGATCGAGGAATGATTGTCGCCGAAGATTTGGATTACGCCCAGGGCGTGCTGTGCGTCAAAGGCGGGCTCATCGTCACGACCAACACCGGCATCCTGTTTCTCCGCGACCTCGATGGCGACGGACACACGGATCGGATCGACGTACTCTTCAAGTGCGCGCCGTCAATCCACATCGACCGGCAGATGTCCGCGCCGCGCCGCGGCATCGACAACTGGATCTACATCAACCTCGGGCTCTTCAAACAGGAATTGGTTCCCAGCGCGGCACCGGACCGGCCGCTGACGCTCACCAGAAATTTTCGCTTTCACCCCGGCACCGGCGCGTTCGAAGCCTCCGCCGGGGCCGGGCAGTTTGGCAAAGCGTTCGACGACTGGGGGCGGCAGTTCTTCAGCACGAACCGCAATCCCGGGCTTTTCGCGGTGCTGCCGCTCGCCTATCTGGGCAGAAATCCCGCCGCGTTTCTCACCCGGAGCGAGGACGAAGTCGTCCGCGGAGGGAACGAGGGGAAAGTGTATCCGCTGAAAAATTTCCGCACCACCTCGAGTGCCCACGCCGGAACCTTCACCGCGGCTTGCGGCACGGGCGTCTACCGGGGCGACTGGCTCGATCGCGAATACGCCGGCAACCTCTTCGTCTGCGAGCCGACCGGGGCGCTGATCTCGCGTTGGGTGCTCGAACCCTCCGGCCCGAGTTTCACCACCCGGCGCGCCACCCCGGGACGGGAGTTTCTCGCCAGCGACGACGAGTGGTTCCGGCCGGTGAACACAGCGACCGGGCCCGACGGAGCCTTCTATGTAGTCGATATGTATCGACGATTCTTGGACGGCTCGCGGTTCTTCCCTGACGATTTCGTCGCCACCAACGACATGGGCTCCGGTTCGGACCGCGGCCGGATTTACCGCATCGTGCCGGCGTCATCGGGCCCCCGCGCGAAATTTGCGGGGATCCCGGCCGAAACGGCGAAACGCGTCGCCCTCCTCGCGCATGCCAACGGCTGGCAGCGCGACACCGCCCAGCGTCTTCTCGTCGAGTCCGGCGACGCCACCGCGATTCCCGCGCTGGAAAGTCTGCTGCGCACGAGCCGGTCCGCACCGGCGCGGCTGCACGCACTGTGGACCATCGATGGGCTCAACGGTCTGAACGCCCGCCACGTGGAAACCGCGCTCGACGATACGGAGCCGGGCGTGGTCGAAAACGCCCTCTGGCTGGCGCCACGCTTTCTCGCGACGGCCGAGCCCATCCGGCGTCTCGTCTACGTCCTGACCGGGGACAACCGCCCGCGGCTGCGGTTTGCCGCGCTGCTGGCCGTCGGCGGGTTGGAGGGCGGCGAAGCCGAGAGCGCCCTGGTGCAGGCCGGCGTCCGCGATGCGGGCGACGCCTGGATGCGCACCGCCATTCTCAGTTCGCCGCTGACCCGATCGGGGCGCGTGCTTACTTCACTGCTGCAGGAGCCCACCTTTCGTTCCCGCGGCTCCCGCGGCGACATCGAACTCGTGAGCAATCTCGCGCTCGTCCTCGCCGCCGGCGGAAACCCGGCCGGGCTGAAGCCGGCCCTCGTGGCATTAAGCGCGGCCGGCAACGAGGGCGGCGCTTGGTGGAAGATGGCGGTGCTCGGCGGAATTTCCGAAGGCCTGCGGCGCCAGACCGGCGGCGGGCTGCCCAAGAGCGTCTCCGCGCTGCTCGCGAATCCGCCACTCGAACTGGCCGATGCGCTGATCGGCGTCCGACGGGCGGCCGGTTCGGCCGGCGACGTATTGAAAGATCGGACACGGCCAATCAGCGAACGGCTCGCGGCCGTCGCGTTGCTCGAACACCTCCCGAAAGACGAGGCCGTCGCGTTTGTCGCGCCGTTGATGAACCGGCGGGAACCCGCGGCAATTCAGCAGGCGATGGTCGACATCCTCCGGCACCTGAATCGCGGCGCCGTTTCCCCCGTGCTCTACGCGAATCTCGCGGAGATGGGCAGCGTGGCGAGGACCGGGGCGATTCAGTATCTGCAACAAAGCCCGGCCGAACTGCTGAAAAACATCCAGGCGGGCCGGCTGAGTCCGGCGTTGGTGGATGCCAACGGACGCTGGGGCATCCTGAACTCGAAGGACGACAACGTGCGCGCGCTTGGACAGGAAATTTTCGGCCGCACCGAAGGGGACCGCAAGCAACTCGTCCGCCGCTACACCGCCGCGCTCAAGGAACTCACCGGCTCGGCCGCGCGGGGAAAAACAATTTTCCAGCAGACGTGCGTGGTGTGCCATCGCTTTCGCGGCGAGGGCAACGACGTTGGGCCAGACATCACCGACGTGAGAATCAAAACTCCCGAGATGCTGCTGTCGGACATCCTTGATCCCAACCACTCGATCGAGCCGCGTTGGGAAGCGCACACGATGCAGGTCGAGGGCGGCCGAACCCTGGTGGGCATCATCGTCACCGAGACGAACGATGCGCTGGTGGTGCGGGGTGTCACGGGCACCGAGACGCTGGCCCGCGCCAGCATTCATTCCAGCACCTCGCTCGGCGTGTCCTTGATGCCCGAGGGTTTGGAAGGAACCTTGAACGAACCGCGCATGGCCGACTTGGTGGCCTATCTGCGCAGTGACTCCGATCAGAAATGAAAAAAACGACCCGCCTCAAAACCACCGGGATGACGCCCCACCGGATTCTTGCCGTGAGCGCGCTGCTGCTTGCGCTCACCGTCATCGCCCCCGCCGGGAGCGCACCAGCGCCCCGGCCGAACATCGTATTCATCCTGGCCGACGACCTTGGCTCCGGCGACCTCGCCTGCTTCGGGCACCGCGAAATGCAAACCCCGCATCTCGACGCCCTCGCCGCCGGCGGCCTGAAACTCACCCAGTGCTATTCCGCCGCCGCGGTCTGCTCGCCGGCGCGGGCCGGTATCATGACCGGACGTACGCCGTATCGGGTGGGCGTATACAACGCGATTCCGTTCATGAGCCCGGCGCATCTGCCGCCGACCGAGATCACCATCGCGACGCTGCTGAAAAAAGCCGGCTACGCCACCGCGCAGGTCGGAAAATGGCATCTCAACGGTTACTTCAATCTCCCCGGCCAGCCGCAGCCCGACGACCACGGCTTTGAGCATTGGTTCGCGGTGCAGAACAACGCACTGCCGAACCACCACAAACCCTTCAATTTCGTCCGCAACGGCATCCCGCAGGGCCCGATCGAGGGTTACTCGGGCGGCATCGTGGCCGCCGAGGCGCTCCGCTGGCTCGCCACCGGACGCGACAAGTCCAAACCGTTTTTCCTCTACGTGGCGCTGAACGAACCGCACGAGCCCATCGCGACCGACCCGCAGTTCAGCACCCGCTACGCGAAGAACTACCCCGACGACCCAAGCCGCGTCGCGTATTATGGTAACGTCACGCAAATGGACGATGCGGTGGGCAAGGTCCTCGCCGCGCTCGAGGCGCAGGGCCTCGCCGAGAACACCCTCGTCTGGTTCACCTCGGACAACGGCCCCGCCCGCACGAAATATCACAACGTGGGTTCGGCCGGCAGCCTCCGCGGCTACAAGGGCCTGATGTATGAGGGTGGCCTCCGCGTGCCCGGCATCGTGCGCTGGCCGGCGCGGATCAAAGCCGGCACGACGAGTGCAACGCCGGTGAGCGGCGTGGATGTTTTGCCGACCCTCTGTGAGATCGCCGGCATCGCCGCTCCCGCCGATCGCAAACTCGATGGGACCAGTGTCGCGCCCGTATTTTCGGGCGGTGCCGTGCGCCGGAACAAGCCGCTGTATTGGCAATACGCCTGGGCGCACGCCGGGCCGCAGACCGCGTTGCGCGACGGACCATGGAAAGTGCTGGCGCGGCTTGATGGCCCGCGTCCGAAAGGGGGCGAGTTCAACGAGGCGCAGATGCAATTTCTGAAAACGGCCGATCTGACCGATTTCGAACTCTACCACCTCGATCGCGACCCGGCGGAAAAACAGGACTTGAGCCGGACGGAACCGGCCAAACTGGCCGAGCTCACGTCCGCCCTGGTCGCCATGCAACAGGATGTACGCAGCGACGGCCCGGTCTGGCCGACGTTCAAGGATCCTGGATACGAGCAACGCGTAATCGTGTGGCCCAAATACGTGGCGAAACCCCTACCGCAGGAAAAATAAATTCAATCGTCGGCGGGCAGACCCAGCTGGCTCGCGCCACGTCGCGCCGACCCAGGCTTGGCGCCGGCACCGCTCAGGTCGTTGCGCGACTGAAAAGCTCGGGCTCCAGCCACTGGCTCACCGGGCTGGTGGCCCCGAGCGCCTCCACGGCGAGACGGCCCATCGCGCGATAGTCGTAGCGCAGGCAGGAAATCCCGGCATTGGTTGCGTAGTCAGTACCCATGACGGAAAGCAGGCCAATCCGTTCCGGACAGGCCAGTCCCGCCTCGCGCGCGGCCGCCGCGAGCAGCAACACCACGTTGTCCTCGGGGCACACTAACGCCGTGCGGGCCGTCCCCCGACGCACGCGTTCAATCAAAGCCGCCCGTTCCCGGTCGGTTGACGCGAGCACGGCGTTGCCCAGCCGGGACCGACAGGCGGTTTCGTCGGCCGCCTTTTCGAGCGCGGCAAAAAACTCGGCCACCGCGGGATCACCGGCAAAGGGGCGAACCGGCAGAATCTGATCATAACCCTTCCCCAAGAGATGCGTCAGCGCCTTGAACGCGCCGGAACGGAAATCGGCCCTGACGTTGCCAAACCCCTCCACGGCGCAAGATCGATACAACACCACGGCCGGTTTCAACTGGTCGGCGTGCGGCCGCAGAGCCTCATCATCCCAGACATGATCGAGGACGAAGCCGCCGGCCGCCGCGCTATGGCGGTCGAGAAAATTTTCGAGGATGGCGCGCTGTTGGGCGACCGAGGCGAAGACTGGTGGCTCATGGGGATTGGAGTGGTTGACGAGCAATTCGTCGTGCCAGAGCAACATGGTCCGTTGCAGGGCGCCGCATCCGTTGCTCACGCCCTCGAGCAACTCGCGATATTGCTCGCTGCCCAGTTCCAACCGCCGGATCAGGCAGGCCACCGGTTTGGGACGTTCCAACAGCGCGCGGGCCGTGGCGGGAAAATAACGCCCGCTGACAGGATGCTGCCAGATCTCCCCGTCCCTCGCCAGGCGCTGGAGCACCCGAAACACCGTGGTGTTCGCCACGCCCAACCGCCGGCCAAAATCCCGCGTCGTCGGGAGCGGCTGGTCGGTCGGCGCGGTTGGCAATGACCGCCGGATTTGCTCCGCGAAATCACCCTCATCCGGATCCGGTCGGGCCGTTGCGCCGGAAACCCGCTTCGACAATTTGGTCATGGCAACCAGAAAACCCGCATCAGATGCAACGCAAGCGAGATTGCAACAACACCTTTGTTTTGTTTTGAAACATAATTTTAATAATTTCTCGTTCTCCGCACCGACAATGCGCGGATTCCGCCGGCCAGCAGTGAAAACCATGGTGCAAGTGTACACCTATGTTAATAACATAATTTGTTTGTTGCGAAACACGCAACTAAATATTCCTCTGCCGAAACATCCTATCCACCACAATGCATACCCCCGCCCATACCCCCGCCCTAGGCTCCCCCGTGTTTCGGTTTCTGATCACCGCCGCGGCGATTGTTTCGCTGGTTTTGCCCGGATTCGGGCAGAGCCAGCCGAAGCTGCCCGGGGGTTCGGAGCCGGCCGCACCGAGCGAAAAAACGGACATCGTCGCGCTCTCAATTTTTCAGGTCACCGATCAAAAAGATGACGGCTACCGTTCGACCCAGACGCTCTCAGGTTCGCGCACGCTGGAAAATCTGCGCGACACACCGAACTCGATTTCTGTCATCAACCGCGAACTGATCAACGATCTCAATGCGACGACGGTGGCGGAGCTCTCGATGTTCAGCATCACCGGCGAAGTAGGCACCAGCGGCGAGACCACGATCGATGCGGGCGGCTATGTGTTTCGCGGCATCACGGCAAACATCCAACTGCGCAACGGCATCTATTGGACCCAGCCGATGGACACCTACAACATCGACCGGGTCGAACTGCTCCGCGGACCCACGGCCTTTCTTTACGGCGAAGGCAGCGCGGGCGGGTTGATGAACCAGCTGACCAAAGTCGCCGAGCAGCGCGATTCCCAGAAGGTAAACCTCATCTCCGGTTCGTACCATTTGCGCCGGGCGGAATTCGACCTCAACCGCCGGGTGAACGATAAGGTGGCGGTGCGGATGGCCGTTGTGAAACACGTCTCCGACGGATTCCAGAACCACATCGACCGGGATTTCTTCGCCGCCTACTTCACGGCGAACTACCATCCGTTCAAGAATACCGTGCTCAATGTGAATTTTGAGTACGGGAACAACAACACGACCATGGGCTATAATATGCTTGGCGAGAACTTCTCGACCACGGAGCGAACCGGCGCGACCAGCGCGTACACCAACACAGTCGGTGGCTACACGCTGATCCCGAAGACCGGGGCCATTCTGAATACGGTCAATCTGCGGTATTCCACCGGCAATAATATTGTGCTCAGCGACGATACTATTTTACCCCGGAAACTCAATTTCACCGGCCCGGACGCCTTTCAACATCAGTACTATCGAGCGCTAAACGCCAAGGTCGACCAGAAGATATTCGCCAACCTGAACATCCAGGCGAGCGCCACTCTCCAGTCGGCCAACCGTGAAGTACGCACGAAGGGCGGCTCGTTTCAGGCTCAGGCTCGGGTCGATACCAACCGGACGCTACCGGACGGTTCGACGAATCCCTACTTCAACCAATACTATACCGAGTTCTACCATCGGAGGTTTGTCCATGATGAACCGATGCAGAACATGCGCGTGACCGCCGTCTACGATCTGAAACTCAAGCTCACCACCCAACGCATTCTGGCGAGCGGCGTGTATCACCAGAGCATTCCGAACCAAAAAACCTACTCTGAGTTTGTGGATTCCGCCACGAGTGCGTTCACCGGTTCGCTCGTCAATGCCAACACCCTTGCCGCGTATCAGACCAACAACACGACGATGAGCCGCAACTATTTCTACCGGCGGTTCTACTTCAAGGACGGCGACGGCACCGATTTGACCAAGGGTGGCGTCGTGCCAGGACGTTCCGTTTTCATCCGCGATGCGGTGGCGGACGGAGCGACCGGCCGTTTGACCGCGCGAAAATACTGGACCCCGGGTTACGGCTTCGGTTCATCCGGCTCTTATCTCGATGGGCGCATCCACACGATGGTGGGCTGGCGTCGCGACTCGTTTGACCAGAACCCGGACCGCGATTTCTATAACATCGTAAACGGAGAAACGTATACGCTTGCGAGCACGGTGCCGGTGGTCACACGCATCAGCCAGAATTCGATCAACTACGGCGGCGTGGTCCGTTTCTTCGATTTTGTTTCGGGCTATTACAATTTCGCCGATGCGGTGGCGCTCTCCTCTGGCATCGGCGCCAACGGCCTGATTCCAGGAACAGTCCGGGGGCCATCCATCGGCGATGGCGTCGAATATGGCTTGCGTTGGGTCTTTCTGGGCGGCCGGTTGGAATCAAACTGGACCGGCTACGTGACGAACGCCAAGCGGGTGGCCGCCAATCCCGCCGTGACCGCCGCGGTGTTACAGACGGAACTGGGCGCGCTGTTCACGGACATCAACCCCGCTGGCGCGGACACGCAGGCGACCAAGGCGTCCGGATACGAGTTCGAAACCGTGGCGAATCTGACGCCCGCCTGGCGTCTGACCTGGAACTACGCCACCAACAAGCTGGCCACCGCCAATCGCTACCCGGCGTTGAAGACCTTTCAAGCGCGCGCCAAAACGTCGAACCAGCCAACGCCGCTGACCGACGCGTTTCTCTCCGCGGTACCCGACGGAACACCGCTGCCGGGATTCACCAAAGTGCGCTCCAATCTGGTGACAAATTACCGTTTTGATCGAGGGCCGCTGAAAGGCTGCTCCATCGGGGGCGGTGGCCAATACCGCGAGCAATCGTACCAGGGCAACTTTGATTTAAATCGAGACGGCGTGGCCGAACAACTCTGGACGCCCGGCTACGTCTTGTGGAATGTCATGCTCGGTTATCGGACCAAACTGATGAATCGAAAAGTCGATTTCAGCGCCAACATCAACAATGTCGGGGACAAAAATTATTTTCGATCATACAGCCTGTCGACGGGCGGTTGGGGCGAAGGCCGCAATTTCCGACTCTCGGCCCGGGTTGATCTGTGAGCGGATCCGTCCGGTTCGCTCGGAGCCCGGTATCGCGTACCGCTCAATTCTTCTCGTGAGGTCGCTTAGATTGCTCTGGGGCGCCGTGAGCCTCTCCGTCACTCTCGCATCGGCATCGTCATCCGGAACGCCTTTCAAGCCGGACGACGTGATCGTCTTGGTGGGCGGAGAGGACGTCGCGGCGTCGGCGGAAAATGGTCGTCTTGAGCTGCTGCTGACAAAAGCCCTGCCAGACTATCGGCTCAAATTCCGCCATCTGGCGCGGGAAGGGGATACGGTATTTCAACAGCCGCGCGATCTGAATTACCCACCGCTGCCGCAGCAACTCGATCAGTGCGGCGCCACGGTGATCCTCGTCCAATTCGGGCAAATGGAAAGCCTGGCCGGCGAAAGCGGGTTGTCTGATTTCGTCGCCGCGTATGAGCGGTTGCTCGACTGGATGGGCGGCGCTGGCAAGCGGCGGCTGGTGGTGCTGGGGCCCACGCCGGTCTCGCGAGATTTGCCCGCGCGCGACCGTTTCAAAACGCTTCCGGCATATGCCGCGGCGGTTCGGGGGATCGCGGGGCGGCGGGAGATTCCCGGCATCTTCATGGAAGACGCGGCCGAGCCCGCCCCGGACCATTTCCGCGACGGCATCCACCTCAACGAAAACGGCCTGCTGGCCCTCGCCCGGCTAACGGCGCAAGTACTGGGCGTGGGCCCGCGCGCCGCGGCCACGAACCAAATCGACGAGCACCGCCTGGCCGGCTTGATTCGAACCAAGAATCTCCTCTGGTTCAACTACGCGCGACCGCAGAACTGGGCCTTCCTCGATGGCGATCGCACGGTGCAGCCGAGCAGCCGCGACCATCTCGATCCGTCGATCCGGTGGTTTCCCGAGGAAATGAAACGATGGCTTCCGCTCCTCGAGGCGCGCGAACGGGAAATCTGGCAACTCGCCGGCCAGTCAGTCGCACGGTGATCCGCAGCGGACGCTCAAGAAACGCCAGCCATGCCCCCTCTTCCAAGCACCGGCGGTTTTCGCGCCGCCCTCCCCTACGCCATGGCGCTGATCGCCGGCGCGGCGCCGATTCTCGCGCAAATGGGAAACGCTCCCGATGATGAATTCTCGCGTTTCAAAGTTGCCCCGGGATTCGAGGTCAATCTTTTCGCCAGCGAGGCCGAAGGCGTGGTGAAGCCCATTCAGATGCGCTGGGACGAACGTGGCCGGCTTTGGGTCATTGGATCGAAAACCTATCCGCAACTGAAGCCCGGCGAGGAGCCGAATGATCAGGTGATCATTCTGGAAGATACCAATCACGACGGACGGGCGGATAAAACCACGGTATTTGCCGACGGGCTGATGATTCCGACGGGGCTGGAGATCGCACCGAGCGCCGGGAAAGGGGCCGCCTGTTATGTCGGTGAAGGCACCCGGCTTTGGCTCATGACCGATACCGACGGCGACGGCCGGGCCGATCGGCGCGAAGTCGTCCTGCGCGGATTTGGCACCGGCGACAATCACCAGAACATAAATTCGTTTCGTTGGACTCCCGCCGGCGAACTCGTGTTTTGTCAAGGGCTGCACGGATATGCGCGCGTCGAAACCCCGTGGGGTGTCACCACGCTGAATCAGGCTGGGCTCTGGCGGTTCCGCCCGAGGGAACAGCGACTCGATGTCTTTTACGGCGGTCCGGCCGATCCCCAGAATCCGTGGGGCTGGGTGTTCACGCGTTGGGCGCAACCCATTGTCGTCGCAGGCAACAGTGGCACGATGTATTTCCCCACGCCGGAAATGATCCGGGGATGGGAAGGCGGACGCCGCGATCCCATCTGGGCGGAGGGTCGTGGACGGAAAACGAGCAACCCGGAGATCATTGAAAGCGCGCACTTTCCTCCCGAGTGGCAGGGTCTGCTGGTGGCGGGCGGCTACATCAACAATTCCGTCTGGACGCTGACCATCGCCAGCGACGGCTCGGGACTGAAGATCGCCGATCATCCCACGCTGCCCCCGCTGATCCAAAGCAACCACGGGAGTTTCCGACCGATCGATGTGAAACTCGGTCCCGACGGGGCACTCTATGTCGCGGACTGGTACAACCCAATCATCGGCCACTATCAGGTGAGTTTTCGTCATCCGGATCGCGACAAATCGCATGGCCGTATCTGGCGCATCACCGCCAAAGGCCGCCCGCTGCTGACTCCGCCAACGATGGCGGGCGCCGGATGGCCCGAACTGTTCGAGTTGCTGCGCGCCCCGGATCGCTGGCCGCGGGAACAGGCCAAACGGGTTCTCTTCGGCGCCGACACCGCAGGGGTTACGGCGGCGCTGCGGCGTTGGTGCGAACGGCTTGATCCGACGGCGCCCGATCTGGATTTTGCGCGAATGCAGGCGCTCGGATTATTCGAGGCCCATGAGACCGTGGACGTGACCCTGCTCCGGCACGTGATCGACGCAAAGACCCCCGAGGTCCGCGCCTACGCTGCTGGCACGATCGCGCGCTGGGCCGATCGGCTACCCTCCGCCATGTCCGCGATTCCGGAACTCACCCGGCTCGCGCAGGACCCCGCTGCAGGCGTGCGGCTGGCGGCCATCGTGGCCGCCGGCAACATCCCGCTCGCCGAGTCGATGACCGTGGTCCTGACCGCCGCGGACCAACCTCGGGATCGCTTCATCGATACCGCGCTGCGTGCCGCCACCGCCGTACTCAGACCGCTTTGGGCGCCGTTCCTCGCGGACAACGCTCCGCATTGGAAATCCACGTGGCCCGAATTGGCGAAATCCCTCGACCGGCCCAGGCCGCCGGCACCCCTCACGAAACGCGCCACCCAAAAATCCGGGATTCCCATCGTCCCGGTTTATGGCCGGCTGCGCGCCTCGCCGTATGTGACCGGCAGCATCGCCGCCGAGGTTCTCACCCGCGGAAACGCCGAGCGCGGCGCGGAGGTTTTTCGCCGTCCGGATCTTGCCTGCCTCGCCTGCCATCGGGTGGGCCGGGAGGGCGGCAACGTGGGCCCGGCACTGGACGCAATCGGCAGCGCCCAACCCCTCGAACTCATCATTGGCATGGTCATCGAGCCCCAAAAGGAAATCAAGGAGGGGTTCGAGACTTACAAAGTGACAACGAAGAAAGGCGATGCGGTCGTCGGCGTCGTCGTCGGCGGAAACGCCGCAGAATTGATCCTGCGCGATCCCGCCGGCGCAGAGCACACGGTCGCCGAAGCCGACATCGTGACCCGGGAGATGATTGGTTCCCTCATGCCCGCCGGTCTCACCGATCGCCTCAGCCCGGAGGAATTACGCGATCTTTTCGCTTATTTGACCCAACTGGGGAAAGCACGTTAGCCGAACTTACCACGGGTCCACCGGACGGCCCATTTCGTCCGCCAATGGACCACGACAACACAACGTCACCGCAACTTGATCGTAAATTTCTCACGACAACAAAGTCTTCCTGTTGCAAAACACTCATCGCAGAGAGTTCATCCTACTCACCCTAACATGAAGAAGCCTGCCTTGCCGTTTCTCGCCGCGCTTTTCATGCCCGTCGCACTGTGGTCCGCCGACTGGCAGACGGCGGCCGTTCCCGGAGCGTGGGAGGTAAAAGGTCCACCGGCCGCGAAGGCTTACGATGGCGTCGCCTGGTATCGGACGTGGGTGAAGCCCGCCGCCCTCTTCTTCACCGTCCACGAGCGGAACCTGTTTGAGGAATCGGTCACGGTAAATTTGGGCGAAGTTGCGGACGCCCACGAAGTGTTTGTCAACGGCGTGCGCATCGGCACGGGCGGCCAGTTTCCGCCTGACTTCAAAAGCGGTCGCAGCGAGATGCACCGCCACAAGGTGCCGGTCGGCACATTGCGGAAAAACGAGTGGAACGAGATCGCGATCCGCATCTACAACCGCTCGGGCCCCGGTGGTTTTCTCGGCGAAGCACCGTTCATCATGACGTATAACCTCGAGTGCGTGTTCGAGGGCAAATGGGACTTCCTGACCGGCGACGGCTACCAACCTGGGAAAGCGCTCGTCACCCAACCCACCACGTCGTCGTTCGAGGAGTTTCGCACTTCGAGCCGCGTGCTGGGCCGCTCCGCCGAATTGACCACCGGGCCGAAGCTTTCGCCGGCGGCGTCGTTCGCGAAAATCAGCGCGGCCGACGATTTGCAGGTGGACCTTCTGCTAGCGGAGCCGCTGGTCGCGCAGGGCACGCACATCAGTTTCGACGAACGCGGCCGCACGTGGATCACCCAATACCGCCAGTATCCGTATCCCGCCGGAATCAAGATGCTGAGCCGGGACAGTTTTTACCGGTCCAAATACGACCGCGTGCCGCTGCCACCGCCGAATCACGATCGCGGGGCGGACATCATCTCGATCCACGAGGACACCAATGGCGACGGGGTCTTCGACAAGCACAAGGTTTTTCAAGACGGCCTCAACATGGCGAATGCGGCCGTCCGGGGGCGCGGTGGCATTTGGGTGATGAATCCGCCTTATCTGCTTTTTTATCCCGACAAGAATTTCGACGACATCCCGGATGGCCCGCCCGTCGTGCACTTGCAGGGCTTCGGCATGGAGGACACGCACTCCGTATCGAACGGTCTCATCTGGGGCGCGGACGGCTGGCTCTACGGCGGAAACGGCAGCACGACCTCGAGCCGGGTGACGCGGCCGGGATTGGATCCGGAAGGTGCGGCGGGCGTTTATTTTGAGGGCTGCATGATCTGGCGCTATCATCCGGAGACGCGCGAATACGATATCTTCAGCGAGGGCTCCGGCAATCCGTTCGGCCTGGAGGTCGACGCCGAGGGCCGGCTCTACTCCGGCCTGAACGGCGGCGCGTCACGGGGATGGCACTACGTGCAGGGAGGCATGTATCTCATGCAGGGCGTGAGCCCGGGAAAATTCGGACCGCCCCGGAATCCCTACGCGTTTGGCGACCTGCCCAAGATGAACACGCTCACGCCCGTGAGGCGGTTTTCCCATTACGGCGCGTTTGTCGACGGCACGGCGATGCCGGCCAAATACCAAGGACATCTTTTCGCCCTCGATCCGCTGCACAATGAGATCATCGATGTCGAGCGCCTGCCGCAGGGAGCGTCGTTCGAAACGAAGGATCTCGGCGTGGCCGTTTCGAGCAAAGACGTCGCCTTTCGCCCCATCTATATCGCGAACGCCCCGGACGGTTCGCTCTTCGTGTCGGACATGTATGAATATTACATCGCGCACGGGCAGCATTACCAGAGCCAGATCGATCCCAGCACCGGACGCATCTACCGTGTGCGCGGCAAGAATGCGCCGCTTGAACGCGACACCAATCTGTTCGTGAAAACCTCGGTGCAATTGGTGGCACTCCTCGCCCATCCGAACAAATGGCACCGGCTCACCGCGGCGCGCCTGCTGGGGGAACGCAGGGACGCCGCCGTGATTCCGCAGGTTTTGCAAATGCTCTCGAACGACAAAGGCCTGGGCGCGCTGGCGGCAATCTGGGCGCTGCAGCAGATGGGCGCGCTCACCGACGCGACGGCGCAGTCCGCCTTCCAGCACGCCAATCCCGCGGTGCGGTTGTGGGCGGTGCGCTTCGTGGGCGACAACTATGGCGTCAACCGCGGACTCGGCGCTCCCGGCGTTGGCGTCAAAGGGGCGCGCGACCTGCCGCGGGCGGTGCTGACCGCGTTGTCGGATCTCACGCAGCGCGAACTGAACGCCGAAGTGCGCTCACAAATCGCGTCCACCGCCCGCCGCCTGACGACCGCGCAGGCCCTGCAACTCGTTTCGCTCCTGTGCACCAACAGCGGCAAGGGAACCGACCAACCGGTCGCCGGAACGACCACGCTGAACGCCATCACGACCACCTCTGGCGCGCACGACGCCGACGTCAGCGATCCCTATATACCGCTGCTCACCTGGTGGGTGCTGGAGGCGCACGTGAACCTGGATCGCGAGGCGGTGATCAACCTTTTTCAGCCGGCGGCGCTCTGGAACCAGCCGATGGTGCAACAACACCTGCTGCCGCGGGTGATGAAGCGGTTTGCGATGGAAGGGCGCCGCCAGGATCTGCTCGCGTGCGCGAAGTTGCTGCAGATGGCGCCGACGCCCGCTCACACCGCGTTTTTGATGAAAGGTTTCGAGGAGGCCTACCGTGGAAGGGAAACGGTCGGACTACCCGACGAATTGATGCAGGCGTTGGTCGCCTCCGGGCAGACGCCGCTCGTCCTGCGCGTGCGACAAGGCGAGCAAGCCGCGATCGACGAGGCGCTCGCGATCATCAAAGACGCCAAGGCCAAGGTGCCCGACCGCGTTTTCTATGCGCGGGTTTTTGGCGAAGTGCCCGTCGACGCCGCCGTTCCGGTGCTGCGCGCGATTGCGGCGGGCAACCATCCCGCGCCGCTTCGCAAGACGTCGCTGGTCTCCCTGATGATTTACGATCGGCCGGACACGGGAGCGTGGGCCGCCGGATTCCTGCCGCAGACCAAGGGCGAGGTCCAAACCGCCGCGCAGGCCCTCCTGGCGAGCCGTGCAACCTGGAGTCTCGATCTGCTGCGCGCCGTGCAGGCGGGAAAAATCCCCGCGAGCGACATCCCGGCAGACATCGTTGCGCGGGTGCGCGCCCATCGCGACGCGTCGGTCGCGGAACTCGTGGGCAAAGTATTTCCCGAGCAACCGCAGGCGCCCGCGGTGAACTGGAATCCACGCATTGCCGAGATCGAAAAGATCCTGCTGGCCGGACCTGGCAACCCCTACACCGGCGAAGCCACGTTTACCCAGCGCTGCGCGAGTTGTCACAAACTCTTCTTCAAGGGTGGAAAGACCGGCCCCGAGCTGACGAACTACCAGCGGGACAACCTGGGTACGATGCTGATCAGCATCATCAATCCGAATGCGGAGATTCGCGAAGGCTTCGAATACTACCTTCTGGAAACCAAGGACGGCCGCAGCCTGAGCGGTTTCCTCGTCGAGCGGGATGCGCAGATCGTCGTGCTGCGCGGTCTCGAGGGCGAAGACATCGCGCTGCGCCAGACCGACGTGAAGGAACTTCGCCCTGTGGGCCGCAGCCTCATGCCCGAGGGGCTCCTCGAAGGGCTCGAACCCCAGCAATTGCGCGATTTTTTCGCCTACCTCCGCATCTCGCAGCCGATTTCGCGGTAATGCAAATGCACTTTCTAGATGAGCCAAATTACGACGCGCGGCCTCAGGTTTGCGGCCGGGATCCAGCTCGTCTTAAAAGCCAATTGAATGACGGCTCGGTCCCCGGTTTCCGCCTCCCCATTTTTCACTCAGGATATCAAACATGAAAAAAATCAAATACGGTGTCATCGGTCTTGGCTGGTTCGGGGAAAAACACTGCGAAGCCCTCGCGGGCCAGCCCAACGTGGAGCTCCACTCATTTTGCACGCGCAATCCTGCGCGACTCGCGGAGGTCGGGAAAACGTTCGGAGTGACGCGGCTCCACACCAACTACGACGCGATGCTGGCGGATCCGGAATTGGACGCCGTCAGCGTCGTCACGATGTGGGACCAGCACACCGCGCCGACGCTGGCGGCGCTGCGCGCGGGCAAACACGTCTTTCTCGAAAAACCGATGGCCTCCAGCGTAGCCGATTGCGATGCGATCGTCGCCGCAGCCAGACAAGCGCAGGGATTTTTGATGGTCGGCCACATCTGCCGCTTCAATCCGCGCTACGCCGCCGCCAAGCAGGAAATCGCCGCCGGCAAGATCGGGAAAATCGTTTCGCTCTATGCGCGGCGCAATCTGCCGGCAGCGGTGGGCGCACAGGTGCTGCCGAAAATCGGCCCGATCATCGGCGACGGCGTCCACGACACCGACCTCATGCTATGGTATACCGGCGCAAAGATTGTCAGCGCCTACGCCCAGACCGTGAACATCCGCAACTTCAAGAATCCGGATCTCGGCTGGACCATGTATCGCTTCGACAGCGGGGCTGTCGGCGTGCTCGAGGATAATTGGTGCCTGCCGGACAGCACCGCGTTTCAGATCGACGAGCGCATGGAGATCAACGGCACCGAGGGATCCATCTACATCCACGACACGCACCCGAATTTCTCGATCGTTGACAAGACGGGCTGGCATTCGCCGGATACGACCTATTGGCCGCTGCTCCACGGCGTGCGCTCGGGGGCGTTGCGCGAGGAACTGGCGTATTTCGTCAATTGCGTCGCGCAGGGTACCCGGCCGACCGTGATCACCGCAGAGGAATCGCGCGAAGCGGTCCGCGCCTGTCTCGCCGCCGAAGAATCCGCCGCCACGGGGAAAGTCGTGTACGTGTGAGTTCGTTCCATCGATGAGAAAATTCCGGTCAATGGATTGGCGCGCTGCCCGGGGCATTCAGTCCGAAGGTGGGCCGGGCGCTCCGCGCGCGGACAGTTCGAATGACGCCACGAAAGCCGCGCGCGGAGCGCACGGACCACCTTTTAGGCTCCAGTCCGGAGCAGAAGCGCGGGTTCGACTGAATTTTGACTCAGCTCCGAGTACCCACCGGTCCGCTCAACCCGCATGACCACCGCAGCAGTATTCGGCGCCGGGGGAAAATTGGGCCGGCACGTCATCGGCGTGCTGGACGGCCTCGGAATCTCCACCCGCGTGCTCGTCCATCGGACACCGATCGTTGGAAAAAACCTCGCCACCGTCGCCGGCAGTATCAGCGATCCCGCGGCGGTCGAGGCCGTCGTGCGCGGAGCCGACATCGTCGTGCACCTTGCCACGGCCAAGGAGGACGCCGCCACCTTCTTCGACGTCAGTCTGCGCGGCACGTTCAACGTGCTCGAGGCGTGCCGGAGGCAGCAGGTCCGGCAGTTCATCCTCTTTGGCGGCGATGCCGCACTCGGGATTTGGTTTTATCCGCAGCCCATCCCGCTCGATGAACATCATCCGCGAACCGCCTACCCCGGCCACTACGCCTTCTCGAAGGTGATGGAGGAAGTCATGGCGGAACAGTATGCGATCCAATATGGCGTGCCCGTAACCGTGCTCCGTTCCTCCTGGGTTTTCGAGGGCGCCGATTTGCTGCGCCATTTCTCGCTGCTGCAAAATGTCAGTCCGACCGAACCGGGCCATGGCTTCGGCGAAATTTCCCCGGAGGTTCTTGAACAGGTTCGCACCCGCCAAGAACGCATCCCCGTACTGACCGACGCCGGCGGCGCGCCGCTACGCCGTCACATCGTGCACATCGACGATGTCATGCAGGCGTTCGGACGCATGGTCGACAACCCGGCCGCCATCGGGCAGACCTTCAACATCGCGAGCCCCGCGCCCTTCGACTACGCCGCCGCCGCGGATTACCTGTCGCGCCAACTCCACATCCCAACCGTCACGCTCCGTTGTCCGTCCTATCATTCGTTCGAGATCAACATCAACCACGCTCGCGCCGTCCTTGGCTATGCGCCGGAAAACGATTTCTTCCGCATGGCGGAGCGAGCCATCGCGGCGAAAGCTCTCCCGTAAAAATCCCCGGAACAAGCCCCGGGCCATCGGGCAAACCGCACCTGCCGCCGTCATGAGTCTCCCCACTAATTCTGCTGCGCCTCCAAGGTCGTCCGCGCGCTCCGCGCGCGGCGGGATCGGTCGGTGCTTCCTGCTCGCGGCGGGAACCATCGGGGCTTCCCGCGCGCGGCGGGATCGGTCGGCAACGCGGCACTCGAAAGACTCACCGACGCCACGCGCTCCGCGCGCCGCGGGATCGGTCGGGGCTTCCTGCTGGCCGAAGCCGCGCGCGGAGCGCACGGACCCCCTTTCGACCCAACCACGCCGAAGCAAGCTTCGGGGTATCGGAGCCAACACGAATAAAAATGCCCCGGGGCATTGGAGCCAACGCCAATGAACAAAGCCATGACACGCCACTTCCATCATATCGGACTGCCCACCGACCTCAGCCAGCCCGGCGAGGTCTACGTCGCGGACACCAAGGTGTGGGTCACCGATCCGCGCAATCATCCCTATAAAGTGGAGTATCTCCGCTTCGAAAAAGACAGCCCGGTTTCCGGACCCGTGCGCGACCTGCCGCATATCGCGTTTCGCGTTTCCGACATGGCGGAGGCGCTGCGCGGCGAAAACGTCATCCTCGCGCCCTTCAGTCCGTCGCCGGGATTCACCGTCGCGTTCACCCTTAAGGACGGCGCCGTCTTCGAGTTCATGACGTTCGAGAAAGATGCGGATCTTCCCTGGAAGTGAGTCGCCGCCATTTACTCTTTTCCGCTCCTCTATTTCCGCTCCCCAATCCCCAGCCCCGACAACCCATGGGTCCCACCCACCCCGCCCTTCCCCGGCTCTTCGCGGCATTTGCCCTTGCGGTCACCCCAGTGTTTGCCGCCCAGTCCGCACTCGAATCCGCCCAGAAGTCGGAGCCCGTCCTGCTTTCGATTTTTCAAGTGAGTTCCGACAAGGACGAAGGCTACCGCTCCACCCAGACTATCTCCGGTTCGCGCACCCTGGCGGAGCTGCGCGACACGCCTAATTCCATCTCCGTCCTGAATCGCGAATTCCTCGATGACCTGATCGCGACGAAAATTTCCGATGCCATGAACTTCAGCGTCACCGGGGAGATCGACACCAACAAGGAGAACTCAAATGAGTCCTTCGTCTTCCGCGGGATCACCGCCAACCTGCGGCTGCGGAACGGCGTCACCTGGTATGGCGGCACCACCGACAGCTATGCGATCGAACGGGTCGAACTCCTCCGCGGACCGCAGGCCTTCCTCTATGGCGAAGGTACGGCGGGCGGATTGATTAATCAGCTCACAAAGCAGGCGGGGTACCGCAACTTTGAGCGCGGCAACCTCATCATCGGTTCCAACCATCTCTATCGCGCGGAGTTCGACCTCAACCGGAAGGTCTCCCCATCCTTCGCGGTGCGCGCGGCGGTCGTCTACTCGCGAGAGGACAGCTTCCAGCATCATACGGGGCGCGAATTTCAAGCCGCCTACCTCACCGCCAACTGGCGCCCTTTCCGGAACACAAACATCAACGCCGACATCGAATATCGCGTTCAGGACGGCGTCATGGGCAGCAACATGCTCTCAGATCAGTTCTCCACTTCAGCGCGCACCGGAGTGACGACAGCGTTGGCCGCTACCACCGGCGGGCGCACGTTCATCCCGGCCCTGGGCATCAGCTATGACACCGTCGCCGGAGTCGCGCGCCGCCGCACCACGGGCACCGGCATCGTGATCAGTAACGAGTCAATCATGTCCCGGAAACTGAACTTCCTCGGTCCCGACTCCGTGCAGGACAGCAACGAAATCGCCTACGGCATCAACCTCAACCAGAAGGTCACCGACGCGCTGAACGTCCAGGCCAGCTACACCTATTTCGACATCGAGAAATGGACGACCGAGCGCGTGGGCAGCTCCGCCGCCGCCGTCTACCGGGACACCAACGCCACCCTGCCCAACGGGACGCCCAATCCGTATTTCAACGAGCTGTATACTGAATACTACAACCGACGAAACAACAGCCGCCAGCCCGTGCACAACGCCCGCGTCACCGCCGTCTACGAATTAAAGCTGCCGTTCAACGTGCAGAGAATTGTCGCCAGCGGCGTATATCACGACGCCATGCCGGGCGACTTCCGCTACAGCGAGTTTGTCGATCCCGCGAGCGGCAACACCAAGGGCGCGCTCAATCCCGCCAACACGCTCGCAGCGTATACCGCCAACAGCACCACCATCAGCCAGAATTTTTTCTACCGCCGGTTATATCTCAAGGACGGCGACCGCGCCCAGCTCACCCAGGGCGGCGTGATTCCCGGCCAGTCGATCAACACGCGCGACCTGCAAGCCGATGGCGCCACGGGCCGCCTATCGAGCCGGCTGTATCGCACCCCCGCCTACGGCATCGGCTCCGACGGCTCTTACTTTGGCGGACGCATCCACACGCTCCTCGGGTGGCGCCGCAGCTCGTTCGACCAGGATCCGAGCCGTGATTTTTACAACGCCGTCACCCGCGAGACGTTCAAACTGGACACTCCGCTCAGCGTCGTCCGCACCCGTATCACGGAGGATTCCTACAACTACGGCGCGGTCGTCCACTTCGCCAAATTTGTGGGCGCATACTATAACTACGCCGAAAGCGTCTCCCTCTCGTCCGGCGTCGGTGGTGCCCAGCTCACGCCCGGTCTGCTGCGCGGCCCGTTGAAGGGCGACGGCCATGAGTTCGGCCTGCGCTGGGTTTTTCTCGGCGACAAGCTCGAGTCGAACTGGACCTACTTCATCACCAACGCGACCAAGAACGCCGCCAACCCGGCCATTCCAGTCAACGTGCGCCAGACCGAGCTCGGCACAATCTTCGGCGCCGAAATCGACACGACCGGCGGCGATCTTCAGACGACACGCTCAACCGGGCTGGAGTTCGAGACCGTGGCCAACCTGACCAAGAACTGGCGTCTGACCTGGAATTTTTCCAAGAACGATCTCGTCACTTCCGATCGCTACCCTCAACTGAAAGGTTATCAGGCGCGGGCCACGGAGAAGAACGTCCGCACGCCCGAGACGGATGCCTTCCTCTCGACCGTGCCCGAAGGCACTCCCCTGCCCGGCTTCACCAAACTACGGTCTAATCTGGTCACGATCTATCGCATCGAACGCGGCCCGCTCAAGGCTCTCTCCGTCGGCGGCGGCGTGCAGTTTCGCGACAAGTCCTACCAGGGAAATTTTGATCTTAATCTGGACGGAGTCGCCGAAGAGCTTTGGACGTCCGGCTACACGCTGTGGAGCCTGATGCTTGGCTACCGCGTCAAGATTCGGGAACGTCAGGTCGACCTCAGTCTGAATATCAACAACGTCTTCGATAAAGATTACTTCCGGTCCTATGCCCTCGCCACCGGGTCGTGGGGCGAGGGACGCAACTGGCGTTGCGCCGCGCGGGTGGCCTTCTAAAAACCACATGCCTTCGACTCATACAACCCGCCACCTCGTGGGTTTTCTCGCATTGGCTTCAATCACGCCCGCGGCTCAGGTCGCAGACCTCCGTCTCGGTATGATCGGTCTGGATACAGGCCACGTGATCGAGTGCCCCAATATCCTCCACGTTCCCGCCGCGAAGGGCCACGTGGCTGGGGCGAAGGTCTTGGCGGCCTACCAGGCGGCCAGCCCCGACATCGAAAGCTCATGGACGAAGGTCGGTGGTTACGCCGAAAAGCTGCCGCAGGAGTATGGTGGGAAGCTCGACACCTCCAGCGAGGAACTGGTCAAAAACGTGGATGGCGGGCTGATCGAAAGCGTCGACGCGCGTCCGCATCTGGCGCGGGCCAGCGCAGTGATTCGGGCGGGAAAACCGCTCGTCATCGAGAAACCGCTCGGGGGATCGCTCAAGGAGGCCTTGGAAATATTCGCGCTCACAAAGCAACCTCACGTTCCGGTGTTCAGCTCCTCCGCGCTGCGGTTCGGGGCCGATACGCTCGCGGTTCGTGCCGGCAGCATCGGTCGCGTCCTGCGGGCGGAGACGAACAGACAGGCGCCGGTGGAGCCGCACCCCATCGATCTCTTCAGGGATGGCATCCACGGTGGGGAGTCTCTCTTCACCGTGATGGGCCCCGGCATCGAAAGCGTGGCGCGCCCGACCGATCCTTCCGGATTGATCGTGGCGGTGGGCCCATGGTCGGGCGGACGAACGGGCCCGTTTCGTGAAGTGCCCCGGGGCTCGCTGGACCGGACCTATGGTGGCCGCGCCGCGGGCGAAAAGGGCGAGGCCGCGGTGGGTAAATTCGACGGCGACGCGCCGCTCGTCGCCGCCATCGTGAAATTTTCCCAAACCGGCACGTCTCCGATCCCGCCCCGCGAAACCCTCGAGATCCTGGCGTTCAGGGAAGCGGCTGCGTTGAGCAAAGAGCGCGGTGGAAAGCCGGTGGCGATCGGAGAAATCCTCGCGCGGGCGGGCTGGAACGGCGCCTGGCCCGGCGCGTTTGGACGGCCCATGGTTTCCGCCGATTCAGATATTTCACGCGCGTGAAAATTGGTTTCAGTGCAAAACGCCTCCGCCTCAGGGCGAGAGCGGCTGGGTGGAAAGCTTGTCCACAAGGGTCGGGGGTCGCTCCGACGCGTAGTGGCGACATCCAATCCGCAGAATTCCTGACCGCAGCTCGCGCTGATGAGGCGGATAAAGGCAGGGGAATCCCCGACTCTCCCGTTCGGCTTCGCTCAGGGCCTGAGCCCGTCGAATGGCCACACCGTCTGCGTTATCCGCAGTTAAATGCCTTGGCCGTATTTTTAGCTTGGCCGCACTCCTTGGGCGGCGGCGCCAATCTCTGTGCGAACCGTTCAGATTAACCCTACGATCCTCCAACCATGTCACTCAAAGATAAAGTCATCATCGTCACCGGCGGCACCTCGGGCATCGGGGAGGGCTGCAGCCGCCACTTTGCCGAAATCGGCGCGCGCGTGGTCGTCGCGTCCAACCAGGAGGAAGCCGGTCAAAAGCTGGAGCAGGAGCTGCGTGCCGCCGGCAAGGACGTGCGCTTCGTATTCACCGACGTCGCGAACGAGGCGAGCGTGCACGCGCTCGTGCAGCGCGTTGTGGAACTTCACGGGCGAATCGACGGCGTCCATTGCAACGCGGGAGTTTGGGCTGCCGGCAAAGTGACCGAGTTCGACGACGCCGTTTGGAACAAGGTCATGAATGTGAATGTGAAGAGCGTGTTCTGGACCGCGAAGCATGTCGTGCCGGTGATGGCGCGCCAGAACGGCGGTGTGATCGTGATCACGACTTCGGTCGCGGCCTTCGTGGGCTTCCCCTCCCACGCGCTCTATTGCGCCTCCAAGGCGGCGTTGGAGGCACTCATCCGGTGTCTCGCGGTCGACCACGCGGGCCAGGTGCGCGTCGTCGGAGTCTGTCCTGGAACCATTGATACACCGATGCTGGCCGCGACGTGTGCTGGTTGGAACAAACCGGTAAACGAACTCTATGCCGACGTGGCCCGTCGCATCCCGGTGCGCCGGCTCGGGCAGCCGCTCGACGTCGCCCAGGCCGCCGCGTTTTTGCTGAGCGACGACGCCGGTTATATCAACGGCACCTCGCTCGTCCTCGATGGCGGCACGATGGCGCTGCCGCCGTGGTAGTCCGCGCGGTTTCAAGATGAGCCAAACCCTTGCGCCTGAAATCAGGGTTGGTGTCGGGACGCAGACGGGCTGCGCCCTCCGGCGGGATCGAAGGAGCATGAGGGCGCAGCCCGTCCGCGCCCCGACGCGATTCGGCCCATCTCAATAGCGAATCTGAATCGACCACTTCCTCCATGCCCGACTCTCCACCGACCTCCCCGCCGATCCGGCAATTCGATCCCGACAAATTCGAAAACATCCACCAACTCGGCGGCATCCGCACGGGCACGCTCGACGCTCCCGGCGCGGGTGGCGCCAGCGGAGTGCGCGTCGCGTTGGTCGACACCGGCGCCGGCCTGCGTTTCACCGTGGCGCTGGATCGCGGTGGCGACATCGTGGACGCGAGTTTCAACGAGTTCGGCCTTGCCTACCTTTCGCCCAACGGCTTGCGCCCGCCCAACGCGGCGTATCACGTGGACAACGAGTGGTTGCGCAATTGGGCAGGCGGCCTCGTCACGACCTGCGGCCCGGAGTATATGGGCGGCTCGCGCGTCGAGTCCGGCGTGAAGACACCGTTGCACGGTCGTTTTTCCAACACGCCCGCCGTCGTCGAGCGTTTGATTAACCCTGATCCGCGCCGCGGCGTCCTCGACATGGAACTTGGCCTCGTCATCCGCGATACGCGGATGTTCGGACCAAATTTCGAAATCCGCCGGACGCTGCGTTGCCGACTCGGCGAGGCCGAGGTCACGATCGACGACGAAGTGATTAATTGTGGCGATACGCCCGCGGCGCATCACTGGCTCTATCACTGCAACCTCGGGTATCCGCTGCTCGATGAGGGGTCGCGTTTCATCTACCGCGGCCCGGCAGAATACTGGATCGCGCCGCCGCCACCCGGACAGGACATCGTGCAGCCGTTGTCAGCTGCCGCGATGAACGAGCTCAAACGCGTGCCCGTCGCCATGGCTGAACACGCCGGGAGCGGCGAGCGCGGGCTCATCGTAACCGCCGAACCGGAATCCGACGGCGTGTGCCGCGTCGGCATCCTCAACGAACGCCGCCGCCTCGGACTGGAGTTCATCTACCCGGCGGCGGCGCTGCCGCGTCTCGCCCATTGGCAGCACTACGGACCGCGGGGTTGTTACGCGAGCGCGCTCGAGCCGTTTTATGGATCGTTGCTCGGAAGCGCCCGCGACCGGCATCCGCTGGCGAGCGCAGCCCTCGCCCCGCGCGAGTCCCGTCATTATCAGCTTCGAATCCGCGTGCTCCGGAACCGCGCCGAACTAGACGAATTGAAGGCGCGCGATGGGCCCCTTGCACCCGTGGCACGCTGCTAATAAACAGCTTCTGTAAGTCATTGGTGGACATGCTAATAAACAGCTTCTGCAAGTCGTTGGTGGGCATGGAAATCAGTTTCTTCCCGTCGGGGCCAAAACTTGTTTTGGTGGGTGGGCTCTCAGGCAGCAGGGGCGACAAGAGTGTCGCCCATCCGACGGACCGGCGACACTCCTGTCGCCGATGGTGGCCACGAAGGCGTGCTTCGCTCCCCCGCCACCCACCCTCTCGCGCTAAGAAACAGCCCCTGCAAGTCGTTGGTGGGAAAATAAAGCTGTTTCTTCCCGTCGGTGCAAAAACTTGTTTTGGTGGTTGGGCTGCTAGGAAACTGGATTTGCGGTGGGGGAGGGGTTTGCTCGCCGACTCCGAAACCATACAGAGCAATCACCTCTTTGAAGCCATTCAATATCGCAGCCTGGACCGCGCGGTGTTCTCTAAACCGAGCAAAAAAAATCCGCGGCGCCGACGGTTTTAGCCGAGACTATCTACCTTTGATCAGCAAACGGGCGGACCAAGCAACGAAAGTAAGCGACCGGCTGGGATCCTCCTGAAGGCGCTCATGGTGACCGATCTGGCCAGAGTCTATGGGGCGACGAAAGGCTGTTTGTCATCGTCGGCTTGTGCCGGCATGAACAGGTCGAGTAGCGTGACTTGAAGGTCGCCCATAAAACCGTGGCTTCGGAGATACCGGGAAGCTGAATAGGCCACCCAACCCCCCAGCACTGTGAGCGCGACATGCTCTCGCGCCTTCCGCGCGGCTTGCTCCTTTCCCCATTTTTGAAAAAGCGCCGCAGCGTGCGCGCTCTCCCGCGCGATCAAGGGCAATTGTGTTTCAGGAATTGCGGCGGACTCCACTAGCGGGGAGTTCCGCCTGTGGCCTTGAGTTGGCGCGCCAGCTCGTCTTTCAGCTTCTGCAATTCCGCGGCCGCGCCCGGACTGCGGATCAGGTTGCGCATCTCGTAGGGATCGCGGTTGAGATCATACAGCTCATCGCTGTCGGGCAAATCGACGTAGTGAATGTATTTCCAAGCTTCGGTGCGCACCGCCTGGTAGCCCATGCGCGTGGTGCGCGGAAACACGTTTTCGGAAAAGTGCTCGATGAGAAACGCCGGGCGTAGCTCGTGGTTTGCATCTGCCAGCACCGGCATGAACGACTTGCCGTGCAGCCCCGCCGGGATGGGCGCGCCCGCCAGCTCGAGCAGCGTCGGCGCGAGGTCGAGCGTGAGCACCATGGGATTGCGCTTGGTCGCCGCTTTGATCTTCGGCGGGTAGCGGAGCAGCAGCGGAATGCGGATGCCTTCTTCGTAGGCGAGGCGACGTTCGATGCTCAGACCATGTTCGCCATACCAATACCCATGATCGCTCGTGAAGACGATGACCGTGCGATCGAGCTGCCCGCTCGCTGCGAGCGTTTTGAAAATTTCGCCGATGCTTTCATCCACGGCGGCGATCATGCGCAGGCGGTTGAGAATGGCTTCATCGCTCGAACCCGTCGCGGGGCCGAGCGGTGGCAGCCCGGGGATTTCGCGTTGCAACGCGGGCTGGCCCTCGGGTGCGCGCAGCGCGTTCGGGCGGCGGGGGATTTTGGCGCCGGTGTAGAGCGACTTGTGTCGGTCCGCGGGAATGAAATTCGAGAGCGTGGGATCGGACAGAGAGCCGTCGGCGCGTTGGACGGACTCGGGGTGCACAGCCTTGGTGGAATAGTAGAGCAGGAAAGGTTTCGCATGAGGCTGTCGCAGGAAGGCAATCGCGTGTTCGTTGAGCACATCGGAGACGTAGCCTTTCGCCTGCACTTCCTTT
Source organism: Opitutus sp. GAS368 (assembly GCA_945903465.1). GTDB lineage: Bacteria > Verrucomicrobiota > Verrucomicrobiia > Opitutales > Opitutaceae > ER46. The sequence goes on from CAMDOF010000017.1 coordinate 60,177, forward strand.
CCATCGACGTTCAATTCCGGATCGTGGCTCGAGCCCTGGCCCTTGAGCGAAATCCACCGGTCAAAGCCGGGCCGCTTCGTCGCGTCGTTGCCCATGTGCCATTTGCCGACGAATGCCGTCTCGTAGCCCGCGCGCTGGAGGTGCTGGGGAAACGTCATGAGCTTGTGGCTCGCCGGGCTCCGGTCGGTGTTGTCGACGATGCCGTGACTGTGCGTGTGCAGCCCGGTGAGGATGCTGGCGCGACTTGGCGAGCAAATCACGGTCGTCGCAAAAGCATTCCGAAACATCACGCCCTCCCGCGCGATCCGGTCGATGTTCGGCGTCTTGCTGAAAGGATGTCCGGTGCAGCCCAGATCGTCCCAACGAACATCGTCCATCAGGATGAAGACAATGTTCGGATGGTCCGCCGCGGCGGCGAGCAGAGCGCTCGGGCCGATGAACGCGGCGGCGAGCAGCAGAGTAGTGAAGAATCGGTTGCGAATGGACATGAGCGGGACTGGTCAGGGAAGCTGCTTGAGGCGAATATTACGAAAGCGGACGACCGCGCCCGGTTTCCACGTCGTTAGCCCGGCGACATCGGGATGCACCTGCAGGGCGATGCCGCCTTGCGTAGGAATGCCCTCGGTGGTCTTCGTCGTGTGCTGAAAATCGGTGAGGAGGCGGCCGTTCATCCACACGCGGATGCGCGCGGGTTCGCCTTCCATGCGCACGGTGAGGTCGTTCCACGCGTCGGGCCGCACGAGCCGCGCGCCTTCCGCGTTACGCTGCACATAGGCGTGGCCGATGAAGGGAATGAAAATCGCGCCGACGTCGGAGCCGGGCCGGTAGTCGAGGCACACCTGATGACTGCGGCCATCCGGGCCCACGCGCAGAAAAATCCCGCTGTCCATCGGATAAGTGAGCCACACGTCGAGTTTGAGAATGAAGTTCGCATACGGCCCCTCGACCCAGAGCAGCCCGCCTTTGCCCGGCGGGTCCTGCGTGCCGCGCAGCTCGCCCTCCTCGGCCCACCATTTTCCAAAGAGGTGGAGGGGCGGCATGCCTTCGTGTTTCGACCAGGCACCGAGCGTCTTGCCGTCGAACAGCGACCTGAAACCGACCTGCCGCTCCGCCTCGGCGCTCGTGGCACCCAGCGCCTCACGCACGGTGGGCGTGATACCTTCGGCCATGCGCATGAAACCCAGATCGGTCGGATGCGTGCCGTCGACGGTGTCCTCGCCATCGCCGCCGAGAAGAAACGCCGCTGAAACATAACGGAGGTTTTTATCTCCAGCCTTCACCAGGCGATCGTAGAGCTGGCGCAGCAGCGAGTTCGCTTCGGCGACTTTGCTTCGGCGGCTTTCGATGAAGCCGGCGTCGGCGTAGGAAACATTTTCCACAAGGATGATGGGCGTGGTCGGACGTGCGGCGCGCAGCGTTTTCAGAAACGGCTCCACGCGTTCCTTCACCTGCGCGACGTCGAGATTCGGCAGACTGTCGAGGACGAAGGCGGCGGGATCCAACTCGGCGAGCAGCGCCGCCACCTCGGGCTCGGTCTTCCCGTTGCCGCTGAAGCCGAGGTTGATCGTCGGCCGGTCGAGCATGCGGCCGACAATCGCGGGATAGGCCATGCCGGGTCGCGACGCGCAGCCGCCCTGCAGGATGGACGTCCCGTAGAAGACGATGGGCTTGCGACTCGCGTCGTACTCCGGTGCGCGTTCGAAGACGGCGCCGGCGGGGACGGCGAGGTCCACGCTCTCCACGCCGTTGTAGAGCGGCAGATAGAGCGCGAACTCGCGTTTCCTCCCCGCGGCCAGGCCCTTCACGAGGACCGCTTCGTTCGTATCCGGTTTAACCGGACGCCCGGCGCCGACCCAGCGCCACTCGCCTTCGTCCCGCACGTAGAGGTCGAGTCCGCTGACGCCGGTCGCCGGCATGTGCGGCATCGCGAGGCGGTCCGGCTTGCGTACCTTCCATCGGGCTTTGATTTCGGTCGCGTCGGTGACGAAGCGCATCCGCATTCCGGCCGAGTCGAGCGCAAGATTCCACACGGGCGCGCGCACGATCTTCTCGGCTTTCGCCGGCAGGCGGTCGTAGCGCGATTTCGTGGTCTCCCAACCTTTACCCTCCAGCGGCCATTGGTTGAGCTCGTGCCAGGTGGTGGCCGCGGCGGCTGCGCTCTCCGCTGCGTTCAGCGCGTGACCGCCGCAGGCGAGGAGGAGAACGGCGAAAATCCAAACGGGACGAAAACGATCGGCGATCATAGGTTGAGATGCTTTCACCGCAGCGTCGACACTATCGCCCGATGGGCGATCAGTTGCCGGATGGCCGAGTCGACGAGCGCCTCGCCCGAGCCGGGCTCACAACGAGTGCTTTGGACCGAGGCGCCATACGCGCCTTCGGCCTGCGCTTTGCGGTTCGGAATGTAACCGATCGCGCCGTTCGCCAGCTCGTCGATGAAGGTGTATTGATAAGGCGATCCCTGTTTGATCGTGTTGCCGAGCTCGACGAAGAGCTCGCCGGGAATGCCCACGAACGCCACTTCGTCGCCGAGCGAGATCACCATGACCTCGGCCTCGAACTGATACTGGCCGTTGACGAGTCGTTCGGTGACTTCGCCATCGAAGAACGAGGGACGGGCACCATCGTCGGCGATGAACTTGTCGGATTTTACCCTCAGCATCTTCAACGTCACGACTTCGCGCGAAACCTTCAACGGAGCGGTCGCGAGCGGGCGCAGCCGCTCATACGTGCGCACCACTTCGGCGGCCAGCAACGTCCCGATGCGCGCCGCTTCTTCGTAGCCTTTGACGCGGCGCGGCCGCTTCGGGTCGAGAAGATAGTAGTGGTTGATGTTGCCGCAGGCGCCCGTGGTGAAATGCGTCAGCATCCCCGGACCTTTCACGTCGGCGAGAATACGCGCGATGACGTGCGGATAATCGGCCGAATAACGCATTCCGCCGGTCGTATCCAAGTGCATCGAGAAATTGATCATGCTGGCGAGCGGCTCGCCTTTCGGCGTGTCGAAGTAAACGAGCGGCAGCGCGGGGTCGGTGGGGCCGGCGGCGCGGACGACGTTGACCAGGAGCTCATCCTGACCCTTGGCGGGATTGGAAATTACCACGCCTTCCTTCATCAGAAATCGCCGGTTGAAGGCCACGCCATGCACTTCGCCCTGCGCCGCTTGCAATCTCGCCTCGGTCAACTTCGCGTCGGCTTGCTTCACGCTGTCCGCAATCAAGCGCGGCAGCCGTTCCAAATAATCCAGCGCGAGCTTCATCTGCTCCGGTTTGGCATTTTTGAAAAAGCGCGGCCGGATGTTCGGCACGGTGTGCGTGTGCGTCGCGGAAATCATCACGTTCTCCGGCGGCACACTGCAGATCGTGCCGACGTGCTGGCGCGCCGCGGTGATGATCTCGAGGGGAATGCTCGTGAGATCGCACGCCACGATGGCGGCTTTGATGCCGCCGCTTTCTAAGACGACGGCCTTCGCATACAACGGATCATGCGTGCCCTCGGCCGCGACCACCGGGTAAGGCGGCACCTGCGGCACTTGAAACGGCATCCCGGGCGGAGGCGTGATGTCAACGTGTGCGGCGCCGATGCGCAGCGGGGAATCGGCCCCGAGAGCAGACGCGGCCAGAAAAGAAATAATCGCAGAAACGCGGAGGGTGCGGACGAGAATCATGATGATACTGGGTGAGCCGATATCTTAGGTGATGATCTGTTTAGAACGTCCCGCGAATACCGAGCGAGTAGAGCGCGCCGTATTCCTGCTCGCGGAAACGTCGGGCGTATTCCGGTGTGCTCGAGCCGCGGCGGTCGGCGCTGGGCTTGTCGTTCAAAGCGTTGCTCGAGCTGGCGAAAAGCGAAACCCGTTTCATCAACGCATATGTCAACGTGAGATCCACCGTCGTGCGTGCGCCTTCGAACTCGTAGGCGTCCGGCCCGAGCGCGGCCACCGCCGCGCGGCGTGATTCGCTGCGGTAGTTCATTTTCGTTTCGAAGGTGACCGGTTTCACCCGCGTGATGAGGCCGATATTAATCGTCCTTCCGTTGAGCGCGTTGGTGTCCTTGTAGAACGTGCCGTTGGCAAAAACTTCAAAAGGCCGGCCGTAGCGGCCGAGCGCTGCCAGGGGCTGCCGCCCATTCAGCTCGAGTCCGGAAACGCGGCCTTTGCCGAGATTGTAGGTGGTCGTGATTTGGTAGCCGACGTATCGCGGCTCGAGATCGAGTTCGGCGAGATCCTCGGCCGTGGCCAGTTTGATCCGCTGGGCGAAGAAGCCGTCAAGGTCTTTCCGATACACACCCACGGTGTAGAGTCCGCCGCTCTCGGTGTAGTGCTCGATCGAGAGATCGTAGTTTTCGGCTTTCCAGGGGCGCAGGCCCGAATTGCGCACACTGATCGTGCCGAGCGCGCCCGTGGTGTCCGCCGAGTCGAAATCATTGATCGTCGTGTTCGGAATGATCTGGCTGAAGTTGGGGCGGCCGTAAGTGCGGGCGTAGGCGAAACGCGCCTGCCAGTTCGGCGTGATGTTCTGCGTCACGTGCAGGCTGGGATAGTAGCCGTCATAGAAGCGGGAGGCGCGGGCGGCGCGTTCGAGCAGCGTGAGACGGGTTTGCTCGACCGACCCAACCGCGCCGGCATCGGGTCGGCGAATCGGCTGGCCGCGGGCGTCACGGACCAGATTGCCGGCGGCATCGCGCTGGAACACGGCCGAGGGCACGGAGAGCGGGCCCTGGCCCTTCACCTCGGTCCGCTCGTAACGCAGGCCGGTCAGCACTCGCACTCGGCTGCGGAACAATTTCCCCTCGGCTTGAATGTAGCCGGCGGACACTTTTTCCTCGATCTCCTCGGAGCGGCCGAGGCGGAAGGTTTCCGCGGCGACCTGCTGCGCGACGGTTTGGGCAAACAGCGTCGGCGCCTTTTGCCAAGCGGCATAGCCTTTCGTCGGCGAAACCCACGGAATGTTGAAAATCCCGAACCCGTGATCGCGCCGGTCATACAAGACGCTGGCGAGATAGGGCGACGCGGGATCGGCGGTGGCGGCATTGCCGTCCGGGCCGTTGTAGGTCCAGACGGAGTTGCCGAGTCGCGTGTCGTGTTGCTGACGCCGCTGAGCGCCGCCGCCTTCGATCGCGAAGGGGAACGGCAACTGATTGATTCGGCGGCGCACGCTCAAATTGAGCACGAGCACTTCGTCGACGACATCGCGCGGCAGCGACGACCCGCTCGCGAGTTGGTAATTCTTCGGGTTCGTGAGATCGATGCGGCGATTCTGGCTGTCGCGAAAGTCGAGGCCGCGCGGGCCTTCGTTGGCAATATCCAGAAAGTTTACGCTGAACGCGCTGCCGACGAACGCGGCCCCGCTGCCGAGCTGCGTCGTGAGCGTGTAGAAATGACCATCGCCGGTGTCGTCGAAGCGCGTCGTAGAGCGCGACTCGCTGGCACCGGCCTTGATTTGCCACGTGCCGTTGTCGAAGCGATAGCGCGCGCTGCCGAGATTGGTTTTGCCGCGAATGTCGAAATACTGGCCGTCGACCACAAGCGTGCCGCGACCCGCGGCGCCGCGCGTGAAATCAGGTCCGAAAGCTAGCGGCGCGCCCCCGGCGGCTAGGGGCGTGGGCAGCGTGCCGACGCTCGCCGTGAGTTGGTTCATCCCGAAATACTCAAGGAAGCCGCTGTGCTCGACGCCGACGGCGATCACGGAGTGCGGTGTGATGCGCCAGTCGGCCTTGAGGCTGAGCGAGTCGCGATAGATGAAGCGCGGCGCGTTCTGCATGATCCAGCTTTGCATGAACGGCTGGCTCACGCTCGCGCCGCTGCCCGCGAGCGACGTGTTGAAAACGCGCGCGGAGACGCGGCGTTCGTCAAAGCTGTTCGCGGTGATGCCGGAAACCACGATGCCAAATCGCTCGTTGATCGGCGCCGTGTAAGTGAAGTCGGCGTTGGGCAGCACGCGGTAGCGTTTCCCTTCCATCGTGTCGGGCAACCGGCTCGCGCTGAGCTGGCCCTGCCGGCCGTTCAAATACGCGCGGTAGTTAAACTGGGCGGTTTTGCGCTCGAATGCGCTTTTGCTGACGAGGTTCACGATGCCGCCGAGCGAGTCCGCGGGATCGGCGGGCGTCGGGACCTTCGTGAGCTCGACGCGCGAGAGATTGTTGATCGAGACCTGATCGAATTGGAAAACGCGGGTGGAGCCGCCGGTGTGCGCGCTGGCCATCTGGGCACCGTCGGAGGTGACCTGCGTGAGATTGCTCGGCAGGCCCCGCACGGAAATCGAGATGATGTTGGGATCGGCGAAGTCCGCCGTGATCGACGGCAGGTATTTGATGAATTCGCCGACGTTTCCCTGCGAGACGTCGCCGAACGCATCGGCCGCAACGACGTTCTTGATGTTGGCTGCGAATCGCTGCTCGTTCACGGCGAGCGCGGACACGCTCATTTCCCGCGACGCGGCGATCATGAACGGATCGAGTTTCGTGATGGCCGCGTCGGCGCCGCGCGTTCCGAGCTCAATGTTCTGCGTGACCGCTTCACCCGCGCGAACGAGCACCGACTGTTCGCGCGGCTCCAAGCCGGTATAGAACACGCGCAGCATGGCCGAGCCGGCGGGTACATCCGTCAGCACAAACTGCCCGGCATCATCGGTCACGACCTGGCGATGGGTGCCTACGATCGAAACCTGCGCGTTTTCGAGGTAGCCGCCCGTCTGGTTTGCGACCCGGCCCACCACCGTGCCCGTGGCGCGCGCGACGGCGCTGTTACTTTGGGCGGCAACAGCGGGACTTGCGATTTGCGGGGCAGCGAGCGAAATAGTGCAGCCCAGCAGGGAGACGATGCGTCGGACGGGGTGCAAATGAGTGCTAGGAAACTGGATTTGCGGGGGGCGGGAAATTCCGCTCAGCCGCGGTCCGCGGGTTGCGAATCAACCACAGGACGAGCACGCCGCCGACCAATGGAATGATGCTTCCCGCGACGAGCACCGGCGCGAACCCGTGGCGCGTGGTGACGTCGCCGATGAGGTAAGTCGCGCCGATAGTCACGATGCCGGCCGCCGTGCCGCTCATGCCGCTGACGGTCGCGACCGCGTTGCTCTTGAACAGATCCGACGGGAGCACGAGCACCATCGTGCAGAAGCACGCATAACAAAACGTCGCGAGCGCGAAGTAGCCAGCGATGGCGAACAGGTTCGTCGCGTAAATTGCCGGGATGAGCATGGCCATGCCGAGCGCGCCAAAAATCACCACGATCTTGCGTGCGCTCTCGACCGACCAGCCGCGCCCAATCAGCCAGCTCGACCAGCCGCCGCCCGCGAAGTTGCCGAGGTCGGCCGCGATGAAAGGAATCCAGATCGCGACGAGCGTGTTCTTCGGGTCGAAGTTTTTTTCCTGAACGAGAAAAATCATGAACCAATCCGCGATGAAGAACCACACGGGATCCGTACAGGCCCTGCCGATGAGGATGCCCCAGGTCTGGGGCAGCCGGAGCAGCTCGCCCCAGGTCGGTCTCGGGGCGTCGTCGGACGCGACGCCCCGCGACGATTCCGCGCGATCGGCGCGGATCAGGTTCTTTTCCTCGGCAGAAATTCGCGGATGCGACTCCGGCGGATGATAAAGTCGACGCCAGAAGAACAGCCAGAGGAAGCCAAGACTGCCGGTGACGATGAACGCCGGCCACCACTGCCGGCCGAGCGCGAGATAGATTCCGACGATCATGGCGGGAGCAATGGCCGCGCCGATGGAGGAGCCGCTGTCGAACAGGGCCACGGCCCAGGCGCGCTCCTTCTTCGGAAACCACTCCGCGACCGCCTTAGTCGCGCCCGGCCAGTTCGGCGCCTCGGCGAGGCCGAGCAGGAATCGAAAAACGAGGAAACCGACGAACACCGCCGTCAGCGACGAGAAGAGTGCCACGACCGTGGTCGCGATCGAAACCAGCGAATAGCACAGCACGGTGTGGCTGAGTCCGGCGCGAGTCCCCACGCGATCGAGCCAGCGGCCGAGCAGCGTCTGACCGATCGCGTAGGCGATGCGAAACGCGATCACGATCTTGGCGTAGTCGGCGTTGCTCCAGTGGTAGTCTTCCTTCAGATACGGCGCGAGCGCCGACAGCGTCTGCCGATCGATGTAATTGATGACGGTGGACGCGAACAGCATCCCGCCAATCCACCAGCGGAGGCGACGGATGGGGCGGGTGGCAGAGCTCATGAGATTGGTCGCGGTCGAGGTAGCGAGACCTCGGCGCGTGACTGTGGAAAGGGTCTCGTTTCCTCGACCGCTGCAGGTTTCATCGCCTCCAGTTCATCAGTCGCCGGCCGTTGCCGCGATAAAGCGCTTCCAGGATCGGTGGCGCGAGCTCGAGCCCGTAATACGGCCACCACTGGCGGCTCGGCATGAACTCATCCGCCGTTTCGAACAGCCGCCACCACGCGCGATACATCGATGCTTCGCGGCCCATGTCCGTGCCGAACAGCACCCGATCCTTGTATTTTGCGAGGAACTTGGCCGCGGCACGCGGGGTGCGGCCGACCTCGTAATCGCGCGCCGAAATGTCGAGGAAGAGGTTCGGATGCTGGTCGAGCGCCTGGCCGAGCGAGCCGAGATCGTGGCCTTGATTGCCGAGGTGACACGAGATGAACGTGGTCTGGCGGTGCTTCGCCACGGCGCGGTCGCGAGTGGCAATCAATTCGGCGTGCGAGGGCACATCTTTGCCGTGGAGGTTGAAATGCTGATACTGCGGCGGCCGCTCCTGATAGACGTCGAGCGGCTTCCAGCACGACGGATGATCAGCGATGTGCGCGACGACCGGGATCTTCAGTTCCGCGCATTTCTTGAAAAACGGATCGAGCCGCGCGTCGTCGGCGTGCAGCCGCTTGGGGCGCGGCAGATTGGCGCCGCCGCCGAGCCCCATGCCCTTATCGGACAATTCGCCGATACCGCGCGCGCCTTTTTTGAAACAGCGCTCCAACTCGGCGGCCGCCTTCTGCGGGTAGTCCGGCTGGTCGATGTTGGTCGTGAGCAATCCGCAATAGACCTGAAAACGATCCGCCCGCGCCAGATACAGGTTGGCCATCTTGTCGAACGCCTCGCCGGTCGCGCCCGTGAGGACCACCGTTGTTTCGACGCCCACCTCGTCCATGGTGCGCGCCCAGGCGTCGAGTTCCTGCGGGGTCTTCGCATTCGAGTGCGCGTGAATGTCGATCGCCGGGAAACGTGCCTTGGCGACCTGATGTTCCTCCAGTACGAGCGAAGGAACGGGCGCATAGTCACGCGCACGGATTTCATCCATCGGCCCCGGCGTGGGCCGGACGCCCGGGCCGCCCCACGGACCGTATTTGGCTTTCAACCACACCGGATCCATCGCGTATTTGGCGCCGAGTTCGGCGGTGGTGCTTTCCGCGGCGTGGAGCTCTGCCCCGCGATCGAGGAACGGGAGGGCGGAGAATCCGACTACACCATAACCGGTGCGTCGCAACAACGCGCGGCGCGTCAGGGCGGAATTTGGGGTCATGAGTGAGTTAAGCCGGGGTGAGGGTCGCTCGGCAATTGCTTTTGCGCGGAAACTGGATTGGCGGGGGGGAGGACCTTTTAGATCTAAGCATGGAATTTACAGGGTGTTTTGCTTTCACGACGGCGTGTGAAATATCCGGCCTAAGAAAGCACCAGCACCGACTCGAAAGGGTCGGCCTCAAGCGCGTGAATATCCCGTTCTCGGGCCGTGATGAGTCGTCTGAGCTGGGGCCGGGTGCAGTTGCCGAGGCGAAGCCAGACCAACTTCGGAGGATGGCCGTAAAGCAGGCTGCGTTGTTGAAAGTCGGAATCCTTCGAGACCAAGGTAAAACTATTCGCCCGGGCATAGTCCCAGATTTCGTCGTCTGGTCGACCGAGCAACCCGCACTCACGCACATGCATACTGCCAGGGAAAAGGTCCGCCACCAAACGGGACAACTTCGGCGAGAGATTCTCGTCAAAGAGCAGCTTCATGCGGTACCACGTTCAGGCGTCGATCACGGTCTGCTGCAAACGCGAAACACGCCTGAATATCATTAGCCGTCAGGTCAGGGAAGTCGTCCAGAATTTCGGGGATTGTCATGCCGCCTCCAAGATAATCGAACACATCGGACACCGTGATGCGTGTGCCACGGATGCAAGGCTTCCCACTCCGAATGCGTGAATCGATGGTGATGCGCTCCAGGTAATGCATGACAGCCACCGTAGGCCTCTTCGCTTTCGAGTCAATGAACGTGCCGCCGCGCGGCGTAGTGAATCGACCCAGCCCACGCAGCACGACGATTGCAACGGCGACGCACCGCCGGGTTCGCTGTAGCGCGTGTCAGGCGCTTGGTCGAATGTGATTCTTCCATTGGTCGCTTCGGAGAAGTCGCTGAATCTCGCGGATGACTCGGTTCTCGATAGCTTCTTGGCTGCCGTTTATGTCGGTTAGGTGTCCGCACCTGTCACAGCGATAGACGGTACTTTTGTTGCCGGCACCGAAGTAACGACCGAGCCGTCCGTATGTCTGCATGTCGCAGCCGGACTGCGGGCAAAAGCTGACGAGATGACGGATGTCGCCTCCGGAGCCGTAATCCCAACGCCAACGGGGTGGCGATCCGATGGGTCAGTCCGCTGATGGCAATGTCCGCGGCGAGAGATCGCCGCGCCCGGCGGCGGGATGACCCCTCTGCAATGGCGTCGCGATCCAACGATACGGCGCAGCCACCGGGGTTCGCCGCGTCCGGGCGATGGCGACCTTCCCTCCGACGCCTTTTGGCGCGATTGCCGCGTCCGCCCAAGACTTGCCGGCTTCTTTGAACGCGGCGTCCAACGCCTGTTGCCACCGCGCGCACTTGATTTCGGCGATCCTCCGTGGCGGACATTTCCGGTGACAACGCCAGATGGGCGGGTTGGCGGGCGCTCGCCCTCCGCCAGCCTGCCGGGCCAATCGCCCAACCGCCAGAATAGGCGCCGCGCACAGTGCGATCGTCGTCGCGCGTCGCCGGGATGTTTGCCCAAGGGTCGAGGTATGTGCGCCCGGGATCGCTTTGGGTCTCGAGTCCAAGAGACGGCAACCGTTCGGCGGACTGGAACCAATCGCGTGGGGTCGCTGGTCGGCAGGGCCAGAGGCGGCTGCTCCGCTATTCGCCCACCCGGTCGGCGGTGACAACTCCGGCGCGAACGGGATTGAGAGTGATGTAATCGCAGACCCGGGCGAGATGGGGGGAGTCCTCGACCAACGGGGCCTTGGACCGACCCTGCAACCCAGGGCCCTGCTTACCGTGGAATCGAGTCAGCCGCGTCGTGAACGTAGATTGCAGCCCGGGCATCCCCTGCACGAGATTCGGTTCCGGTGTTGCGAGGGCGAGGTGGCATCCGCGGGCTGCTCGTCGCGCCCGTGCCTCCTGCACGAGGTTCGGTTCCGGTGTTGCGAGGGCGAGCCTGCGTGCGTGTATCTGCTTTGTTGATACGCTCCCTGCACGAGGTTCGGTTCCGGTGTTGCGAGGGCGAGGGGGTAGGGGTTGCGCCTGACCACGCACGCATGCACCTGCCAGCCGAACGGCACCGCCGCCTCATCCAACGCGATGAGGAACGCGTTCGTAGCCCCGCACGGTGCGAAAACGTCGGGCGGCAGATTTCCGCGATTAATGACATGATAACGGGCTCCCGGGTATTGAAGGCGAAGACGTCGCGCCATCCCTCGAATCCACCACTCCTGCCGTAGCCACCCCAGACGTGCCGATACCCCATTTTGGGGTTACGCCGAGCTGGCGTCCTACACGCTGGCCATGCTCGCGCCGAGACGCCCGTTCACGTCATCACGAACCCCGCCGGCCGGGACCGCCTCCATTGCCATCAGCGGACTGACCCCGTCCGGATGCTGCCCGATCCGATCGCGCGACTTCGCGCCGCCTACGTGCTCCGTTGGCTCAACATCAATGACTCCGCCACGCGTGCCGCCGTCGCTCGCACCGCGGAGCGTGAACTGTCCACAGCCATCGGATACACGATTATCCTCGGCGCCGCCGTCACGCTCGACGCCGATCCCGCGCGCACGCCCGCCCGAGTTACCGCGCTCGAGCAGATTGTTGCGAGCGGCGCGACCGGTGCGCGCTACGACGCGTGCCAGACGCTCATGCGTCGTTACACGGTCGCCGATCTTCCGAAGCTCGCCCCGTTGCTCGACCATTACGAAGGCGACGCGAGAATCGGCGCCGCGTGGGCGATTCTACACGTCACCGCACGAGCGCAGACGCCGGCTCCTTCCGGTCACGGATCCAGATCGCGATAAAGTGCCACGCTCCGCGTCGGGTTCGAACACTCGCTCGGGCCAAATCATTGCGCCCGTCGCTTCGGGAATCGTCGCACAGAATCCTGCGGCCACCGCTGCAAACGCCGCCGCGTCCCGCATCTCGGCGCGAACGTTCGTGACTTCGTGTGCAGCCCGGAACCGGGGCGCGGAAGCACCGCCGACACCTGAAGGACTCTGGAGAAGCGCACCGCGAAGTCGGCTCTGGCACTTCGACGGCGGCTACACCGCGCATTGACAGGCGTTGCAGATAAAATCGGATACCGAAATAATGTCGCCACGCTCATGAAAGCCGCCCTCCTCGGATTGTCTCACCCGCACACTGGCGTTTTCCTGTCTACGCTCGAAAACATGCCCGAGATCACCAGCGTGAGTTTGTGGGATGCGGATGCGGTGCTGGTCGGCCGAACCTCCCTCGCCGCGCGCCGGAAGGTCACCCTAACGACGGCCGATCTCGATCAAGTTTTGCGGCAACCCGACCTGCAGTTCGCGATCGTCTGCACCCGGCACGACCAGGCCGCGGCGGTGTCACGACGCGTCATCGCTGCGGGCAAGCACCTGCTCGCGGAAAAGCCCGTTGGGCTCAGTTCGACCGAGATTCTCGGTCTGCAGGCGGCGGCCGCGCGCGCCGGCGTGGTGGCGGCCGTTCTTTATAGTCGCCGGGCCCACCCTTGTGTCGTGGCCGCGCGCAAGCTCGTTCAATCAGGAGCGATCGGACCGCTGCTCTCGCTCGAAGCGCGTTTTCTCACCACGCAAGTCAAGTTCCGCAATCCCGCTTCCTGGTTGTTCAATCGTGCGCACTCCGGTGGCGGCATCCTGCTATGGCTCGGATGCCATTGCCTCGATCTCTTACACCATGTGCCCGACGACGAGATCACCGAGGTAGCCGCGTTTGTCGCGACGCGCTCTGGCGAAAATATCGACGTGGAGGACACCGCCGCCCTGGCTTTCAAGCTTCGTTCCGGGGCCATCGGCACGTTCCATGCGGGCTACGCGCTCGCCTTCAGCGGCGAGGGCTACGTCAACGCACAGGGTTACGACTCCTACCTGAGCTTTAACGGGCGCGCCGGTCGGGTCGTCTGGCCAAGCCTCGCGTCCCAACTACACATCGAGTCTCCCGTGCCCCCGGGTGAATCCGCGATTCGGCAGGAGACCTTCTCGCAGCCGATCTCTTCGTCTTACGGCGGGGTCCCCGGCGAAGGGTTCGTGCGGCAATTCATCGCGGCGACCGAAGGCAAGGGCAGTCCACCCACCACGCTGACCGACGCGCTGCGCACCGCCCGCGTGATCGAAGCGGCTGAGGAGTCCGCCAAGACAGGTCGAGCCATCCGGGTTGAGCGCTCGTCACTATAGAAGGTGACGTAGAGGCATGTGCGCGAGCCCGTGATCTACTCCTTGAACTGAAACGCAAAAACATCGGCATCGGAGAGCACGAAACGTAGCCGAAGGGTCCTTCCGGAGAGCGCGGCCAGGTCGCTTTCCTTTTTCCACGGCACCCGGCGCTCAATCGCATCGCCGAAGATTGGAGGACAATCCGCCAGTGCGAAGCCCGGCAACGGCTTGCCTTCGACGTCCTGAATCTCGACGCGCACCGAACCCGCGGCCGAACTCGAGAAGTTAAGGAAGAGGTTGGCCCCCTTGAATCTCACCGGTTTGGTAATCAGTTCTCCTCCCGAGGATGGCGCCTCGACCGAAACGAATCCGTCGAGGCGCAGGGTGTAACGGCGGAGCGCACTGCTGTTCCCGGTCCAATAACTCTCCGTCGCGTAGAGGGAGAGTTCGTCCGCGGCGCCGGTGAGTGCCGACTTCGTTTCCACCAAATGCCAGCCCAAGGCTTGATGACCGTAGTTCCATGTATCCGGCCGCTCCGGGCCCGGGCGAAGAAAAGACTCGTCCCACCGCTTGAACTTCACGCCGTCCCGGCTCGCCATGATCAGGCTATCGGTCAACGCCGCCCCATAACGTTGCTCGATCGCCCGACGTTTCTCGCGGTGCTCACGTTCCGGCAGCGCCAGCGTCGACTCGGTCCAACCCCGATCGATATAACGCAGCGGAAATCCGATAAATATATGCGGGGCGCGATGGTAGGGCTTGATGACATTCGTGTAGAGCGCCTGCTCCGGTGAATCCCCGTAGGTCAGATCCACCTGGTTCTCCCAGTGGATGAAATCCTTTGAAGTCCCGGTGCGAATGGATCGCACGCCGATGGGATTGGCGGTCGCGGTGTTGTTGTCGCCGCCCGCAAAATTCCGCCAATACGCGCGATACTCGCCGCGCTCCACATCCCAGAACGCGAGATTCTGCGAGTCGAACGCGCCATTGGTGATCACCGGGACGTCGAACATTTGGGTCCAGGTCAGCCCATCGGGCGACTTAAACGGGAGCATTCCCTTTGGTTTGGAGGTGACATACATCGCCTTGTAGCGGGCGTCAGGCGTGGCCGCAGGATTGTCGTCCTTCATGATCGCGGGATAACCCGCATACAATTTCATCTCCCCGATCATGCGATCGAGCATGATGAGGTTGTTGGCCTTGGAGCCCTGAAACTCGACCAGGCCAAGGTTGGGCTTGCGCCAGTGGATGCCGTCGGCGCTTTCGGCGTAGCACGTGGCACCGGGCGAAGGTCGGATGCGTTTCCGCGCATCGTCGAACGAGATTTTCCACGCCTTGTAATACAACCGATAGAGGTCGCCATCCTTGAAAACACAGTGGAAGCCGCTCGTGCCCGAGCCCTCCCAAGGCGCGTCGAAGACCAACGAGACCTCGCGCGGCTCCGGGTGATGCAGACGCAATCGCGCTCCACCCAAGAGCCGTTCGACCAGGGCACCGTCGATGAGAAGTTCGCGCCGCGAACCGATGTCGATGACTTCGGCCGCGGCAGCCGGCGCGGCGAGCGACACCATTCCGACAACCGCCACGAGCAAAGAAACGAATTTGAGCTTCATGATGACGTATCGAATTAACTTCGCCCTAGAGGCGGTCAAAACTGTCCTTTGATGCCGACGATTGCACTTACGCCCCATTCCATGACTCGCGATGTCCGCAAGGCCACGGGCGTCTCTGGCGCATATTGTTTTAGGATGTCGACGTAGCCTCCGGGATTATTGAAGTCGGTCAGCGACGCGTAAAATCCAAGCCGCCGACTGAAGCTATATTCGAAGCTGACGGTATAGCGCTTCTGCTCCCCCTGCCACTGATAAGTGCCCGCCGGGGTGACGGTGCTCGTGGCCACCGGGGCCCGTCGCGTCTCGCCCTGCTCCGTGCTGGAAAACTTCAGCGCGAAGCGTGCGCGCGTGAGGTTTACGCCCCAGCTCATGGTCTCCGGATTGAAGCCGGTGAAGTCGGAGGTGGCGGAGCCCGCGAGTTTCGATCGGGTGTAGTTCACGAACACCTGCACGCCGCGGGCCCACTGCGGCAGGAAAGTGAGCGACTGCCTGTAAGTGAACTCCAGGCCGCGCGCGCGCGCATCGCCGCCATTGCCGCGGGTCACGATGTCGTAGGTCAGTGCGTCGCCTCCGGTGGCGACGATGTCGTACTGCTCGAGCAATTCGGGTGTGGCGGTGAAAGTAGCGGCGGTGAAGAAATCGCTGAGATCCTTCTGGAATACGCCGATGGAACCGAAGCCGTCCTTGATCAGGTAGGACTCGAGGGAGAGGTCGTAATTGCTCGCTGTCCATGGCTTCAGCCGACTGTTCACGACCGTGATAGTCTGTCGCGTGGAGGTCGGCGTGATCGTCGAATAGGTGGCGCCAGGAATAATGAAAGGCAGGTTCGGCCGGCCGATGGTCCGCGCATAGCCTGCGCGCAAAACCAGATCGTGCTTGAGATTGTAACTGGCGTTCAGGCTGGGAAAAAAGTCGTCGTAGTTGGTTTTCTGATTCGTGCCCCGCTCAATCGAGACCAGGCGCGCAACCGTCAGGGGATCCGTTGTCAGCGGGACGAACTGGCCGGCGGCGTTGCGGGCGAGACTGCCATTCGCGTTCTTCACGAATTGCGCCGTGGGATCCACGCTCGGGCCGACGCCTTGGTCATCGGTCCGCTCATAACGCACGCCACCGACGAGCCAGAGCCGGCTACGAAACAGGCGGGTATCGGCGCGGAAATAGGCGGATGAGATCCTCTCCTCGAGTTTCTTCGAGTTATTCACGCGCGTTTGATGCGCGAGCGCTTCGTTGAGCACGAATAAATTGGGGCGTGCTCGATAGAGGCTGTAAAGCTTGCCGAGGTCCACCCACTGCACCTGCCCCCCGATGATGGGCGGCGCCGACCGCGAGTAGTCGGTATTGATGAGATCGTAGTTGCCGACGAGCCGGTCGGCCGCTGCGCCGGTGGGAAGAAAATTATAGGTCTCGGCCCGGTTCCAACGTTTCTGGACTTCCTGCGCCGCCGCCGCGCCAGTTTGGATGGAGAACGGGACCGTCAGGTTGACGTCACGCCGGAGGTCCAGACGGACCTGGATCTTGTCCACGAGATTGCCGGTTTCAAACGTCGAGCCGGAGTTCACGGTATAGAGCCGCCCATCATATAAGTTCACGTTGTTTCCGAGTCGGTCCCGAACGGTGTAGGTGTCTGCGGCCAAATCGACCGCGCGGGTGGCGGTGCCGTCGATGCCATCGCCGCGAACCACCAAGTTCGGAATCGTAATGGAAGCCGTCCCAAAATATCCGCTGCCGAAGGTGGGTTTGAAATAAAAGCTCGAATAGGAATAGCTCGCACTGGCGTCGATTCTCCACGTGTCGCCCAAGTGTTTGTATTTCAGCAAAGCATGCGTGGTGTGACTGACGAGGTTTTGCCAGGAGAATGACTGGCCCACGGAACCGACGCCGGTTGCGGCGCCCTGGGTGAAGGTGGGGCCGCCCGTCGCGCCGGCGCCATAGGTGACGCTGATTCCGTTGGTCCCCTGATCCGCATCGCGGCCGCGATAGGACACGCTCGCGTTGAAAATGTTTTTGTCGCCGAGCTTCCAATCGACCCCGATTCGCCCGGAGCGAACCGCGACCAACTGCGTGCCGAGCTGGCTTACACTGGAAGATTGGAAACCCAGGATCTGGTTGAGCCCGGCAATTGTCGTGTCGTTGGTGTTGTAATTCAGCTTTTGGGCAGCGGAAAGCGAGACCGAGAGCGACTTGTTGATCGGTCGGAGGTAATCGAGTTCGAACGAAGGCCGGAGGTGCCGCGTTTCCATGGAGGAATGCGGTCCGTCGCGCTCGCGCAGACTGAGCCCGTAGTCGGGATTGAACGACGTGAAGAGGTTGTATTTGAACAGCGGCTTCGCGCGTTCGAAGCCGCTGCGCGTGGTAATGTTGATGGAGCCTCCGAGGCCGTTAGCGGCCATATCGGGCGTGGGGACCTTGGTGACTTCGATCGTGGAGATGTTGTTGGTCGGCACGGCCAGCAGGCTGACGGCGCGGGTGTCACCGGTGAAAGAGCCCGCGAGATCGACGCCATCGATGGTAATGCCAGAGGTTTCGGCTGGCATCCCACGCAGAGACGCACTCACGCCGGCCCTTCCGGAATAGATCACGGAGACGCCGGGAATGAACCGCATGAAATCCGCAATATTGTCGTCACTGCCGGTCGGATACTCGTCGAAGGCGACGACGTTCTTGATGTTCGGCGCCTGGCGCTGCTGATTCAGGGCCAGCGTCTGCGCATCCTGCTCCCGGTTCTCGATCACCTCGTATTTTTGTAGAGCGACGACACTTCCGCGCGAAAGCTCAAAGTTCAGTTCGGAAGCGCGCGCCGCCTGCACCGTCACGGATTCCGTTTGGTTCGCCAGGCCGATATAGGAAGCGCTCACCCGCGCGGTTCCGACCGGCACGGCCGAAAGTCGATAAATCCCGTTCGTATCTGTGATGGTCTCGCGCGCCGTGCCTTCCACGGCAACGCGAACATTGGCGAGGTAGGCTCCGCTCGCGCTGCTCATTACGCGGCCCTCTATCGTTCCCGTCTCAACGATCTGCGCCTGGACCGGAACGTAGGCGTCCACCACGCATGCCAGCATCGCCGCGGCCAATGCGCCCAAGCGGGCGACGGAATGCGGGCTGCGTCCGCCGACGCAGATTCGGATGCAGAGGCCCAAGGCAAGAGGCATAAGGTGAAAATGATTCACGTGCGCCGCGGGCGCGATCGCAGCATCGACTCGGTGAGAGGTGCACATGGAGAAATGAGGGGGATCCGCGGTGCTCGGTGGAGTGATTGGGGCGAAGCGCGAAGTGGCTCGGCGTTGGACGACGGCGGCGTTTCGACGACACCAGCAAGGACAAGGCCGGAAAGGCGTCCGCACAAAAGTAAATCTCTGGTCACATCATTTACCCAGTCGCCGTTGGCGTTATTGCTAGGAAACTGGATTGGCGGGGGGGGAGGGGTTTAAGGCATAGGCGTTAAAATAAGGAATTGCCTTTTTTCGCCTTTTGCGATGGTTTTCGTGGCATGGAAGCACCGCCGTCGCTGCACGACGAGAAGGAATGGCCGTATATATTAACTCTGCTACCGCGGGATCTGGAAGATTCCGCCCGGCAAA
>CAMDOF010000018.1 GCA_945903465.1 Opitutus sp. GAS368
CTGACTATTTATTTGCGAGGGAGAACCGCCTCGCATGATGAGAGGCTTGATCCAAACACGGCCTCGTCCAGCGAAACTATCCACCCAAGCGCTTGGAGAAATCGCTGACTGGGGGGGGTCCGAGTATCGCACGCCCGGCGGCGCTAAACCGCTGGGCGCGTGACTGGTTTAGGCCCCCTCAAACCGGCGCTAGGGGGCAGATGGTGACCGCTGGCCGCGGATGGCCCGATCACCCAGTTCTAACCAGCGAATCAGACTGAAAAGCAGGACAAACCAAGTCGTCTGGACCGCGGGATTGTAGAAATTAAAATCGATGATGGAGTGCAGCAGGGTCATCGAGCATCCCGTGACGACACAGAGCGGCAGGGCTTGGCTCCAAAAAGAGAACGCGATCAGGCGTGACCCCGCGTAGATCGCCCCCGCCAGCAAGATCGCCATACCGGCGAAACCCAGTTCAGCGAGGAGTTCGAGATAGTCGTTGTGGCCGTGATCGTAGTATAAGCGCAGCCCGCGTTCCGTAAAAATCTCGGGGTAGCGCTGCTGATAAATCGGAAAGATAAATCGAAATGATCCGGCGCCCCAGCCCGCATAGGGGTGGTCCTTGGCCATTTCCCAAGTGGCGAGCGCCACGACGGGACGATCGTTGAATCGCTCGTTAGTCATGACTTGGCGCAGATTAACCATCCGCTCCGCAAACACCACCCGCGGCAGGGAGGCCGCGCCAAGAATAAAGAGCCCCAGCAACAGGGTTGCGAAAACCACGGGCATCACCGGGCGGCCCGCGCCCCCGCCGACGCGCTGAAGAGACTGCCACACAAAAACCCCAAACGCAAAGAGGACAAACAGGGCGACGAGCAACGCCGCGGTACGTGAGTACGAGAAAAAAACGACCGCCGCGATGACGGCCGCAAAGAACGTGAAAAGCCCCGCCGGGCTAGATTTGTCGAGCCGCCTGACCCCGCGTTCGTAGAGCCAAAACGCCAGCCCGATCGTCAGGGTGAACAGCAGGCAAAAATAGGCGCCGGCGTGATTCTTGTAAATAAAGCTGGCGACAAAAGACGCTCCGTGAGGGGGCTCCCATAGCCAAAAAATCTTCGTCGCGCCCGTCGCGCGTTGCGCCAAGCCAAGGCAGGCCAGCAGGACCGCACTCCCGCTGAGCGCCAGAAGGACCGCCTGGATGGAATGCCTTCGCGAAAAGCCGGTCCAGACGGCACAGACCAGCATCCAAACGGATGCGTAAATCAGCAGCATCCGCCAAGGGCCCCACATCTCAAAAGGCACCTGCACGCCAGCGGGGAGCCACGCGTTGGCGGCGACTTTCACCATCCACCACGAAGTCCCATCCGTGGCGTACACCCAAGAGGGGTTGAGCGCACCGACGGTGATGTAAGCGAACAAGAGGAGCCCCAGCCAGAAAATGGGAAAGCGCAGCAGTCGCGGCCAAGTCTGCAGGCGAAAAGCCGGTTGGCCGTCCGAGCGATCGTCGTAGTTTCGCGGGAGCAACGCAAAGAGCAGAGCGCACCCGCTGAGCGCCAAACTGATGAATTGGCTCCACTCTTTCATACCGCCGAGCGCCCAAGGGAGGAAAATCAAATTTACGGAAACCAACCCAACGAGGACGGACTCATGGGGATGTGCCGCCCTCATCGCCGGCCTCGCGCGCGAGGCCTCGCCGAAGCTACTTCGGGGGGCAGGCGCGGGGATCGATGAATCAGTCACAGGGCAATACCGTGCCTCCCCCGAAAAACGGAACAAGCTGAAATTAGAAGAATATGCGGAACCGCCGCGCAGTTTCGGCCCGGAATCGCCCGCGGCAACTCAGACCTCCAAAGCCAGCAGCGGCGCGGGTTCGCCTCGGAGTCTGCGGCTACCCAGCAAATCCAAATCTGAATTTGTTGAGGGATGGCTATTCGTAATTGCAGACGTTCGTTCACCCTTTCGGGGACGCTCAAAGAATAAATCCCAGACCTATCCTGATTTTCGCGCTGGTGCCCACCAGCGGCGAAGTTACCCCTCCCGCCAGGATCGCGACCACCGAGGCCTTGGGCGGGCCCGAAACCAACGCTGGAAATTTGGGCAGGACGATTTTGCTGGCAGGACGATTTTTCAAAGGGTGCTGCGAGGCGCCTGAACTTACGCGAGGATTGGTGTCCATTGCATGACGCGCCCGCTGACCAAACACTCGCGCCCGGGAGCCGCTTAAAAAACCACGGCCGCTTTTAGTGAAGGTCTGTTCGCAGAGTAAAAATCCCCGAAGCAAGCTCCGGGGATTTGAAAAACAATCGTAACTGCTCAGGATGGAAAACGCTGACGGTGAACGCGCACGTTACGCGAAGAACGCAGAATTTTAGGCTAAACTCGGACTGCGGAGAGCGGGTAGCCTTCGTCCAAGGAGGAAAGCAGGGTGATTTAAGGCCGGGAGTTGGGTGGGGCGGGGACCTCGCGTTGATCCGGACTTTGCCGGCCGAGCCTAGCGAGTGGGGCAGTACGCGGCTGTCGGCGAAAGTGGTCCGCACAGTCCCCTGTGCGGAAGCGGCGTCTCCTGAATCAGAGCCGCACTTTGCCCCTACCTTGCGATGCCTCGTGGGGATCGAGTGCGGAAGGCCTGCGTATGCTGACTCGGACCCGCACAGGGGACTGTGCGGACCACTATGTCGGACCCTTTTGGTCACCGCGCCAGAGGGGATCGGTGTTCGTGATGGCCGGGAATCGAGCTGAGCAGTTACCGCGCGCGCTCGTTGCTGGGCTATTGCCGTGACTTTCATTTGACGGTCACTCCCTGAACCCCAGACTAAATTTTATGCTGAACCCAGTGATTGCAGCTTTGCTCATTCTTCAAGATCGCGATTTGCGCCGGCTTGGACTGGAGGCTCAGCTAAAAGCCGTCCCCGTCGATATCTCTCGGGTGGAGCAAAAAATAGCCTCCGAAAAGGCCGCCATTGATCTCGCTCGAACCGAAATGCGCGAACTCGAGGCCAAGAAAAAAGTCTTGGAGACGGAGATTGGTTCGGCCGCAGATAAAATGGGTCGTTACAAAACTCAGCAGCTTTCCGTGCGAAAAAATGATGAGTACCAAGCTCTTGGTCACGAAATCGCCACCATCCAGTCGCAGATCAGTGAAATGGAGGGGCAGGAGTTGGAAATCATGTACTCAATCGACGAGGCCAAGCGGAAGTTTGTCGCCGCCGAGAGTGATCTTAAGACCAATATATCGGGCCACGAGACGCGCATCCGCACGTTGCGTGAACGCGATGTTAGCCTCGCGGCGGAACTGGGGTCCGTGCAAGCGGCCCTCGCGCTGGCTCGAGCGCCCGTCGATGTCCTCAAACTTAAGCTCTACGATCGGATCGTGGCCCGGAACGTTCCCGCTGTCGTTTCCCTCAACGGAGACAAGTGTGGTGGTTGCCACTTGAAGGTCTCGAGCGAGGTCGATTCGGCCGTCCGCGGCAAGGCTAACGATCCCGCCGGCCAGTTGCCCACCTGCGACCAATGCGGTCGAATCGTTTACCGAGAGAGCTGAGCGCGGCTTGGAAACGGGATGTTCGGTGCGGCCGGTTGGCGTCGATCGCGGGGGTCCGGTTATCTTGACCGAGGATTAAAGTCCAAGGGGCAACCGCGATCGGTCCAGCCCTGGCTCCGCTCCAGCGGATGGCGCCAGCGGATGCGCTCCAGCGGATGCGCGCAAGTGGATGTGCGCAAGCGGATGGCTCCAGTGGATGCGCTCCAGCGGATGCGCACAAGTGGATGCGCGCAAGCGGATGGCTCCAGCGGATGCGCGCAAGCGGATGGCTCCAGTGGATGGCGCCAGCGGATGCGCGCAAGTGGATGTGCGCAAGCGGATGGCTTCAGTGGATGCGCTCCAGCGGATGTGCGCAAGCGGATGGCGCCAGCGGATGGCATTTGCCAAAAAACCGCCTTGATTTCAGCAATGATCGTTTGTCGACTCAGTCGCCGTCCACGCGTCGGCCTGAAATGTCACCGAGCGACCACGCTAGCCAATGAACCATCCTCGTATCGTCTCCGCCGTCCGTGCCCTTTGTTTTGGCCTCTTGGCCACCCTCTCGCCGAGCATACTCTCCGCGCAGGAGCTGAAAAAACCGGAGGAGGGTAAAGAGAATCCTCAGTTAAAAAAGTTGGAGGCCTTTGAGGTCACGGGCTCACGCGTCAAACGCCTCGACTACGAGACCACCTCCCCCGTCGTCACCTTCACCGCCGCCGCCATCGAGGAAAAGGGCTACACCACGCTCGGCGAGTTCATGCAGAGTCTCCCCTACAACAATGGCACGGGAAATTCCGAGTTTACCGCGGCGAGTTTTGTTACGGGTGCCGTTACCATCAATCCGCGCGGACTGGGGTCTAATCGCGTGCTGAGCCTCGTGAATGGCCGACGAGCCATTCCCTATGCCTTGACCCAAAGTTCAGGTGGCACCCCAGCGACCGTCTTTAATTTCAACAGTATTCCTCAGTCGGCGATCGACCGCATCGAATTTCTGAAGGACGGCGGGTCGGCGATTTACGGTTCGGAGGCGATCACCGGCGTTTTTAATATGATTCTGAAGAAAAACTACGAGGGCTCGTCGATCGATATCACGCTCAGTAACACTCTCCGGCATGATACGCTGAGGAAGACCGTCAGTATCTTCACCGGCCTTTCTCGCGACGGTTGGGAAATCACGGGGGGCGCCACTCTGCAGAGTCGGCATGCGAGTTTTATTAGCGACTACGGTGTCACGACCACGGACTACCGCTACCTCGGTCCGAAGGGAACAAATTTTAACAGCACGATCTTTCACCCCTCGTATCTCTCGCTGAGTGCGGCGCAGGCGACGGCCGCGGGTCTCGGCACCGCCTCGGGTTTCTACATTATTCCGAATGGCGTCGGTACGGCCAATCCGACCAAGGCGAATTTCACCAATATCGGCACGGCCAGCGCAGGTATTCCCAATACCAATCGTTACGATTTTGCCAATGTTACCCAAGTCTATCCCTCGAGCGAGAGTGGTGGTGGCTACGCCAGCATCTTGCGGGTGCTCAACCCGCAAGTGACGGCTTTTACGAATGCGATGTATAGCCGTAGTCTCACCCATTACGAGTTACAGCCCTACGGTTTCACGACATCCCTCGCGGGCATCACCTTTCCGGCGACCAACCCCTATAATCCGACCGGTTTGTCGCTCACCAATACAACCTCGGCCGCGCCGTTTACTTTTCGGGGTGACCTCATGCCCAAGCGGGAAGTTATCAGCAACACGCTTTCGGCGGTCGCTGGCCTGCGCGGCACGCTGCGGCAGATCTGGAACTGGGAAACTGCGGTGAGTTATGGAAAGAATGAAACGATGCGCGACTCGGATCTGATGCGCGCCGCGGACCTGCAGGCCGCCCTGAATGGAACCACTCGCGCGACCGCCTACAATCCCTTCGGTCCCTCCGACAATCCAGATCTTGAAAAAACTCTCTACACTCGGTCGCGTGGTCTCGACGGCGAAATCAGTAGCGTAAGCTATGATGCCTCGGTGACTGGTAGCTTTTATCAGTTGCCCTTCAAGGGCGCGGGGGAGCTGGGGCTCGCGGCGGGTTATGAACATCGCCAGGACAAGCTTTTCTCCAACCCGGAGCCCAATAACTACATTGGGTTTACCGCCACGACCCCCTACAAGGGCGCCCGGAGGAGTCATTCCGGGTATGTCGAATTGACCGCCCCGTTGCAAAAATGGCTGGATTTTCAGTTCGCGGCGCGCCACGAGCGTTTTAGCGATTTTGGCAAGACGACTAAACCGAAGGTGGGCGCCAAGCTGCGCGGGCCCGCCAACAAGTTTGTTAACGTCATCCTGCGCGGCTCCTACTCTGAGTCGTTCAAAGCCCCGGATCTAGGCCAGCTCTACGCGCCCCAGTCCAACGCGGTGACGAGCGGCAGCCTCCTTGATCCGTTGCGCCCGCAGGATGCGGCCCGCCAGTTACCCACGCGGGTCGGCGGCAACCCGAACCTCAAGCCCGAAGAGGGTAAGGTGCAGTACACCGGCGCCGTGTTTGAGGTCCCGGCAGTCAAGGGGCTGAGCTTCAGTGCCGATTTCTTTGATGTCCAGATCACCAACGTGATTACCTCGCTGGGGGCCACTTATTTGCTTTCGGCCGAGGGCCGGCGGCTGTTTCCTGACGCCATCACCCGCGATAATTCCGTGGCGAATCCCGGTCCGATCACGGCGATCGCTTCCATCACCAACAATCTTGGTCTGCAGCTTTATCGCGGGGCCGACTACGGGGTGCGCTACGCGCTTCGCAACACGCGCCTGGGCAGTTTCACTTTTAGCGCCGAAGTGACGCAGGTGATCAAGAAAGGATCCGATGCTGGCACCGGCCTCGGCTTCTTCGACAACACGGGTCTCGCCTACGACATTCGTTGGCGTTACAATTACGGCGCGAGTTGGCTCTACAAAAAGTTCAGCGCGCGGGTCACGGCTGACGTCGTTGGAAAATATTTCAACGACAACTGGGCCTCGCCAGGCTGGGGCGAAAATGTTTACACGATCATCAATCCTTCGATCAGCTATCGGGGATTTAAGAAAATGAGTATCACGGTAGGTTCAACTAATGTCTTGAACAAACGCCCCCCGGCCCTCGGCTGGCGGGCGATCGGCTTTGAGGATCGCCTCTACGGCGCCGGCGCCCTCGGGGCCGCCGCCTCCGTCCGGGTGCGGCGCGAATTCTAGTCGCGGCCGCGCGGGGGGCTTGGCTTCGACGGCGCGTTGTCATCCCGGCGGTGCGCGTTTTTTTCCTCCGATGTTATTCCTTGATTCCATGTTGAAACGATTTCGGATCGGTTTGGGTCTGGGCGGATCTGCGTTCGTCTTGGCGACATTCGCCGTGCCGGCCCCACCGGAGCTGCCGGTAGATGTTTTTTTCAAAAAACCAAACATCGCGCAGATCACGTTTTCCCCGGACGGTAAACGGATCGCGTGCCTCGTGCCGTTGGCGCGCCGGATGAATCTCGCCGTGATCGACCTTGAGAAGAAAACGAAAAATCTGCTCACCGATTTCCAGGACAATGATGTCGGGTCGTTGCTCTGGGCGAACGACGAGCGGATTATTTTCACGAAGACCAGCGACGGTGAGCCCGGCGCCACCGTCTATGCTTTGAATCGCGACGGCACGGAGCGCGTGTTGTTGGTGGGTGGCGCGAGCGAGGCGGGCACGGAGCAAACGGCCAACGCGCAGTTCCGTGGTTTGCTCGCGCGGCTCCCGAAGGATCCCAAGAATATCCTGGTCTTGGGTAATCTTTCTGGTGCGCAGGGCCCCGATGTTTGCCTGATGAATCTCAAAACCGGCAAACTCAGCTTGGCCGTTTCCAATCCGGGCTGGGTCCGCCGCTGGATCTTGGATCGTTCGCAAGTGGTGCGCGCCGCCGTGGCCGTGCAAGGCCTGACGACCACGGTGCTGCTGCGCGATCCGGTCAAGGGCACGTTGACGCCCGTGCACAGTCACCAAGAAGATGCTCCGGGTTGGCGGCCGATCTCCTTCGACGGCGATGATCGCACGCTGTTTGTCGCCTCCAATCTCGGGCGCGACACGACGGCGGTTTACCGCTTCGACACGGAGACCCGCACGCTGGGAGGATTAGTCTACGGCGACCCGATCTATGACGCGGAGAATGTGATTTGGGACGAGGTCATCAAAAAGGTCGTGGCCGTCTCGATCAATGCAGACCGCCCCCGCTATCACTGGCTCGCGGCTGAAAGCGAGGCGCTCCAGCAGCGGATCGACCAATCGCTCCGCGGTACGGCCAATCGGCTCCTGCTTGCCTCCCCCGATGGTTCCCGCCGCCTGATTTCTGCGACTAGCGACCGCGATCCTGGTGTGTATTACCTCTTCGATGCCACTACGAAGAAGATCGAAGAGCTCGCTGTATTGAAGCCCGGCATCGATCCCGATCAGATGGCGCCGATGCAGCCGATGACGATCAAGGCACGTGATGGCCTCGTGCTGCACGCTTATCTCACGTTGCCCGTGGGGCGAGAGCCGAAAAAGCTGCCGCTGATCATCCATCCTCATGGCGGGCCCTACGGCGTGCGCGACAGTTGGGGCTTCAACTCAGAGGTGCAATTTTACGCCAATCGCGGTTTCGCGGTGCTGCAGGTGAACTTCCGTGGTTCCGGTGGATATGGCGATAGGTTCGAGCGGGCCGGCTGGAAAAAATGGGGCCTCGAAATGCAGGACGACCTGACTGACGCCGTGAAGTGGGCGATCGATGAGGGCCTGGCTGATCCGGCGCGCGTGGTGATTTCTGGCGCCAGCTATGGTGGCTACGCGGCGATGGCGGGCCTCACCTTTACGCCGGAGCTCTACTGTGCCGGCATTAACACTCTCGGCCGGGTCAACATCGCTGACAAGATCAGTGACCAGGAAACAAAAACGTCACGCCACTGGTTTGCGACCCGCCTTGGTGACCTCGATAACGCAGCGGATCGGCAACGACTCCGCGCTACCTCGCCCGTTTTCTTCGCGGATCGCATGATTGCACCGGTGTTAATGGCGTACGGGAAAAACGACACTCAAGTCCGGATCGACCAAGGCTACGGGATGGCGGCCGCCCTCAAGCAGGCCGGCAAAACCTTTGAAATGGTCGTCGAGGAAAAAGAGGGGCACGGTTTCCGCAAAGAGGAACTGAGCATCGCGTTCTACACCCGGGTGGATGCGTTTCTGAAAAAATACGTCTTAACGCCGCGCGGATCAGTGAACATCGGGGAAGCCAGAGTGATGGGCCGACCGGCGAACGAGTGAGGTGAGGCGAAGCGGCGGGTCCCCGTCAGGGGAAGTCGCTCGAAAATGGGATTTTCTGGGGAGCGGTTCAACCGCCTCCCGCCCCATCAGACGGGGCCCTGAGCGCTCGGAAACTGAATTTGCGGGGAGGGATGGAGGCGGCGTCGAGCGCGACGGAGACCCGGTCCGACGCCGACAGATTGAGCGGGGTCGCTTCCGCCAAGGAGGCCGCTGGCGCCGGCTTGGTCACAGCCAAGCTGGGTTCCGCACCTTGCGCCGCGGCCAGAATGTGAAGAGTCAAAGTGGCGGTGAAAAGGAGAAGCCTTGGTGGAGCGCGTCACGATATTCTCGGAAGATTGATTCATGATAAATGGGAGGAGCGCGCGGTAGGACAGAGGAATGGGGACAGAGGAATAATGCCCCAACCCTCCGGCCTGGTTGGGGCTTGGGCTTAAACCGCCCATCTTTTTGGCAGAAAGATGGGGTCAGAAAAATTATTCAACCTCTGACCGGGATTTTCTGCCCCCCCCATTTTTTTGCCAAACTGCCTTGGGTATGCTCGGTGTTTTTGCCGGGTCTCTGCGGTGTCAACGGCTGGGGCGGCTGAACGGAAGGTTGCACCGCAGAGACGGGACACCACGCCGAGTTCGGAGAAAGCATGAATCTATTTTGCACCACGCTTGGCCCGGAGATTATGGGATCACGGCCGCCATCATTGAGAAAAAAACGGCGTCCGTTTTCAGGGAATAGCCCGACGCAGAACAGGAAGGGGCGTCTCCTGACTCGGAGCCGCACAGGGGACTGTGCGGACCACTATGGGCGGACCCCTTTGGACAACGCGCCAGAGGTGATCGGTGCTCGTGATGGCCGGGAATCGACCTGAGCCGTTATCATGATAAATGGGAGGAGCGCGCGGTATGACAGAGGAATAATGCCCCCATCCTCCGGCCTGGTTGGGGCTTGGGCTTAAACCGCCCATCTTTTTGGCAGAAAGATGGGGCAGAAAAATTCTGCAACCTCTGACCGGGATTTTCTGCCCCCCATTTTTTTGCCAAACTGCCTTGGGTATGCTCGGTGTTTTTGCCCAGTCTCTGCGGTGTCAAAGGCTGGGGAGCCTGAACGGAAGGTTGCACCGCAGAGACGGGACACCACGCCGAGGTCGGAGCAAGCATGAATCTATTTTGCACCACGCTTGGCCCGGAGATTATGGGATCACGGCCGCCATCATTGAGAAAAAAACGGCATCCGTTTTCAGGGAATAGCCCGACGCAGAACAAAAATGCTGAGAAGAGAAGTCCTCATCTTTTACCGCACATTTTTTTGCCGGATAAGAGGTCAGCGAATGGCTGGAAAGGTAAGATGGGTGTGAAGGTAACCTGGCTGTGAGTGATATTGGCACAATGAATGACGCCGGTGGCCTTTAGGAAATCGGGGAAAGGGCCGGCAAAAAGATGGGCGGTAAAAAATGCTGAGAAGAGAGGTCCTCATCTTTTACCGCACATTTTTTTGCCGGATAAGAGGTCAGCGAATGGGTGTGAAGGTAACCTGGCTGTGAGTGATATTGGCCCAATGAATGACGCCGGGGGTCCTCAGGAAATCGGGGGAAGGGCCGGCAAAAAGATGGGCGGTAAAAAATGCTGGAGCGCGGTAGGTGCTCAGTCCTTGCTGGGGTTGAGTGTCGTGGGCGGGGGTGGGATCGGAAGCTCCCTTTTGTGGCGGGCGAGATGAGCCTCTTGGGAGGCCTTGGCGCGCTGGGCAAACTCTGGGTAGGGCAGGCCCGAGAGTTCCTCGATGATTTGGGTGAGCATCGCTTGGCCGTTGATCGCTCGGCGGGCATCTTTCTGGGCAAGGAGCCGGACTCTGATTTTCTCAATCAAGGGCTCACCCAAGCGCTGATAGGCGTCGATCATGACGTAGCGAAACCCCGCAGGGTTCTCTGCAGAAATCAGCGCGGCGGCTTCCGGCTGATTGATCGCTTCACGCTTTTCACCCTTGTTCCAATTCAGGAGGTCCAAGCCCAGACCGAGGACGCGGGGGCTCTCGCTCAAGCGCTTGCTCAACATGTGGAGAGAATAAATTTCGTCGGCGCCTTGGAGCTTGCTGGTGATGACGTCCGAGAGGAAGCGTGAGAAAACCTGATCGAACCATTCGCGGTCGTCGACGTAGATGCGTTGGGCCTTGATGTGATCTCGGCAGTCTTGGCTGAATCCTCCGCGGAAACGGGTGTCGCGGCGTGCCATCCAGCTGAACGGATCGTAGATGAAATACAGGTTTGCGACCAAGGTCTGTTGCAAGCGCGTGAGTTCTTTTTCCCCGGTTCGGTCGTCAGAATAGAAGATAGGGTAGGTGAGACTAACCTCCTTGAAGGCATGGGACGGAACCTGCACGGGCAGGCCTCGCTCGATGAAGTGAAAACCTCTGAGGGTGTCGAGATTGAGTCCCTGGGTCTTGTCGGTCGCGAACGAACCGTTCCGGCTGCTCGGGTTGTTGAAGAAAAACACCTCCCAGCGATCGGTGATGCGCCGCTCCCACGCGGTCGTTTCAGGATTAAAGCGAATATCGCTCGCGTATTTGGATTCCGGTTTGTTGGGCGCGATTTTGTTCAGACGGTCCAGGTCCCAAACGACCAGCGATTTGATTTTGAAAAAAGGTTCTTTGATCAGCCGAGAAATAATGGCCCGTTCGCGTCGCAACCAAGTCGACTCATCCAGCGTGAACGGGCCGAATCCGAACGCGGCGTTGAATTGCGCCATTTCCCGATCAAAGTCTTTTCCGAGTTTGATTCGGAACTGCAGGTGTTTGCTTTCATCGATGACCAGTTTCCTGTGATAACCGAGCAGCAGTTTATTGAAGGATTGGGCGAAACTGAAGACGACCTCGTTGGTACCCTCATAGTCTTTGCCGGTGAAGCCGTCGATGATGGGAATCTTGCCGTGGTAGGCCGTAACATTAAAAGCATCGAGCTTGACGACGTCATCACCCGCGGGCGATTGCGCTGAGAGGGTGACGGCGCCGCTCAGAGCCAGTCCGAGCGCGACGAGGGCAGATCGATGCGTCGGTCCGGGCATGGTTTGCGAGGAAATGAGGCGCGGCGGCTCCCGGCGATGGCCCCCGGGCGGATCACGGCAGTTCTTTCAGCTGGATGCGCCGATACTCCATTTGGCCGGTATCTCCTTCGAGTCCGATCGGGCCGGTGGCAGGAACTTTCAGGGCGAGCTCGAGCACCTCGCCGTTGCAGGTGCAATGCGCCACGCCGTCCTTCACGGTGATCTCAATGACGTTCCAGTCTTGGGCCCGGTATTTTTTCAACGTCTTGTATTTGTCGGGGCCGGCGACGAGGTAGTCGCGGCATTGGAGCTGCGGCTTGCGGATGAATATGCCGCTGTCGGCTCCGACCGCTGCGCGAAATTCGAGCCGCAGCAGAAAGTCCTTTGGAAATTCCTTGGTCGTCCACAATTTTTGGGCGAGGCGCGGGGTTTTGGGATGCACGATGAGCACACCGTCCTTTGCGGAGAACCGTCCGTCAGTCGCGGCGGCCTTGCCAGCAAACGCATCCGCAATTTTTTCGTCGGTCTTCGCCCCGTCGCGATAACACCAGCCGGTGAGATCCTTGCCGTTAAAGAGACTCACGAACCCGGGAGCGGGGGTGAAGGAGTCGGCGCCGCGAACCGCGGTGATGACGGTGGTTGCGAATGCGAACAAAACAAGTGACGTAGAGAGTCGTTTCATGGTTGGGAATAAATGCGGGGAGGAAATGGCTACCGGTTCTTTGCATGACGACACCTGCCACGCTGATCAATGGGATTAAGTGGATGGTTTTAATCACGGAAAGGGAGAGCCTGAAGCGATCGGGTGCACAAGGAGTTTTGCGGCGGAGAAACTGGATTTACCCGGGCGCATTGGGGCAGGGGAGGCGCCGGGCGGGGCGGCGGTTAGGCTCGGGCAAATGGGCTCGATTCCCCGAGAGCGGCGGGGGCGGTCGGCCACGCCAAGCCCGTCTGATCGACGACCGCCCGCGCGCCTGCTTCGGCGGTCCGGCACCGGAGCGCTTCGTCATGAATTTTTGGATACGCGCGATTCGCGGAGCCTCGGCGCGGGTCGACGGCCCTTGGCAGCGGCCCGATCTGACGCTCCCGCCCAAACGGCCGGTCTGGTCGCAGGCCAGCGAGGTGGCGGTTGGCCGATCGCGCCGCCTGGGCGATTTTTTTATTAGCCCGTTGCTGGACCGGAAAGTCGATTTCGTGGTTTGGCCGCACCAAGCCCGCACCGTGCGCTTCCGCGGTTATCCCTCGTGCCAGGAAGACTGGGCCAGGCCGCCCCTTCTGCGCACCGCCGATGGAAGATGCGGAGCGGCGATGGAAGATGCGCACCGCCGATGGAAGATGCGGAGCGCCGATGGAAGATGCGGAGCGCCGACGAAAGATGCGGAGCGCCGACGAAAGATGCGCACCGCCGATGAAAGATGCGCACCGCCGATGAAAGATGCGGAGCGCCGATGGAAGATGCGGAAATCCTCCTCATGCCCGTCAGCGCGTGAGCCCGTTTGAGCGCGCCGCCAACGGAGAGCTCCACCGCTGAAATCGGGCAGGTGGCGTCAGGTGGCGCGGTCTTTTGCATTCGCCGCCTGCCAGCCGCGCGCATTTTGCTCGAGCCAGAGCGGACTTGCCGCGGGGCCGGATTCACGGGGGGGCGGCAGCATCGGGTCCGGGTCGGTTGGTCCGGGGCGGCCGTTGGCACCACGATGCCAGCAGCGCCCGTTCGGCGTTTCGGTACTCCCGGAATCCGGACGCGGAGCGCAACCGCCTCGGCCTCTGGTCGGCCCGCGGTTCAGTCCCTTGAACCAGCGTCAGAGGCTGAGGCGAGCGGGGCGATGGTCGGAAAGGCGGTCGGGGAAAGGACGGCACGCGGGTGGGTGGGGCGTTGAAAATGGGGCCGGCCAATTGTGCGTGGCCACGCACAATTGGGTTTTGCGCCGCGCGAGGGCTCGAAGCTGGCGGCCGCTTTTCGTGTCGTGAGGGTGGCCGTGATCGCCTCAGCTCCGGCCTTGGGGCGGCGGTGCTGGCGGCTCCGGCGGAGGCGTCGTCGGCCAGGGCAAACGACGCGCGTGATGATGGGAAAAAATAAAAATTTATCACCCTCGATCCGCGAGGCTTGGTCGTGCGGTGGGCGGGCTTGGCAACGCATGCTGGCTTTGGCCTGCTGCTCAGCTGGGTTGGCGATCACGCCACGATGGGGCGGCGCTACCGCGCTCTCGGGCAGGCCCGAAAAGACCAGGGCAAATTGAGGTCGGAAGATTTTTCAATCGAGCCAAGGCCGGCAGGAGGACTGGGGTGTTATTCCCTGGACCCGCTGCCTTGGTCGGGACGCGCGCTGCGCTCATTTATTATGAGATCATCTTTCGGGAATATCGTGATGCGTGAGCATGGCGGTTGGGTCCGCGATCGCCGGCGAGAAGCGCGAATTGAGACCAAGACTCCTCCGCTAAAAGAGAGGCAGCGTCGCGATGTTTGGCCGTGCGTTTCAAGGCGAGAGCGGTTTGACGGTACGGCCGGCCATGTACCTCGGAAAAATGAAGTTGGGCGCGGGCGGTAACTTTCCGTTGCTGACCAAGTGTAAAATGAGGCGAGTGAGCCGTTGGGCGAAGATTTTTTCGGTGAAGTGATAGTGTGAGATTGCGTCCCCGAAGATGCGGTCATGATCGCGAGCAATGAGTGAAAGCGAGTGCGGTACGCGGAGGCCGCGAGCCAAGAGATGGGTGATAACGGAAAGGGTATGGGCGGGTTTGGCGACGAGCAGAGCGGTTGGTGGTTGTGAGGAATTGAGCAGGGTCTCGAGCTTGGCGAGGAGATGATCGGACCGGCCGTTGTGGCGGATGATCAGGTGGGCTGAATCGCTCGTCTTGCTTTTAGGGGGCTGGCCCTCGAGAAATCCCGCTTCGCTGGCGAGATCGCCGGCCATCTCGGAATGGGGTACGAGAAAGGCGATGCGCCGATGACCCCGGCTGCGGAGAATTCCCGCGGCGTGCCGGCAAACTGAGCGATAGTCGACATCGAGGGAAGGCAAAGCGATCTCAGGGTGGCAAGAGCCGACGACGAGGCTGGAAATCGCCTGTTGGGAAAACCAAGCCTGCAGTTCTCGACTCACGGAGATCAGGACGCAGCAAAGCACCCGGGTCTGTCGGAGGAATCGCTGAATTTTTTTTCGTTGGGTCGAGCCACCGGGAGGCGGGCGGATGACCTCGGTGGCGAAGCCATGCAGCGCGAGATCGCCCCGCATTTCACTGAGCCCTTGCCAGGTGGTCGCCGTGATTTCCGAGATGTTTTGAGGCGAAATGATGAGTATAAGGCGGCTGGAGGAGGCCTCTTTCCGGCGACGGGACGCGAGGATCCGGTGGTTCCGACCGTGGCGAATTTCAAGAAGGCCCTCTTTGGCCAGCAGCTGCGTTGCCGTGCGAATGGTGGGTCGGCTGACTTGGAGCAGTTCGCACAAGCGTCGTTCGCTTGGAAGAACCTCGCGCCACTTGTTTTGATCGATGGCTTTGCGGATCGCGGCGGCCGCCTGGACAGAAAGCGAAGATCGCCGTGGCAGGTCGAACGTGCCAGAAGGACTGTTCATAGTTAGTTACCAGTGGAGTGAACTTGTTTTTACGTCGAAGCGAAGTTTGATTTGAGACTATGAGATTAAATGAGGCGGGTCGCGCTCACCCGGCGGCAAATCTGAGCTCGGCATCGCGATTAACCGTGCCTTCCTAAGCGACGTATGAGTTCAAACGACCCCTCTGCATTGCCCTATCGGGATACCAAGCCGCAAGGCTCGGCGGATTTCTATTTTGCGACGAATGCGACCTTCCGTTTTCTCATCGCGCGGTTCGGGTTGGCTGGGTGGCGGCGTTATCTGGAGGAGTTAGGCCGGGGATATTTTGCGCCGGTTAACCAGCAGTGGCGCCGCGGTGGGCTGGGGGCCGTCGCGCGTTATTGGCGGGATTTTTTTGCAGCGGAGCCGGGCGGGGTTGTGACGGTGGAGGAGTTGCCCGATCGGGTCGAAGTCGTGGTGCACGCGTGCCCGGCCATCAAGCACCTCCGGGCGGGTGGACGCGAGATAGTGAGGGAGTATTGTCAGCATTGTTTTTTTCTCGGGGTGGCTCGGGCGGAGGCCGCTGGATTGACGATGCGACTCGCGGGTGGGAATGGCAGCTGCCGCCACACTTATGTGCGGCCGAGCGCGGAGTTGCCCGTGCAGGATATGCAGAGTATCGCGGAGGCTCGTTTATGATCGGTTGTTACGATTTCTGCGGGCATTACGAGTGGACGTTTGACTGGTTGGAACGTGAAGGTGGGCCCGGCCTAGTGCGGGCCTATTGGGATGAGGCGATTAATCACGACAGCCAGCGGCACGCGCGTGAGCTGATTTTGCGCGAAGGTTTTGCGGGTATGGCGAAATATTGGGGCCACACGTTGGTGGAGGAATCGCCCGAGCTGGGTTTCGCCATCACGGCAAAACCGGAGGTGTTTCGCGTCGATATGCACGACTGCCCCTCGAAGGGTTTTTTACTGCGGAACGGCCTCGAAAGCTATCACGACTATTGTGATCATTGTATCGGCTGGATTGGGCCCATGATGAAAGAGGCGGGCTTTGTGATCGACCATGAGCACGACCACTTAGGTCGATGTTGGTGGGAGATGCGCCCAGTGGGAGCGGCGGCGGGGCACTCGGCCGTCGGGGCGGTGGCGGGTGACCAAGACGTCCGCACGCGCGCGGACTGGAACCCGCCCGGCGGGCGGTGCGATCGCTACGAAAAAGCGACGGATCCCGCGGAGAAGTTGCCACCACCCTCGCCGCCATCATCGCCCCCGATGGCGTGAGGTCGGCTTTGGGCGGGCGGGAGCCCCGGCCGTTTCAGGGTGCTCGGCATCGGTCTCGTTGGCCGGCCTGGTCGGCCGATGATCGTCGGTGGCTCTGGGGTGGCCTACCCGCAGGAAGTCGCGCGGTAGGCTTGGCCCGAGATCCCGCGCCGTTGGCCGGTAGCGGGCACGGGCACCCGTGTGCGCGAGCGCGCGCGGTGCCGATCGGTGCGGGCGGGTGGCGCCGTCGCCCCGCAGGAGCGGATTAGCGCTCGCCGAGGCCGTCGCTCAGGGTTTTGGCGAAGGCGGGCAGCATCTTCATGATCGCACCGAAATCGCTGCCGTGGGCGATGAGTTGGGCTCCCTGTTGAGCCAGCTCGGCGATATCCTCACTGGTGCCGGAAGGTCGGCCCCAGGCGACCCCGTGTCGCTTGGCGGCAGCCGCCACCGTCGCTTGCGCCGCGATCATCTTGGGGTTTTTCCAATCTAACGGGCAGCCGAGTCGCAGCGAGAGATCTCCGGGGCCGATGAAGAGACCGTCGAGGCCGGGCGTGCTGGCGATGGCGTCGATATTAGCGAGCGCCTCGGGCGTCTCGATTTGCACCATGAGAAAGGTCTCGGCGTTGGCGGCGGCGGGATAGGTGAGGGTGCCGTCGAGATAGAACTGATTATCGAGGCCGGCGCCGTCGAGGCCGCGTTGTCCGAGCGGTGGAAATTTGACCGCTTGGGCGAGGGCGGCCGCTTGGGCGCCGGTGTTGACAAGGGGGCACATCAGGGCGGTCGCGCCGTCCTCGAGCAAATGGTACAAATCCGTGGCCTCACGGCTGCCGGTGCGGACGATGCAGTCGATGTTGGCGAGGTGGTGCATCGCGATCATGCGCTGCAGCTCGTGGCGCTCCCAAGTGCTATGTTCACTATCGAGCCAAATGGCGTCGAAGCCGGCTCGCGCGGCGTGGGCCGGCATGAGGGTGCTCGGATAGTACATGCAGGCGATACGAGCGGTCTTGCCTTGGCGGATACGCGAGCGGATGAGGGAAGGGCGCATGAGAAATTTAATTAAGATTGAGAGGGGTGAGTGAGCCGGCCGACGGGGCGAACTCAATGGGGAATTAGTGGCAGATGGAATGACCAGTTGGGTGAGATTGCCTCGGGGCTGAAAGGGCGGATGGTCCTGCTTTATAACTTCATGATGCGGTTATTACTCTTTTTCGCGCTGCTGGGCCCGGTCGCCCGTGCAGAGTTGGTACGAGCCGACCAAGTGGAGACCCTGCGGGGGGCGCCGCTCGGGCCGTTTGTCAGGGTGGGCGACGGGGCGATTTGGGGAATGGAAGAGCGCGGGGCACTCATCTCGCACGATGAAGGCAAGGGGTGGGCGTTTCGGGAAATTTTTGATCAGGTTCGTTTTCAATCGAGAAAAGAGCGGGCGTTGTTGCGAACGCGCGAGGGCGTTTTGCTCTACGCGTTTCTGAATGAGCGGGAGCGGGTGTTTAAATGGGATGATCAGAAAGGTGGCCCGCAAGAGGGTTGTCGTCTCCCCGTTTACGTCGCCCGTAGCGCGGACGACGGGAAGACTTGGTCGCCACCGGTGCTCCTGCAAGACGGGTGGTGTGGTGCGGTGCGGCAGATGATTCAGCTGCGGACGGGACGGGTGGTGCTCGTCTCCCAGCAAGCGCGGGCGAATCCGGGGCGGCATATCACGCTCATCTATGTATCTGACGATTTAGGAAAAACCTGGCAGGTGGGGGCGCCGATTGATCTTGGCTCGACGGGTGCGTACGGTGCTGAGCTCAAAGGGATCAACGGTGGGACGCACGGCGGTGGACTTGAAGGCACCGTGTTTGAAAAAAAGAGTGGAGAGTTGGAGCTGCTACTGCGCGTGCCCCGTGGCCATTTTGAGAAAATGACCTCGAAGGATGGGCTGGTTTGGGGAAGCAGTTCGCCTTCGATGATCGCGGCCAGTGATTCCCCGGGAATGGTGGTACGCTTGGCGAGCGGGCGATTGGCGCTGCTTTGGAACCGCTTTGTTGACCCCGTAAAACAAATGGGCCGGCGGGAGGAGCTCTCGCTCGCCTTCTCAAATAACGACGGTCTCACCTGGACCTCGCCGCAAGTCATCGCGATAAATCGCGCGCCGGTCGGGGCGCGGGAAGGGGCCTTCTGGATCGCTTATCCGTACGTTTTTGAAGCGGCGCCGGGCCGGCTTTGGATTTCCACGATGCAGGGCGATCTGCGGGTGGCGTTGCGGGAAGCTGATTTTATCGGCCCGGTGGCCAAGCCGCTCGATGGCCCGGCGGCGCGCATTATAACGCTAGGAGATTCCATCACCAAAGGGGCCCGGCCAGGGGTTTCGCCGGCGGAGACGTTTGGTGCCCATTTACAGGGCGCCCTGCGCAGCCGCGGGTTGCGTGCGCACGTGCATAACATTGGGATCGGCGGGGAGCGGACGGACCAGGCGCGGACGCGGCTGGAGTCCGAGGTGGTAGCGGCCCGGCCGCAACTTGTGACGGTGATGTATGGCACCAATGACAGCTGGGTCGACGAAGGCAAAACGGCGTCGAGGCTCTCGGTCGCTCAATTTGAGGAAAACCTCCGCGCGATAGTGGAGCGTTTGCAGGCCGAGAAAATCGCGGTGGTGCTGATGACGGCACCCAAGTTTGGTGAAGAAAATCGCCGGAACGGCCTAGGCGAAGACCCCAATATTCGCTTGGCTCGTTATATGGAAATTACCCGGCAAGTCGCCCGGCAATCGGGGCTCCCGCTGGTGGATCATTTCGCCGGCTGGGCGGACGCCCAAGAACGGGGCCAGCGCCTGCAAGCGTGGACGACAGACGGATGTCACCCGAATCGCGATGGTCACCGCGAAATGGCCGGGCGCATGGCCGAGTGTGTGGCCGGGATTATCCGATGAAAGCCTCGTGGCCGAGGCCCGCTCTGGTGATGATCGCGCGGAGCCCGGCTGCGCTCATTTTATCATGGGTAAGTGAATCGCTTAAAATCAGGTGAATATGAAATCTTTCCGCCCGCTTCTTCAGTCTACCCGGCGGCCGCGCGGGGCCGTGCGGGCAGCGGTGGCTTCCGCGGTAATCTTCGCCAGCGTGATCATGACACCTCGTCTCGGGTGGGCGGCGGAGGAGATTTACGAATCTTTCATCGCCGCCGCCACCAATGATAATTTGCGCAATACCGAGGCGGATAT
Source organism: Opitutus sp. GAS368 (assembly GCA_945903465.1). Taxonomy (GTDB): domain Bacteria; phylum Verrucomicrobiota; class Verrucomicrobiia; order Opitutales; family Opitutaceae; genus ER46. Next base: position 19,792 of record CAMDOF010000018.1, read on the forward strand.
TTTGGTTTTGCGGGATGGCACGTTGCTCGCGGCTTGGGCGGATTTTTATGGCGGTTCGACCGATGATGCGCCCGCGCGCATTTCCGCGGCGAAGTCGACCGATGGGGGCCGTACGTGGGCGGCCCGTTTCACGCTTCAGGAAAACATCGGCCGAGCGAACGTGATGAGTGTCTCGTGGCAACGTCTTCGCAACGGCGATGTCCTGTTTTTTTTCCTCCAGAAAAATTCCCTGACGGATCTGAAGCTCTTGGTGCGCCGCTCGACGGATGACACGAAAACCTGGGGCGCGCCGTTAGTGGTGACGCCGGAAACGGGTTATCATGTCATGAACAATGCGCGGGTGGTGCAGTTAAAATCGGGCCGGCTACTGGCGCCGATCGCCACGAGCGCGCAAGTGTGGACGAAGAATGATAATTTTCGCACCGTTGTTTATCGTTCCGACGATGATGGGCTCACGTGGACGCGCGGGGCGACGCTGCTTTCGGCACCCAAGCGCGGCGCGATGGAGCCAGGGTTGATCGAATTAAAAGATGGCCGGGTGATGCAGATTATCCGCACGCAGACCGGCTATATCTGGCGCGCATTTTCGAGTGATGGTGGTGACACTTGGTCGGAGGCGAAGCCTTGGAATATTGAGTCCCCCGAGTCTCCAGCGACACTCGTGGGTGCGCCCGACGGGGGTGGCTGGCTCTTGGTCTGGAACCCGGTGGTCACCTGGGGCGATCCGGAGAAGACCGTGCTCGGCGCGAATCATGGCGGCTTGCGGACCCCGTTGGTGGCGACCGTCTCCCGAGATGAAGGCGAGACTTGGAGTGCGCCTAAATCGATCGAGGCCAACGCGGGTTCGACCCACGCCTACACCAGCGTGACTTTTCATGGGCAACGGGTGCTTTTGACCTACTACGATTGTCCGGTGGGTGGAAAAAAGCTTTCGTTAAAATTTAGAAGCCTGCCGCGGACGTGGCTCGGCCTCGGGCGATGAGGGCCGACTGGCGCGATCACTGTCTTGGGACCGTCCCGCACCAGTCTTTAAAGGGGTCGCGGCCCATTCACTCAGCGCAGGATTCCGCTCGCGACGGGCTCGGGGTGCCTCGCTGCAGGGTCGCGAGCCCGCTGCGCCGCCGCTCGCCGACGCTGCTCATTCTCTAGAACCTATGAACCGATCAACCCATCCGCTCCTCTTTAACTCACTCATCCCGTTCTGCGGGTTTGCTGATATTGCGACCATCACCCGACGGGCTGGGGTGATCCTAATTGTTGGCATGGGTCTATTACTCGGCGAGACCGGTTGGGCTCAGACGCTCGGGAGTACCGTCGAAGGACGGGTTAAAAGTGCCGAGAGCGGCAACTACCTGAATAATGCGCGCATCACCATCGAGGGGACGACGCTGGAGGCCTTCACCAATGGGGATGGCGAATTTCGGCTGAGCAGGGTCCCCGCGGGCGCCCAACGTCTGAAGATCTCTTACGCGGGGATGGAAACCCAGACGGCGGTGGTCACGGCCGAGGCCTCGGGTGGGGTCGGCCGTGAATTTGCCCTCCGCTTCGCCACCGGGTCGGCGCTCCCCGCCAGTGAGAAAGGCGTCGTGGCGCTCGAGCGGTTCGTGGTGGCGGCGACGGCCTTGAGCGCGGCGGCGGCGGCGGTCAATGAGCAGAAAATGGCGCCGAATATAAAAAATGTGATTGTCCTCGACGAGATTGGCGATCTGGGGGACGGGAATATCGGCGAGTACTTAAAGTATACGCCGGGAATCTCGATTGTCGGCGCTCCGCAGACGGCTGGCAGCGCGTCCATTCGCGGCCTGCCGGCGAGCGGGATTATTTTTATGGTGGATGGGGTCGAAGTTTCTTCGCCGGCCGCTGATCGTTCTTTCGATCTGGCCGCGAGTTCATCCGGTAGTGTCGATCGCATTGAAATTACCAAAGTCCCGACGCCGGATCGGCCGGCCAACGCCGTCGGCGGCACAGTGAACGTGATCGGCAAGAGTGGTTTCAGCACTCCGCGCCGCAGTTTGAAAATTAACACGTATGGAGCCTATAATTCTGACCACCGGTTACGGGCCCCTGGTTTGAGTGATTGGTTGGGGAGTGATCGTACTTCGCGCGCGCGGGCGATCCAGCCCGGCATCGATTTGAGTTATGCGCAGCCGGTGAGCAAGGCCTTTGCGTTCACCCTCAACCTCAGTGAAATGACGCGAGTCTACGATATGGATTACGATTCGCCCGGCTGGGACTTGATTCGCGGAATCCAGACGACGAACTCCAAGCAGAATGTGCTGCAGACGACTGAGCGCCAGTTGGCGGCCACCACCTTTGATTGGAAAATCAACCGCCAAAATTCCCTCCGCGTGAATCTCGAACATGTGCAAATTAATACGCCGACCCGCCAGAATATTTTTACAGCAACGTGGGGCGCAGGAGCGACGGGCGGGGCGACGGCTACTGAGGGCGCCGCGGCGGGTAATGATAACGTTCGTCAATCGGCCACGTATGGCGATCGCACCCGCGGTACCTCGTCGGCGGTCGCGCGTTATGTTCATGACGGCTCGATCTACAAAATTGATGTGTATGCGAATTTCTCACGCAGCTGGGACGAGCGTCAGGATGTGGCGCATGGATTCTTCCGCACGACCGGTAGTTTGCAGTTGAGCTCGCTGATTCTTAAGGCGTCGGGCTGGGATGGAATTTATTCGCGCCGTGCGCCTACTTTGACCGCGACGACGCGCGCGGGCCAGGGCGTGGATCCCTACGACAACGCCTCCTTGGTCATGGCGGCCCCGACCAGTCAGCCCAATGAAATCATTTCAGACATGAGAAGTCTTGCGGCGAATATTTCGCGAGAACTCAAGCTGGGCGCGCCGATGATTCTTAAGGGCGGTTTTTCGGTTAATCGTCAGCAGAAAGACAACACCTCGGTGGCGAAGGGTTGGACGTTTTCCCCGCCAGCGACTGCCAGCCGCTTGGTCGGGGATTATGACCTCACGGATCCAGCGCTCTCCGCTCAGACGTTTTTCAGTGATACACTCAAAGTGAAATGGGTTAGCCCGACAAAATATTACGACCTCTACAAGGCGCACCCCGAGTGGTTCGTGCTGAACGAGGCCGGAGCGTACCAGTCGGGCGTACTCAACTCGAAGTTTTTTGAAGAAACGATTTCCGCAGCGTATGTGCGCGCCGATATAAAGTTTCTCGATAATAAACTCTGGCTGGTCAGCGGGGTCCGTTTTGAGAAGACGGCAGATTTCGGCGAAGGGCCGAAGGATGACGTCCGTATGATTTATCAGCAGGACGCGAGTGGTAATCTGCTGCGTGACGCCAGCGGCCGGCTCATGGCGGTGACGAGTGATGCGATGGCGACGGCGAAGCTGCGTTATAAAGAGCGGGGCGCCCGGGCGGAGCGAAGTTACTCTGGATATTATCCGAGTTTAAACACGACCTATTACCTCACGGATTCGCTGGTGGCGCGGGCGGCCTTTGCGCAGACGCTGGGTCGGCCCAACCTGACAGAGCTGATCCCTGGTATTACGGTTTCCGACCCCTCCTCCTCGGTCCGCACCGCGACGATCGTGAACGCGGGATTACAGCCGTGGTCGGCGGATAATTATGATCTCTCGGTTGAGGCTTATGGTTTGCGTGGCGCCGTCGTCTCTTTTGGTCTTTTCAGAAAGGATATTAAAAACTTTTTTGTACAGACGCGGAGTGCGGCGACTTTGACGCAGCTCGAAAGCTTCGGTCTTTCTGACGATTACCTTGATTATGAAGTCATCACCAAGACCAACGGCGGCGAGGCGGTGATCGAAGGATACGAGGTCAGCTGGCGCCAATCTTTTTACTTTTTACCTGCGTGGGCGCGGGGTTTTTCGACGTTTACGAATGCGACCATTTCACGCGTCAGCGGGCCCAACGCCCGGGATTTTACGCCCTTTGCCCACAAGAATATCAATTGGGGGATGACTTACATCCGGGGTGCGTGGTCCGTACGTTGGAATGTCGCCTACGCTTACAAGGTCACCGGCGCCGCGGGGGCGGCGAGCGCGACCATCCCGGCGGGAACGTACTCTTACGTCGCGCCGCAAATCACGCAGGACGGGTCCTTCGATTATCGTTTGACGCGAAGGCTCACCCTTTACGGTAGCGCGCGGAACTGGAATGGCGCCAACAAGCGGACGGAGCGCGCGGGCCCAGGCACGCCGGAGTGGACTCGGCCCCAAGTGTTTCAGAACTTCGGGACTTTGGTGACTTTTGGTGCGCGTTCTGAGTTTTGAAAATGCTGGCCCGTTGACCTGGTCATTCCTTCACGAACCGATGCGCGCGTATTGTCTCATGCTTGCCTTCAGCCAGTGGCTCCCGGTCGGAGCCGCTGAGTCTGCGCTACCGGTCGGTATGAGATGGCGAGCCCCGCCCGCGAGCGCGTCGGCCGGGTGGGCGCCCGCGGTCATTCGGGAGGCGCCGACGAACGAGACCTGTCTGCTCTCGCGGACGGATGGTACGCTGGAAATTTATGCGATTGGCAAACCCGCGAGCGACGTGGTGACGGTGATTCGCTCTCACGATGGTGGACTGACGTGGTCCGAGGGCCAGACCGCGTTTGTGCTGCCGGGGAAAGCTTATTACGCGATTCAGGTATTAGCGGCGACCGATGGCGTGCTCCATGCGGTGATGCATATTTTAGGCGAAGGGCCGGGCGGCTATCGCGGGCGACTCTACGAGGTCTATCATGCGACCTTGGTTTCTGGGGCAAGCGCATGGTCGTCGCCTCGGCGGATTGTGCCGGGCTACGTCGGCTCGATCCGCGGATTCATCCAATTGCGGCAGAGTGGGCGGCTCGTCCTGGCCGTCGCCCGGGCCGTGCCTGAGCGTGAGAAAGCGCCCGCGAGCGGGCCTGACTTGGGGTGGAACGACACGTTTGTTTATATTTCGGATGATGCCGGCCGAAGTTGGCAGGAGTCCCCGGATCGGCTCTCGCTGGAGTTAAAGACGACGAACGTGACCCGCTATGGGGCGATTGAGCCGGTGCTATTGGAGTTGCGCGACCAACGGGTCTGGATGCTGGTGCGCGATCGGGGCGGGCGACTGTGGCAGAGTTGGTCGGATGACCGCGCGGCGCACTGGCCGGCGCTCGCTCGATCGGGGTTTATCTCATCGGATTCTCCGGCGGCGTTACTGCGCCTGAAAAACGGGAAAATCGTTCTCTTCACAAATATGTGTCAGAATGGAAGTGATCCGCGGAGTTACGCGATGGGTGGCCGGGAAATCCTGCACGCGGCCATCAGCGCCGATGACGGAGAGACGTGGAGGGGGTTCCGCGAAGTCCTCCACGAGCCACTGGGCGCCTCCCGGGGCGACCGCGGAACCGCCTATGCCTCGGCCGCTGAAAATGCGATCGGCAAGGTCGTTTTCGTGAGTGGTCAAGGCGAAGGCAAGCGGGCGATCGTGACTTTTGATCCGGCTTGGTTGGAGGAGAGCGTGGTGCGGGATGAACTGGCCGCTGGCCCGAGCGGCTGGACGCACTACGGCGCCCCGGGTTTGCGCGTGGAGACCCTGGGGAGCGGCCCGCGGGCCGTCGCGATGCCGCTGCCTGCCGCCGGATTGGGCGGTGCGCTCTGGAATTTTCCGCTCGGGGCTGCCGGGGAAGTGAGTTTCCGGATACAGGTTCCGGCGGAAGCTCGTTCGGTGCGGCTTGCTCTTAACGATCACTTCAACCGGATCGACGACGTCGCTGCAGCCGAGCGGGCGGTCTTTGCTTTGACGGTCGATCAGCTCGCTGATGCTGGTTGGCACGACGTGCACCTCACGTGGCGCGACGCGACGGCGAACGGGGCATGGCAGGTCGCGATCGACGGGCAGCCGCCCAGAGAGCTGCCCGCCCAGCGGCCGGCGCAGTTTGGGGTAAATTATCTCCGGATCGAATTCCGCGCGACCTCGGCTCAAGGGTGGGTCCGCCTCTCCGCGCTGGTCGCCCGCGTACCATGATCAAGCGGTGCGGCTTTATTTTAATGGTAACCCTGGCCGTGGCCGGCGCCAGGGCGCGGCCGTTGCCGGATTTTGGCGTGGTCTTCAACGACGACGCTGATCTCGCGTTTGTGGTACCCGACCGGGCACAGTCGGAGGCTCTGCTCGATGCCAACGTAACCGCTCTCGCGGACACCCCAGTCAAGACCCTGGTTTACTGCGTGGGGATGGGTGGCGATCTCCTTTACTATAATACGGCCGTGGCAAGCCGGGTCGGTTGGCGAAAATCCCCTGATGAAAAGCCTGGTTCGCTGATGGAAAAGCGGATTGAGAGCGCGCGGGCCTGTCTCGCCCAAGGTGCTGACGCCGTGCGCACGGCCGGGGAGACGGCGAAGCGGCGCGGGCTCCGCTTTATTCCGAGTCTGCGCATGAATGACGCGCACTTTATGGTCGACCCGGATGCTCACGCCATGACGGGTGAGTTTTGGTTCAAGCATCGCCACGAGTACACGATCAAGGAGTCGCCCCTCGCGTTTCAGCCCGCCTATGGAAACTTGCTCGATTTTACGCACGACGCCGTGAGGCAGTTGCGCTTGGCCACGGTCGAAGAGGTGCTCGCGCGGTACCATGATCTTGTCGATGGCTTTGAACTCGATTTCAATCGCTTCCAGGTTTTTTTCCCGAAGGGCCGGGCGATCGCGGGTGCGCCCCTGATGACCGACCTCGTGCGAAAAGTGCGTGCGCGGCTCGAGGCGCTCGCGCTCGCCGAGGGGCGCCCGCTGTATCTTTTTGTGAGAATACCCCCATCGCTCACTGATGCCACGACCGCTGGCCTGGAAGTGGCCCGCTGGATGAGCGAAGGCTTGGTTGATGTGGTTTCGCCCGCGCAAATCATGACACTGGCAGGGGACATGCCGATCGACGATCTGGTCGCGCTGGCGAAACGGCACGACGTAAAAGTCTATCCTTCGCTCTATCCGCGGACGAGTTGGCGGTTGCCCTTTCCGGCGAATCTACCTGACCGGTACGCGGGAGCGCTGCTCTCGCGGGATGCGACGCTCGAGGAGATTCGCGGCGCCGCTGCCAACTATCGCGCGACCGGCGTGGATGGTTTCTATCTTTTTAATTTTTATAATGCATTTGGCTCGTCGCGCCCTCACGACGACAGACTGCACCGGGTATTTCGTGATCTCGCCCGGCCGGAAAATCTCCGGGGACAGTCCGTAGTTTATGCGGTGACCAAGAGCTATTATAATGATGGCCGAGATTCTTATGCCTACGGCAAGCAGTTGCCGGCGCGGTTTTCTCCCGAGGGTAGATTGTCCTTGGTGCTGGCCGTCGCCGAGCGTCCGCGCGCGGTCCCGTTTCCGCTGCAGACTTGTGAATTGCGGCTGGGCTTTCGGGCGTTGCCGGCGGCGATGGTGATGGAAGTAAAGCTGAACGGGCAGGTTGTTTTAGCTGGGCGGCCAGCGGACTCCGCCCGGATCTCGACGAGGCAAGTGACGAAGTCCGCGCCCAAAGCGAAAGATGCGGCGGAAGATTATCTGCACGTTCCGCTGGCTTGGCCGGGCCCGTTGGTGATTGGGCCCAACTCAATCGCGATTGAGTTGGCGGGCGCTGGCGCGGCGGTGGAGCTCACGGACCTCGAGATTCGTTTCGATTATCAAAACGACTATGAAAAAATCTGGCGGCGTGAAGGGGTGGAATTAAATGCGCCGCCGGCTAGAAAATGAGCGCGCGGTTCGCCCGGCTGTTCGGGTGATCACTTAAAAAGTAAACGAGCGCGCCCTGATGTGATCGCCGGGCGTCGGCGCGAGTGATGGCAACTAAAAGTTCAGCTGCCGCGCCCGCGCCGTGACTGGCCACTGCTCGGCGACGAGCCCGTGGCGCACGATCTGCACCTTGTCGTGCAAGGCGGTGGTCGGGCAGATGTGCCAAGGTATTCCATAGATGACTGAGCCGACGGGAAACTCGCTGGCGCGAGGAGTTTCGAGCACGAGATGCTCCTCGCTGTGGACGACCGGTTTGGCCTCGGGCAAGGCGGGGAAAATCACGCGTGGATGCGGCATCTCGCTGGCAACCGCCTTGTGGCCGAGATCGAGGCAAATTCGGTTCACGCCGGGGCGGCTGATGACGCGGGTGAGCAGGACCGCGGCATTAAGAAAATCGAGATCGGGAATTTTGGTGTGATAGCCGGCATCCCAGAGCACGCAGGTCCCGGGGCTGCATTCCACGTCTGGGCGCAAGGCGTGGATTGGAAAAGTGGGGGTGCCGCCGCAGACCAACCGCGGGACGGGTAGGCCCTCGCGCAGTAACTCGGCGTGGAGGGCGCGGACTGGGGCAAACCCAGCATCAGCGGCCTGGGCTCGTTCGGCGCGGTCCGGCTGCTGGAGATGACCGTCATAGGCGTGGAGACCGCCCGCGCGGAGCCCGGGTGCGCTGGCGAGTGCGCGGTAAAGTGCGCGCGCCTGGGCCCCGGGGGCGATGCCGGAGCGTTGAAACCCCACGTCAAGATCAACGAGCAGTTCGAGGGTGATGCCAGCGGCGACGGCGGCCTCCTGGTAGAGGGCAAGGGCGCGGGGATCATCGACGAGCGTGGAGAATACGACGCTGGGGAACGCGCGGTTGAGGGCGACCCAGCGCGGCACGTTTGGGCCGACGAGTTGCATCGCGAGAAGCACATCGGTGGCGCCGGCCTGCGCGGCCAATTCTGCTTCCGCAATGGTCGCGCATTTGCACTTGGTTATGCCGAGCCGGACTTGCAGGGCGACAATGGGTCCGAGCTTGTGCGTTTTAATGTGCGGCCGCAGCCGTCCCGGTGACCCCGCGATGGCGATCATTCGGCGAAGATTTTCCTCCACGCGATCCGCGTAGACCAATAAAGCGGGCGAAGCGACGGCCGCCTCATTCTCTAGTTGCATCCAGTCGATATTCATAAGTTAGGCGAGTTCGAAGATGACCTCAATCTCAACGGCGATGTTGCCGGGCAGCGGCCCCATGCCCACCGCACTGCGGGCCCCGATCCCATCGGTCTCTCCGAAGACGGCGGCGAATAATTCGCTGCAACCGTTGATGACCTTGGGGTGCTCGTAGAAGTCGGGCGCGGAGTTCACCATGCCGAGGACCTTGACGACGCGTTTCACTGCATTGAGTGAGCCAAAGTGGTCGCGCAGCGTGGCGAGAATAGTGAGGCCGACCTGGCGAGCGGCGGCGTGGCCCTGCTCAAGATTCAGATCGGCGCCGACGCGGCCCACGATCCGCGATCCATCGAGGCAATTCGGTCCATGGCCGGAGACGTAGGCCATCCCTTGGACGACCACAACGGGGCGATAAACGGCGACGGGGCGGGGGGCGGGGGGCAGCTGAAGGTTGAGCAGCGCGAAACGATCTTCGTGGGTCATGTCAAAAAAATGACGGACAAGTGGCCGGAGCGCACGCGATTTTTTTGGGCGACGCCCAACTCGGCTGGAAGGTTTTTTGAGCAGGTGGTGATGGACGTGGGGTGTAACCTTGGCTTGCGGGGCGGAGCGGGACCGTTTGAGTGAGCCGCATGGCCCGACCTGACGAAGCACCTAAAATTATTTTTTCCATGCTGGGCGTTTCGAAGAAAATCGAGCGCAAGGAAATCCTCCGCGATATTTCACTTTCCTTTTATTACGGCGCGAAGATTGGCGTGCTCGGCCTGAATGGTTCTGGCAAGTCGTCGCTGTTGCGCATTCTGGCCGGTCGCGACACGGAGATTGATGGCCGTTTGCATTTCGAACCGGGGTACAGCGTTGGTTTGCTCGAGCAGGAACCCCACCTGACGCCAGGGTCGACGGTGCGCGCGAGCGTGGAAGAAGGCGTGAAGCACTTGACGGATCTCACGGCGGCCTACGATGCGACGTGGGATGAGCTTAACGAAGCGGCCGATGATGCCGCCAAAGATGTCATCATGGAGAAGCAGGGAAAGCTGCAGGAAAAAATTGATACGATGGGGGCGTGGGATGTGACGCCGCAAGTCGAGATGGCCATGGACGCGTTGCGGTGTCCACCGGGGGAGGCGTTGGTCGATAAACTTTCCGGTGGTGAGCGCCGCCGGGTGGCGCTCGCCCGCTTGTTATTAAAAAAACCGGCGATTCTCCTGCTGGATGAACCGACCAACCATTTGGATACCGAGAGTGTTCACTGGCTGGAGCAGCATCTTGCGCGGTATGAGGGCACGGTGATCGCGGTGACGCATGACCGGTATTTTTTGGACAACGTGGCCGAGTGGATCCTCGAGCTGTCCTACGGCCACGGGATTCCCTGGAAGGGGAATTATTCCTCTTGGCTCGAGCAGAAGGCGGCCCGGTCCGCGGTGGAGCAACGCACGGAAGATCGCCGGCAGAAGGCGATGGCACGCGAGTTGGCTTGGATCCGCCAGTCGGCCAAGGCACGCGTAGCGAAGTCTCAGGCGCGCATCAACGCCTACGAGACGATGCTCAAGCAGAACGTGACCGAAAAGGAGCGGGAGTTTGAAATTATGATTCCTCCGGGACCCCGGCTTGGCTCGCTCGTGGTCGAGGCGAAGGGCCTGGCAAAAAGTTACGGCGACAACGTCCTTTTTGAGGACGTCAATTTCTCGCTGCCGCCCGGTGGGATTGTTGGCGTGATTGGTCCGAACGGCGCGGGTAAGACGACGATGTTCCGCCTGATCATCGGTGCGGAGCAGGCCAGCCGCGGCACGTTGCGGGTGGGCGAGACCGTGCAGATTGCGCACGTGGACCAATCGAGGGACACCTTGCCGGACGGCGAGACCATCTGGCAGGCGATCAGTGGGGGTGAGGAGATCATGCGCCTGTCCAACCGCGAGATGAACAGCCGTGCGTACTGCGCTCAGTTTGGTTTTACGGGGGCGGATCAGTCGAAAAAAGTGGGGGTGCTTTCGGGGGGTGAGCGCAATCGGGTCCACCTCGCGCGGCTGCTGAAGAGCGGCGCGAACCTCATTCTGCTCGACGAACCCACGAATGATCTCGACGTAAATTCCATCCGTGCGCTGGAGGAAGGATTGGAGAACTTTGCCGGCTGCGCCGTGGTCGTCTCGCACGATCGCTGGTTCCTTGACCGGGTGGCGACGCACATCCTCGCCTTTGAGGGCGACAGCACGGTGCAGTGGTTCAACGGTAATTATTCGAGTTACCTGGAAGATTTCCGCCGGCGTAAAGGTAAAGACGCGGATCAGCCGCGCCGGATTAAGTATCGGAAACTTGGACACGGATAAGGCGGTTGCCTTGGGCCGTTTGGCGGGCGGTCAAACGGTTTCATCGCACGTGGGTCCGCGATCGTGACCGCGCGTAAGGTGCGAGCGGGCCGCCCCTCGAAGCTGGCGCCCGCGGTGTCGTCGGGCCGGTGGTCGGACAACGTCAGCTTGGTGAAAGCGCGGGCCGGCCGCCCTCAGAAAATCCCTTGGGCACGCCCCGTCCGCGCCGGCCGTGCTCTCACGAGGAACTCAAAATCGCCCCATCATTTACTGAGCTGGGATGGGGTGAGCGACTTCAGTGCGTCGAGCACGATGCCGGGCGTGAGTAATTCGGGCAAGAGCAGGGGCGTTTCTTTACCGGGAAACCAGATGACGTTGAAGGGGACCGCGCTGCGTTGATAGGCGGCCAGTTCAGCGGTGATTCGCGGATCTTGATTGGTCCAGTCGGCCCGCAAAGTGGCGATTTTATTTTCAGCGAACGTGCGCAAGACGCCATCGTGGTGAAAGAGGAGTTTTTTATTGGCCTGGCACGTTGCGCACCAGCGCGCGGTGAAATCGACGTAGATGATGCGGCCGGCGGCCCGAAGTTTGGCGACGGCTTCCGGGCTCCACGGTTCCCAAATGACCTCGGGCGTACCAGCGGCGGTGGCGGCCGCGCTGCGGGCGGAGGTGTTGTGAGGCCAGCCCAGCCAAAGGCCAGCGGTCCCGACGATCAGGAGCCCGCTCAGGCCAAAGCGAGCGCGGCCGGCGGAAGCGCCCGGCGCCGTCCAGTGGCCGTAGATCCAGACGGCGAGCGCGATCAGCACGAGGCCGAAGAGGACGCTTTGCAGGCCTTCCTCGGTGGTCTGCCCCGCGAGGACCCACACCAGATAGCCGACGGTGGCGTAAAGCGGGAACGCCATAAATTGCTTAAAGGTCTCCATCCATCTGCCCGGGCGGGGCAGGAGTTTGACGGCTTGTGGGAAAATTGAGAGGAGCAGGTATGGTCCGGCTAGACCGATGGCGATCGCGGTAAAAATCGCGAACGATTCAATCGTCGAGAGGGCGAGCGCGGCCCCGAGGGCGGGGGCGAGGAAGGGAGCGCTGCACGGCGTGGCCACGACGGTCGCGAGTACGCCGGTGAAGAACGAACCGGCGTAGCCGGATTTTGTCTGAAGATCCGAGCCCACGCTGGTGGCGTGGAGCCCGAACTCAAACACGCCACTCATATTGAGCGCAAAGACGAGCATGACGCCGGCGAGGGCGAAGACGAAGGCGGGCGATTGCAGTTGGAAGCCCCAGCCGATTTTATCTCCCCCCGCCCGCAGGATCGCGAGAACCGCGGCGAGCGTCCAAAAGGAGAGGAGCACGCCGAGGGCGAAGACGAGACCGTGCATCACGACTTTTCTCTTATCATGGCCCGATTGGTTGACGAATCCGAGTATCTTAATTCCCAATACGGGAAAGACGCAGGGCATCAGGTTGAGGATGAGGCCGCCGACGAGTGCGAGGAGCAGTGTGCCCATGAGGCTGGCGGGTGCGGCGTTCGGCGCGCCCGCTCCGGCGTTCGGGCCGGGTGAAGGGGCCGGGGCCGTGGCCGCGCTGGCGGTGAGCCCGGCGTCGACGCTCAGGCCGCGCCGCGGATCGCCGGCGCTCCAGCCATTTTCGGAAGTGAGCACACCGCGGAGGGTCGCGGTGGTGGCGGGTCCTGTGAGATCGAGCCCAAGCGTGAGCACGAAGCCGCCACGGGGGTCGGGCTGCACGGTTTGAGGCAATTCGTAGGCGGTCAGACCGTCTTCGGAGAAGAAATGAACGTCTTGGGGAATGTGCCCGCCCGGTTGGGCGGGTACGGCCTTCAGAAGTACGGTGGTGGGTGTGCGCGTGGCCGTGATTTTCCATGCGGGTGCGGGTCGCGGAAGATCGCCGAGAGTGGCGCGGATTTTTGCACCGGAGATCGGGTCGGCGGCGGGAGGCTCGGCGGATAGGGGTATGGTGAGGGTGAGTTTCGCCGTGCCGGGAATACAGATGTCCGCGCACATTAACCAGTCGACGGTGGCCTGCACTTCGCTCCGCGTACCGCTCGGCGCATCGGCTGGCGGCGTGAGTGTGATCGGGAGAAACAGTTCCCCTTCGTACCCGTTGCCGACGATGTTCTGTTTGCTATCGCGCAGCACCCGAGGTGCCGGCCATTGGATCTCACCCGCTTTCCAGCCAGCGGGCAACGTCCACTTGATCGTGGTTGGCAACCCGGTGCCGGGGAAAAGCCAATAGGTGTGCCAGTGAGGCGCGTGGACCAGACGCAGCGCGACGGTGATGGGGCGCCCGGGTTGGGCGGTCGTGTCGGCGGCGACAAGCGAGGGGCTGACCTGGACCGCGGCAGCGTGGCTGCTCGCACCGAAGAGGAGGGTAAGTGCGAGGGTGAAAAGCGCGGGTGTAAACGCGGAAGACAGACGGCGAAGCGGCATATTAGGGGAGAGTTCACCGTTAAAAGCCGAGGAGGCAAACTCAGAGGTTTTTTTCCACCCGGAGGGGGGGGCGCGTGAACGAGCCGGTGGCGTGGGTTCAAGTAATCGGCCTCGGGGTGTGGTGGGCGGGTGGCGAGTGGCGGCGGTTCCGGTGGCGCGCGGGGTCGCGCGCACCGCGGCTAAGGAACGGCGCGCGCCGCGGATAAGGGTCGGCGCGCGCCGCGGCTAAGGGTCGCGCGCGCCGCGGATAAGGAACGGCGTGCACCGCGGCTAAGGGTCGGCGGGCACCGCGGCTAAGGGTCGGCGCGCACCTGAAGCGTCGCGAGGCCGCCGAGCGTCACGTCCGCGAGCACGGCGACCTTGATCAGGAACGGCGCGCACCTGAAGCGTCGCGAGCGGGCGTTACCCTCGAGCCTAATGGGGGCTTGAGCTGAGCAGATTATTTTCCGGTTGGCACGGCAGCGCTCGCGAGCGATAGCAAGGTAACGTGTTGAGCCATTTTTCCGTCCGGATTTTTTTCCTCTGGGGTCTTTGCGTGATCGTCAGCGGCTGCACATCGACGCCGGTGGGCGAGGCGCTGGCGGTGAAGCCCGCGGTGGTGGCGGCCGCGACGAAGCCCCAGGACGCCTATGTATTGCTCTCGGGTGGCGGCACGCCGCTGAGTAATAATTATTCGCAATATCTGCAGGCGCGCGAGTTGGCGGCATTTTTTGGGCGAACGGTACCCGCGGGGTCGTCTTGGGTTTTTTTTGGGATAGGGAACCGCGAGGGAGTGGCGCCGGTTTTGGCGGATACGCGGAAGGAGTTTAAGGAGGCGGGCCACTTGTTGCAGTCGTGGCTGCCTGGCTCGTTGCCTCAAAATCGCCCGGCGACGAAGGAGAGTTTTCTACGGGCGTTGCGTGATGAGATCCTGCCGACGGTGAGCGGGGGTGGCACGCTTTACCTCTTTGTCGGAGACCACGGTGAATGGTTGGGCAAGGACGAGAAACGGGAAAGTGGGATCACGATGTGGCAACTAAAAGCGGGCGGGCGCCGGTCGGGCGGGTGGTCGACCGATGAGAAGGAAGTGCTCGGGGTGCGCGAGTTGCGTGAGGTGCTGGTGAGTGGGCTGGGCCGCGGGAGCGTCGTGTTTTGTATGACGCAATGCCACTCGGGCGGTTTTCATGAACTGGGCTTGGCTCGGGAAATGACGCCGCCGCGCGCGTGGTTTTCGATCGTGCCGAGTTGGGCGGGGGCGGTGGCAGGTGGCATGCGGTTGCGGGTGGCGGGTTTTACGGCGACGGATGAGGCCTCTTTGGCGGCGGGTTGTGATGCGGATCCAGACCCGGAAAAGTGGGCGGGGTACGAACGGTTTTTCCCGGAGAGCCTTCTTGGGGTTGATTTAATGTCAGGGCAGTCGAAGGGCCGTGGCGCTTCGTCGCTGGCGGCGGCCCACGAGGTGGCGACGCTGGTCGACCAGACGATTGATAAGCCGCGGTCGACCTCGGAGCATTATTTGGAGAGCTGGGCTCGGTTGATTGAAACGCGTTTGGCGACGACGTTAAGTGTGACGGCGAAGACTCAGCAAGCGGTGGTGGCATTTCAGCGTGCCGTGGATACGGGTGTGGTGCGGGGAGTGCCCGCGGCGACGGCGACGGCGACCGCGACGTGGCGGGAGCGCCAAGCGCAATTTGCGCGGTTCACGGTGCGCTTGGTGGAGCAAATTCCAGCGGCGAAAGATTTGTTGCAGGCGGGAACGCGGGCGCAACTGGAGGCGGCGGTGAGTGGTCGCGGAGAACGGGGTGGCGGAGTTTCTGGCCGCGGGAATCGGCGAGCCGCGATGGCGGAAATGCGGAAGACCTGGAGCGAGACACTCCGGCCGGCGTGGAAGGTCGCGGTCGCGGGAGGAATGGTGAGTGGGGTTAGCGGCGCGGTGCTCGAGTTTGAGCGGCACCTGCTCAAGCTGGAGGATGACGGGCGGGATTTTATGTTTCCGCGGGGTAATAACGACACGCCGTTGCTCAACGAAATTTATTGGAATTCGGGTTATGCGAAACCGGCCAAACTGGATCCGGTGAAAGCGGCGGACGTGGCGCGTTGGGGGGCGGAACGTCGCGCTCGCGTGGTGGCTTGGGGAGCGACTTCGAGCGAGGCGGCGGTGCGTGCCGCCGCCGAAAAGATGGGCCCGGGCCTCGTTTCGCTAGCGGACGACGTGCGGCCGATCAGTCGAAAAACGGCGGCCGAGCGGGTGTTGTTTTATCGGCGGGTGCTCGCGGCATGGGCATTCTTAATCGAGATGGACGCGCAGCCCGCGCTGGCTGAGTTGCGTACCTTGATTGAGTTAGAGCGCACGCCGTTGCCGGCGGCGGTCGGTCGGCCGACCGGCTAGCTCGTTCGACGGTGCCGTTCCTTCTGCGCGCCCGCGGCGGTCGGCTGAGGCAGCGCCCCGCGCACCGTGCTCGCCAGTGCCTCAAATCCAAATGGTTTTGTTAACAGAGTGATTCGCTCCGAGATCAGTTGCTCGGCTTTAACGATTTCATCGTTGTACCCGCTGATCACGATCACGCGCAGATCTGGACGAGTTTGGCGCAGCTCAGTAACGAGTTCGTGCCCGCTCATCCCCTCGGGCATAACGACGTCGGTGATGAGCAGATCGACCTCATCGCGGTGCTCCTTCCAGAGTTCGAGGGCTCGCGGGGCGCAGTCGGCTTCGAGTACGTGATAGCCAATTTCCCGCAGGAGCATCGAGCAGACCATCCGTACCGCGGGTTCATCCTCGACTATCAGAATGGTGGCACTGGCGGGGGCTTGGCTCGCGCTCACCGGCGCAGCCACCGTCTCGACGGAGACTGCGGTCGGGAGGTAGATGGTGAAAGTCGTGCCTTCCCCCATAATGCTCGCGACAGAGATCCAGCCGTTGTGCTGCACCACGATCCCGTGCACGGTCGCAAGCCCCAGCCCGGTCCCTTGGCCGAGCTCTTTTGTCGTGAAGAATGGTTCGAAAATACGGGCGAGCAACGCGGGCGGTATGCCGGTCCCTGTGTCGATCACCCGTAGAAATGCGAAGCGGCCGGCGCGGGCGCCGGGGAATTGATTTTTATCCGCCTCGGCTGGGGTCGCGCTCGCCACGCCCGTCTCAATCGTCACCGTGCCGCCCGCGGGCATCGCATCGCGTGAGTTAAGACAGAGGTTCATGACGATCTGATCGATCATCCCCGAGTCGCCCTCGACCCAGACGCCCGCCGGATCGAGGCGGTGATTGAGCACAGCTTTTTCTCCAAGGGAGGGACGCAGTATTTTCGCCAATGACTGAACATTGGCGTTCAGCTCCATCGGCTTCATCTGGACGATGCGGCGTCGAGCGAAGAGTAGCAACTGCTCCGTCAGGCCAGAGGCCCGCTTGGTCATACCTTTAATATCATCGATGATAG
Source organism: Opitutus sp. GAS368 (assembly GCA_945903465.1). GTDB lineage: Bacteria > Verrucomicrobiota > Verrucomicrobiia > Opitutales > Opitutaceae > ER46. The sequence continues at coordinate 36,819 of CAMDOF010000018.1, forward strand.
GGCGCTCCGACTTAGGAAATTGGGGCGCACGTTCCAGGATCTCAAGATTGAGCAACATCGCCGTAAGGATGTTGTTAAAATCATGCGCGATGCCTCCGGCGAGCTGGCCGATCACTTCCATTTTTTGGGAATGCCGCAACTGGTTATTAAGGGAGCGTTCGGCGGTGATGTCGGAGAAGCTGCTCACGACCATGGTCACCTTTCCGCTCGCATTGAGCAGAGGCTCGGTGCTGATGGAGAACCACTGGGTGGTGCCGTCTGCTTTGACGAGACCCCGGATGGCCCCGCGCATGGGCCGCCCGGTGCTCACGCTGAAAAAAGAGGGATCGTCCTCGGGCAGACTGGGTCGTTGCTCCTCTTGAATCAACTGCCAACCGGGTTTCGCCGCGGTGCGTGGGAGCGCTTCGTCGCGGGCAATTCCGAACATCCGGGCGGCGGCGGGGTTGGCATCGATCAATTGCCCGTTGCCATCGTGCACGATAATCCCCTCCGCGACCGCTTCGAAGATCAGGGATAAGCGTGCTTGGCTGCGGCGGAGAATTTCCTCGGCGCGCTTTTGCTCGGTGACATCGCGAATGAAGGTGCACACGAGTTCGCGATCGGTGCTTCCTTGATTAAGACGAAGGTAATGGGTGCGCACTTCGACTTGGAGGGTCTCCCCCTGTTTCCGTTGCATCGTGGTCGCGGCGGTGGTTGCGAGCCGATCCAGCCCGCTCTGCAAAGGTGACCATGACTTCTCGGCGGAGTCATCCGCCGGCGTGAGATCGGCCAAGCGGCGCTGCCTCAGCTCCTCTGCGGAGTAACCGAGGAGTTGGCGGGCGGCTTGGTTCGTGTCGACAATCAGGCCTTCCTGGAGAGACCAAATCATCGGTACAGTCGCGTGGTCGACGGTGAAGCGCGCGACTTCCAAGTCGGCCTCGATGCGCCGCGCCTCCGTGATGTCGCGCCAAAGATGGAGCACACCGTAAATCTGGTTATGCTCGTTCCACAGAGGGACCGACTTGCCTTCGATGGTGCGGATATTCCCTTGCCCGCGTTGTAACTCGAACACCAGCGACTCGTCGGTCCCTTCCGCCACACGACGGAGGAGGGTGAGGTATTTCTGGCGGTACGCGGGTTGGATGCACGCCGGAATACTGCGGGTGCGGACTTCGTTCAGGTCGGCCGCTTCCAATAGATTCAGTCCGGAGCGATTGATCTGGAGCGGATCGCCTTCCAGGCCGACCACGAGCACGCCCACGGGCGCGTGGTCGAGGGTGGCTTGGGAAAAATTTCGTTCCTCGCGGAGCGCTTGCTCGGCTCGCCGCTGCGCCTGAACGATGATGGCGGGGATCAAGCCGAAGAACGCCATCGAGGCCAGTGTGATTTGGAGATCGAGATTGCGCGCCGCGATGGCGCGTACGGTCGAGGCGCTCGCGCTCAGGTCGCTGAGACCGTAGCCCTTGAGCGCGAGCCAACCGAGCGATAGGCTGGTGATGAGGCTGATCGCGGTGATGCCACGGGTCCCGAAGCGTAGGCCAGCCCACAGGACGAAGGGAATGACGGCGCTGCGGATTAATAAGCCGTGGCTTTCTCCAGCAACTAAGGTGGATACGAGCACTGTGATCAGGCCCAAGAGCAGCAGACTCGCTTCAAGCTGGCGCCGTCGATCCCACGCTCGGTCTTGTAGTCCGATCGGTTGTAACCATGCCAGAACTATGGGTGTGATTAATAAAACGCCGAGCAAGTCACGGAGATACCAAGCCGTTGCGATCGTGAAGAAGTCACGTTTTGATCCCATTAGCTGGACAATGAACGCGCCCACAGCGGAAGTCGGTGCGAGGGCCACCCCGCTGCCGAGGCACAAAATTCCCAATAGGCGGGGGACGGAATTCAACAGGCCGCTCCGTGGTACGACCCGCTGGACCATCCAAGCGCCCGCCAGCGCTGCAGCCACGTTCGAGGTGGAAAGCACCGCATTGGCCCACCAAGGCCAGACGGAGGAGAAGCCGAAGTAGTTGTAGGCCCCCTCCCCGGTGGCGATGGCGATCGTCACCATCGGCCAGGTGCGGCGCTCCATCAGTAAAAATGCACCCAGCGCCCAGCCGCAGGGCAGCCAGAACGTTCGCATCGAGGCGATCGAAAAAATGAAATAGATCGCGGCAAACCCGATCACCCAGAGGGCCTTCGTCGCTGGGTGGCGGGGATCCGAAATCGCCGTGGCGAGTGAGTGAGTCTCCTCGGGCGATTGTGAATCAGACGCAATCACGAGGGGCCCCCTTTTTTCTGTGGTCGGCGGCTTTGGCTCTTATCGACTGCGGTCAGGCCGCCCGCTCGTTGACCGGGCGCCGGATGATCCCATGCGGATGACTGCTTGTTGCGAGTGAGTTGCAATTTCAAATGATTCGGTCGCCGGATAAAGAGCGGGATAGAATCATACCTGCAAGTGTTGACCGCGCAACGGGTGCAACTAATTTTCAGGCAAGATTAACTCCATGCCGATCCGGAGCGCCTGACCGTCTTTCAGCAGTTCCTGGTTGGCGTCGTAGACCGCGCGCCAGCGTTCGGCAGAACCGTAATAGTATCGGGCGATTTTCTCGAGGCTATCGCCACTTTTGACCAGGTGACGGCGGGGCGTTTTCGCGGAGATATCGGGGGCCCCGGTCGTGTGCAGCTGATCGGTGACAACTCGTAATTCGGCGGTCGCACCGGCGTTCTCGGAGCGCGTTTTGGCGATTGGCAGAGCGGGGGGATTTTGGGGCGCTGCGGGGGGCGCTTGAGCCATGATAGTCGTGAGTTGGGCCCGCACCGCACCGGTGGCTTGCTCCGCTCGGCGGCGGGCTTCTTTTTCGGCGACGAACTCGGTGTTTAATTGCGCCAAGTCGGACTGGGCGGCTTCCGCGTTGACCAGAGCCACTTTGAGTTGCGCGGCGAGGCGGTCGTTTTCTGTACGCGTCTGGCTGACCTCGTTACTGAGGCGGATGTTCTCTTCCTTCAGCTCGGTGTAGCTGCGGAGAGAGCGAGCCAGTTTTTCTTGGAGCTCAGTCTGGGTTTGGCTGAGCGCGGCTGCTTCGACGGCGGATTTCGCCGTGGATCCCTCGGTCTGCAGCTGGGTATAACGCGCTCGGAGGCTCATCAACTCTTGGGTGGTTTCGGCGAGCTGGCGTTGGGCCTCGGCCCCGCCGCGGCTGGTGGGATTGCCTCCGGCGTGATCAAGGGCGGCGCGCATGGCGTCCCCTTCTTTACGCACCAAGGCGAGCTCCTGTTTTAATATCTTATGATCGGTGGCGAGTTGGCTGTATGCGGTGGCCATGGCCGCATCGCCGTGGTTGGGGTCACGGTTGGGAGCGCGGCCAAAGTGGACATAGCCGCACCCCGTGAGCGTGGCCGAAAGGATCAGGCCGGTAAGAATTTTGGCAAAAGGCATGGCGCGGCGGTGGGCTAGAAAGTGAGCGTAGTCGCGAAGACCAGACTCCTCTGGTCAGTGGTGTGGTTGCCTGAGCATCGTATCATCATGGCCGAAGGGCCGCGCACGAGATCTCGGCTAAGGGATCCGTAGGGTCCGGCCGACAATTAAATTATTATTTTCACCGAGCACTTCGCGGTTCGCGTTCAGAATTTCGGTCCAGCGACTCGGGGTGCCGTAGTATTGGTTGGAGATTCTTGCCAGCGTATCGCCAGCCCCCACAATGTGGGTCAGATCGGCGTTTGGGTCCGATTCGGCGGGAAGGGGTGGTTTGTTGCTGGGCGCGCTGGTGACGAAGCTCGCGTTTACGCCACTCACTTTGGGCGTCAGCGTCAGACTTCCGGAAACGACGGTGACGGGTGGCACCATGACTTCAGTCAACGCGGTCGGCTTGGCGAGCCGGGTGGTCAGCCGCGAGTTTTCCGATGTGAGGGCCGTCACTTGGGCTTGGGCCTCCTGCAGTTGGCTCTCGATCGTTTCTCCGCCGGCCGCGCCCGCTGCGCGGTTTCTCATCAGGGTGAGCTGTCCAAGCAGGAGCTCATTTTCGTTGCGCAGTTTCCGTTCGCTGTTTGCGGCCGAGGCTAGTTTAGCCTCGAGCTGCGCGCTCGCCTCAGGCGCGGGGCTTTCGTTATCCGCCGAGGCGATTTTTTGCTGCAACGCCGTGCGCTCCGCGCTGAGGGTGTCAACTTTGCCGCGAAGATCGAAGAGCTGTTGCTTGAGCCCTTTCGTCTCAAGGGCGTGCTCGGCCACGAGCGAACGCGCGTCAGCGGCCGTGCCGGTCCGTTGTTGCGCGAGGACGGTTGAGTCTGGCGCGGCTGTTTTCAACTCGGTGCGCAGCGTCTCGGCGTCTTGCTCAGCGCGGAGGCGGGCGTCTTTCTGCGTCAGGAGATCGGTATTTAACTGGGCGAGGGCCGCCTGCGCCTCTTCATTTTGCGCCGTCATGGTTTTAACTTTCTCGCCGAGAGCGAGATTTTCCGCGCGGGTGTGATCGACGTCGGTCCTCAGCCGGGTGACTTCCTCCTGAAGCTCGGTGTAAATCCGGAGGGACGCGGCGAGTCGTTCTTCGGTCGCGCCAAGTCGTTCCTTGATTGCGCTGGCGTCTGCCGCCGTGGCCACGGCTTGGTTTTTAGCGGCCTGGAGTTGGGCGTAACCCTCACGCAAGGAGATGAGCTCGCGCGTCGTCTCGTTCAGCTTATCGACGAGCCGCTTCGATGTATCGCCATCGGCCGCGCGATTTTCGAGCGCCGAGCGGAGCGCGGTGCCTTGCGCTCGCGTCAACGCCAACTCCTGCTGCAACATTTTCTTTTCCGTTTTTAGCTCGGTGTTTTCCCTCATTAGTTTCTCGTCACCAATAATCGTCGTCCGCGGGGCGGGTCGCGCTCCCACGTGCACGTAGCCGCACCCGCTGGAAAACAGCAAAAGTGAGAGGACGAGAAAAAAAGTCAGCCAGTGAGAGAGCATCCAGATGTGTACTTTATTTTAATGATTGGGCCGAAACTTTTGGCGAGCTAATGTAGTTTCTACGTATCTCTAACTTGTACGTGGGCGTCCAGCCCGCAAATGTTCTTTGATGGTCGGTGGGTCATCGGCTCCTGAGCGGCCCTCGCGTTCTTTACCGATGGCCACCCGAGGTCGCCCGACGGCGGCCAGGGGCGGGCGCCAGCTTGGGTTGACGCGCCCTCGAGTCCCTGGGAGCGGGGAGCGCTCGCACCGCCGCGCCCTTTAGCCGCTCTTGACCATAAGGGCTGTCTCGCCGAAATACCCCGCGCATGCACTCTTCGCGTCTCTTGATGGCCCTCGCGCTCCTCCTCGCCCGACTCGCTGGTGCGGCCGAGCCTACGACCGCGGCTCCTCCGCCGAAGAGCCAGGAGGAGGCCTTGCAGCGCGCGGGAGTTAAGCTCGTGTCTGGACCGGCGACGGTTCCGCTCGGCCAAGTCGCGGAGTTGCGGCTGCCGGAGGGTCACCACGTTGTCGCGAAAGAGTCGCTGGATCGTTTTTACGAGCTCACGCAGAATGTTCGCAGCGGCCACGAGTTGGGGGTGGTGCTCGCTCCGGGTTATATGCTTTTCTTTGATTACGACGAGTCGGGTTACGTCAAGGACGATGACCAGGACAAGCTCGATGCGGATAAGTTGATGCAGGCGATGACGGCGAATCAAGAAGCCTCGAATGACGATCGCAAGCAGCGCGGTTGGGCTGAGATGAGATTGAAGGGGTGGGCGACGCCGCCCCACTACGATGCCAAGACGCACCATCTTAAATGGGCGATTAACCTGACGTCCGCTCAGGACGGGTTTAAGCAAGTCTGGATCAACGAGAGCATTCGTTTACTGGGCCGCGGTGGAGTGATGAACGTGACCTTGGCCAGCAGCACCGAGAATTTTAAAGGTGCGGAGGCGGCGGCAGATAAAATCCTCTCGGAGCAATTTGAATATGTGACGGGTCAAAAATATGCTGAATTTAAAACCGGCGATAAAGTGGCCGCTTACGGGCTTTCCGCGTTGGTGCTCGGGGGCGGTGCCGTGCTGGCGGCGAAAATGGGGCTCTTCGCCAAGCTCGGCGTTTTTTTGGGCAAGGCGTGGAAAGTGATCGTGTTTGTGCTGATCGCCGCCGGCGCCGGACTAAAGAAAGTATGGAATAAAGTAACGGGAGCGCGTCCGGATCGGTCTCCGCCGCGGTCGTAAGGTTCGTTGCCCATGTCGGAGTGGACGTCCCTTCTCGCGGTGTTTTGGGTGCTCTGGTTACTGGACGGGGCTCGTTGGGAGCATCGTCGTGCCTTTACGTTTCTGGTCGGGGCGAGCGGTCGCCTCGTGCGCGCGGGGTTTTCCCGCGCCCGTCTCCCGAGTACTTGGCCGGGGCAGTGGTGGGTGACGGCCGATGATCTGCCGCTGGCGGTCTCGCCGTTCGGCTTGTGCAACCGCTCCGTCGGGGCGGTCGGTCGGCCCAGTGAGCGGGGGTGGGTGGCTCAAGGCTGGCGGTGGGAGGAGGTGCGGGAGGTCGGTCGCGCTGGAGGATGGATCTTTATTAACGGGGTGCGTTTTTGTCCAGATTCAGGGCACGTCACCGCGCCGCAAATCCTCGCTTGGGCCCAGCTCACTCCAGAGGCGCGGGAGGCGCGGATTCGCCTGCAGATGTCCCGGTGGTTTCAAATTGGCGAACTACGCCGGCGCGCGCGGGTGCTGGCGGGCCGGACTCAAATTCCCGCGCTGCTCAATGCCATCGCCCTCTGCGGCGGGCTCGTGATCACAATTTATGTGGTGGGAGGTGGGGCGGCTTACGTACCGACGGGTGCAAGTGAGCGCTGGGCGAAGGCGCTGCCGGCGATTTTAGGGTTGCTGCTGGTGGTCCACCTGGCCGCGATCGGATCTGCGTGGCGAGCGGTCCAGCAGTTGTCGCCGGTGCGACCGGAGAAGCGTCGCGCCACCTTGCTGAGTGCGCTTTTGTTGCCGCCTCAAGCTTGGCGGCTGCGCGGCTTGGTCGGCGACGGGTATTTTCCAGTGCAGCATCCTCTCGCGTTTTTTCTGGCCTTCGGTGGGGCGAGCGCTCGTGGGCGGGCGGGATTCAATGTGCTCGCGGATTTGCGTTGGCCAATTGAAGTGGCGTCGGATTCCCCCGTTGCCCGGAAGGTTACGGGTTGGTTTAGGGCGGCCTTGGCTGAGAAGGTGAGCGCGCTGCTGGCCGCTCAGGGCGTCGGGGTCGAGGAGTTGTTCGCGGCGCCGTGCCCGGATTCACCAGCCAGCTGCCTTTTCTGTCCAAGGTGCCGGGATCAGTTTGTCGCCCGCGTGTCGGCTTGCCCTCATGGTGTCCCCTTGGCGGTGTTATCGGCGGACCGAAAATAGCGCAGGCCTAGCCGGGTGGGTTGAATAGGCCGATGCTCGCGGGGCGATGCTGGCGGGGGCTCTTCCCGCTGGGCAGGGTGGGCTGGACTTTCCGGCGGAACGTTGGCGCAGGCCTAGCGGGTGCGGTGTCAGGGGCGCTTGCCGCGGCCGTTCTTATGCGGCCGTTCTTATCGGGTGCGCCTCTAGTTTGACGCGCCCTGCTTCGCGCCGATCAACGGTAAATCAGAGTTTAAAAAAAGAGGGCGGATTTCCGAGAACGTGAAACCTTGCGGACGCGGTGGGGTCGGATACGTTCCTTTTCCGATGTCGACTGCTCTGACCTGCGCTTTTTTCCGCCTGATTTCAGGGGTGGCGCGCGGGCAGATGTTCCGGCCTGAAACGAGGCCTCGCGCGCGGCCGCGTGGTTCAGTAGCGGTGGTGCCGGAAAACCTGAGCGGGGGTGGGCGGTACGTTGGCGGGCTCGGTGCCGCCCTCGGTTTCGGCGCCGGGCAGATGGTGGGGCCTGAGCTCGGTTACGCGAGTGGCGCCACGCCCGAGGCACGCTTGGGGGCGTGGTCGTATGAAGCGGATTTTCCGCGTCAAAATGGCGCGTGGCGCGTGAAAGTGGGCTCCCGTCGCGGGGGGGGCTCCAGATTTGGCGAAAGCCAGCGTGGGTTTGCTTGCGGGCAGAGTGGCCCCACTGACGTGCGCCGTGGTGATGGTGGAGGCTTTTACCACGGGCCGAGCTTTGGGTATTTCAGTGGGTATGAAAGTACGCACGGTCACGATGGGAGCGCGCTCCCTCCTGGCGGATCCAACGGTGACCACGGCCCAGGGCGCGGTCCCTTTCTTCGGGTGGGCGCGAGCGCCCGCGCGGCTCGGCTCCCGGCGGCAGGGGCGCCGGCCGCGGAGGGCGAAGGCGCGAGTCCTGTGCACCAGCCAGAGCCAGCGATCGCGCCCATTTCCTCCGTTAATTTTGCGATCAAAACCGCGTCACCCATGAGTGAGGCCAATCGTCGGTTTGGTCGTTGCCGAGCTTTTTCATCCGACTTATCTCCGTTTAAATTCCCTCATTTTCCTATGACCATCCATTCCAGTTTATGGCTTGCCGGCTTAGCCGCGGGCTCGGTTTTATTTTCGGGCTGCGCGACCAATGCGGGCGTGCCGAACCCTGCGGGGGTCGCGGTGACGGAATTGCGGCCGGATGAACGGGGCTTTGTGGCCGGCACCGGCGTCGAGTCGCAAGACTTGGTGGCGGTGACGGACAAGATGGCGCGGAGTATTCTGGGGATTCCACAGATTGCGCGCGCGCCCGTGCCGCCGAGTATCGTGCTGGATCCCGTCGTCAACAACACGCGGTTTCCGATCAACAAAGACATCTTTCTCACCCGCATTCGTACCCAGCTTAATACCAAGGCGGCCGGTCAGGTCAGTTTTCTGGATCGTGAAATGATGAAAACGCTCGAGCGCGAGCGTGAGTTGAAGCGCAGCGGCCAAGTGACGGCGAGTGCCGATCCGCGGGTGGTGGAGTTTGCCGGCGCGGATTATTTTCTCACGGGGAAACTGGAGGGTATGACGACTCGGACTGCGGCGGGTACGAGCGATTATATTTTATACAGTTTTCGGCTGACGGATGCGCGGACCAGCCGGATTGTGTGGGAGGATGTGGCGGAGATTAAAAAACAAGGCCTTGAGGACGCCGCCTATCGGTAAGCGGGAGATGATCGTGGGTTTCCGGCGTGGCTGGCGGAATGGGGGCGGCGGGCCGTCTCTGATTTTTCGAGCGGTCGCGCGGGCAGGCTCAATTTTATATGCAGTCGACGCCTCATTTCCAATGATCCGCAGCGCGCAACTCGGGCTGGCTGGTTTCGCCCTCATTTTGCTGGCGGGATGTGCCACGGGGCCAGATCGGCCGCGATCCGCCACGCCGCGTTTGGACGCGGGCGCGCGAGCCGCGGAAGGGGATCGGCCGGGCGGGAACGTTCCAGAGAAGGATCGCGTTTTATTCGATTATCGGGCGGCGGCGACCGCGCTCCGCGTGGGCGATTTTGCAGAAGCGAAGAGCAAGCTCGATGATGCGATTGCGCGGATCGGCGGTGTGATAACGAATGACGCCGAGGCGGCGCGGGCGCGGACGTTATTTGCGGCGGAGAGTACGAAGCCTTTCATTGGTGAGCCGTACGAGCGCGTGATGGCGTACTATTATCGGGGGATTCTTTATTGGCTCGATGGTGAGCCCGATAACGCGCGGGCGTGTTTTCGTTCGGGGCAGGTGATTGACAGCGATCCGGAGCAGAAAATTTACGACGCCGATTACGTCTTGCTGGATTATCTCTCTGGCCTCGCCTCCGCCAAACTGCAGGGGGACGGGTCGGAGTCGTGGGCTCGCGCGCAAGCGCACGCGGGCGAAACCCGGGCTTTACCTCCGTACAACGAGACCGCGAATGTCCTCGTGTTTGCGGAGTTTGGCTACGGTCCGAGGAAGTACGCGGGCGGGCGTTACGGCGAGCAGCTCCGTTTTCACACGGAGGATTCGCCGACGCAGTCCGCGCGCTTGCTGCTGGACAGCGGCCGCCGGGTGGTGCCGCTGCCGATGTATGATGATCTTGGTTACCAAGCGACCACGCGTGGTGGTCGGGTGATGGATCATATTTTGGGCAACAAGGCCTACTTTAAGTCCGGGGCCAACGCGGTCGGTGATCTCGCCCTGGTCGGCGCCGTGATTGCCAGCGACCAAGCGCGCCGCCGCGACCGGCGGGGGCAGGACGCTGATGGCAGCGGGGCGGCCGCGTTGGGGCTGGGGATACTCGGAGTTTTGGGCAAGGTTGCGGCGGCGGCGACGCGGACGGAAGCGGACGTTCGCCAATGGAATAATTTGCCGCAGCGGTTGAGTTTTGCCGCGATTAAATTGCCCCCGGGCGAACACGTCGGGCGAATCGAATTTATCGGCCGGGACGGCCGGGTGCTCGCCCAGCGCACCCAGTCGGTGGCGATTTCGGTCAAAGCTGAAGATCGCGATACGGTTGTTTTTTTGAGCGAACTTAAACGTTAATAGCCAGTCTCACAGGACCACTGCCGTCGAATCCGCCTATGAACACCCTCATTACCCAAAGCCGTTTGCGGGGCCTCTGCGCCCATTTTTTCACCGTCCTCGTCGTTTTTTTAATGGCTGGTTGTATGACTAAGCCAGGCCCGTTTGCCCCGTTGGATACGACGAAATTCACGCTCGAGAACACGGATCGTTTTGTGTTGCTCGATCAGCCGGTGCAATCCTCGGTCACGTGTACGGGGTTGCAAGAGAGGCCCTTGGCGGACGGACGCCTGGAGGTCGTGGCCAACGTAAAAAATCGCGAGAGTCGTCGAATTGAAGTCCAGATCAATTGTGTCTTTAAGGATGACCAAGGTTTCAGCACGGGAGATGAGACGCCGTGGCAGACGCTGATTCTTTCGGAGAATTCCAGCGAGGCGGTGCGATTTACCGCAATGAACACTCAGGCCAAGAAATACACCGTCCGAGTACGCCAAGCGCGCTGAACGCGGCGCCTCTTTGATGAAATACCCATGGCGGTTTTTCGTGTTGGCGTTCGCTGGTTGGCCGCTGTCGAGTGCGCTGTCGGCCGCCTTACCGCCCACGCCGCCGGTGACGCCAGCGCTGGGGCGGCGCGGGCCCGTGAGTGCCGGGATCGGGCGAAGCGATGCCGCGCGGCGGGTTTACACCGAGACGCTGGCACGTTGGTCTCCCCAAGCGCGCCTCGCTGGGATTGTCGCGGGCTTTCGCCGGATCTAGGCACTTGAGGGCGGGCCCCGCACCGTGGCTTATGTCAATCGGGTGCTGATCGACACGGCGTCGGGGCTGAAGTTGACGGCCCCCTGGGGCCGCTTGCGCAGGCGGTGCTGAAGACGGCGGGGACTGGGCACCGACAAGGAGGCAGGGGCGGTGGGGCCGCGGCTCGACGACCTGCAGACGGTGCGAGGAGTGGAGCGTTTTTTTGGCCGGGTCTCTCGGAATGCGGGCGCCCTTGTTGGGCCGATCAAAAAGTTGCGGTGGTGCGGCGCACGGGAGCATCGGGGGCGCGCCTGCTGAGTGACCCCGCGGACCGAGCTGAGCGGGCGCTGGCGCCAATAACAAAAGACGCATCGCGCGTTTGGAGTTGGAGCGTGACCCCGCGGACCGAGCTGAGCGGGCGCTGGCGCCAATAACGGCTCTCGCGATTAAAGTCTCCTGACTAGCCGGACCCAGACGGTCGTTGCGGTGGCGGGCGGTGTGGCGGTGCGTGGCCCCGACCTTTAGGCGACCTCGATCCGTCGGCAGGACGGGGCCATTGTCGGGCAAGCCGCGGCGAGTGATCTCGTGGGCCAAGATTGTCAGGCCGGCCGCGGATTTCGCCAGTTTAGTGTGCAGGAAATTACGGAGGCGACGGCGATTGCGCTGCTGGCGGATAGGGTCTCGGGCAAGCGTTGAGCTCTGGCGGAGTCCGTCCGCGGGAGCGTGGGGCGTTTATTTTTGGCGGCCTGGAAAAGAAGTATTTTGGGTGGCCTCGCGCATTTCTTTGGCCGCGAGATCGAGCGCGGCCTGTTCTTTGCTGCCGGAGCGGACGACGGGTGCGCCCGTTGAAAAATCGATTGCGGAGTTATCTTGGATGGGGAGTTCGAGCCGTCCGCCCGCCGTGGGTTCGCGGTTGGTTTTAGGGGCGGGGATTTTAATTGGAGCGCTCGTGATGGGCGGTGGCAAAAGCGTGGGTGGAGCGAAGTTGGGCGAGGGGAGGGGTGGCGGGGGAATTTCCGGGGGAGCCAAATCCTTAAGAGGGGGCCGACGTCGCGAAAAGCCCGGAGAGGTGTTGTTGGCTGGCCGGATGGTCGTGTAATAAAATCCGGTGATGGCGGCGAGCATGATGATCGCCCAGATAATTCGAGATTTCATGCGGATGCTGTTTCCGCCAATCGATGGCGGGGTCTTGAGCCGAGCGCGAGAGCCTTTCCTGAGTGCGTCTTGCGATTGGATATTACGATGGGGCGAGGCTTGCGGCCGGTCCGTGGGCGTAGTTGGGGCGGAGCCCCGGGATTAGTCGCGGGCGAGCGGGGGTGAGCGGAGTCGGCGGGTGAGTGGGTGGTCAGGCCGTCGGGTGGGGGGGGAAAGCGGATCGCGGGTGTTTTTTCGTGTTCAATGGGAGGGGGGTCTGCCGGACTCGCGCACGCCGATGTTTTTTCCTGACCGCTATCTTCGTGAGATTCGCCCGACGCTGACGTTGGCGGCGCCGATTGTGGTGGGGCAAGTGAGCCAGATGTTGATGGGGGTGACGGACAGCGCGATGATTGGTCACGCGGGGACGGTGCCGTTGGCGGCCTCGGCCTTTGCGGGCAATGTGTTCAACCTTTTTTTTGTGACGGGGATAGGGCTGATGTTGCCGGTGGCGATTTTGGTGGCGCGTTCGCGCGGGGCGCAGCGACCGGCGGAGGTGGCGGAGTATCTGCGCCACGGCGTGGCGCTGGCGGTGGTCTTGGGGATCTTGGAGGTTGGTTTGATGTTTTTGGTGGGCCCGCAGCTGGTCCGCTTGGGGCAACCGCCCGAAGTCTTGGCCGCGGTCGGGCCGTTCTATGCGCTGCTGGCACTCTCGCTGCCGGCGGTCTTGGTTTACCTGGCTCTGCGGCAGTTCGCGGAGGCGATGGGGCATCCGTGGGCGCCGATGTTTATTATGCTCGGCGGAGTGGGGCTCAATGCGTTGCTGAACTGGGTATTCATTTTCGGCCATGCCGGGATGCCGCCGCTTGGGCTTACGGGTGCGGGGATCTCGACGCTCCTCTCGCGGGTGCTCGGGGTGGGGGTTATTTTTCTCTGGTTGCGCCGGGATGCGCGCCTGCGGGCGGCCTGGCCTAAGTATTGGCTAGGTGGATACTCGATGATCCGCTTCAAGGAAATGCTTGGCGTCGGGCTGCCGGCCGCGGGGATGTTGCTCTTTGAGACGACGGCCTTCGCCTTTTCCGGAATTATGATGGGCTGGTTGGGGACGGTCCCCCTCGCGGCGCATCAGATTGCGATCAGTTGCGCTTCGTTGGCTTTTATGTTCCCGCTGGGCATCTCGATGGCGGCGGGCATGCGGGTCAGTCATGCGGGTGGTGCGGGGGAGCGCGCGCGGGCGCGGCCGATTACGTTTGGCGCCCTCGGGGCGGGGTTGGCGCTGACGGCGGCGTTCGCGGTTTTCTTCGGGCTGGGTGGTGAGATGATTGCGGGCTGGTTTGCGCCCGACAAGGCCGTCGTCCTACTGGCCGGCCAATTGTTGTTAGTGGCGGCGCTCTTCCAATTAGTCGACGGGGTCCAAGTGATCGCAGCGGCCGCGCTGCGGGCGGTGGCGGATGTGGTGGTACCGGCGGTGGTGACCCTGATCGCCTACTGGGGCGTGGCGTTGCCCCTCGGTTATTGGCTGGGCATTCGGGGCCCCTGGGGCGCGATCGGCTTGTGGGTGGGAATCGCCGGTGGGTTGGCGGTATCCGCGGGACTGCTCACGAGTCGTTTCTACCGTCTGACGCGATGAAGGCCGCGGCCGGTTGGCGGGAGAGCGCCGCGGTCCTGCGGGGTCGAGGCCGGCCTTGCGGTTAAAATTTCCAGACCAGCTCGAGGCTGGCGAAAGCGGTGGTCCCGGTGGATTTAAGTTTGTAGTTGCGTTTCCGATACTCAGCGTTGAGCAGGGGAACGGCGCCGGCCGCCCAGCGGGTTTCCAGCGAGGGGGAGAGGGTCCAAGTCGCGCCCGGGCCGAAGCGGATGGCCCGATATTCCAGGCGGGTGCGATTGAGGGCGGGTGGAGCGAGGGCGGCGGGGATCGTGGCGCGAGTCAGCGGGTCGTCTGCCACGTAAAATGATCCGAAATCGGCTTCGGCGCTCACTTCGAATTTCAGGTTTTGGCGCCACTGCCAGAAGACGCCGGTGCGGGGAAAGCCGAGTGAGTAGCGCCAGGCGGGTGTGGGTTTCCACTCAAAGGTGGCGACGGGCATCATGCGGCCGGTGCCGCGGGAGAGCGAGTCGTAGACGAGGCCGAAGCCGGCGCTGAAGTCGGGATTGAATTTTCGGCTGGCGAGGGCGAGCGCCCCGTAGCCGAGGCCGTGTTGAGAAAAGCCGTGGCCGGAGTTGGCGACCCGCGGGCTGAGGCTGCCGATGAAGGTCCAGTCCGGAGGCAGCAGGGCGATGAGGGTGAAGGCAGCGCCGAGGCTCTTGAGTTGGTCGGGGAGGGGCGTGTTGGCGGCGCGGTTGAGTTCGTAGTGGCGGTAGCTCAGGCCGACGAAGGGGTACCAGCCGTCGCGCAAGGGGGGCAAAGGCGCGGAAAGTTTGAAGCCGCCTTGGGCGACGCTGATGCCGCCGGCGGGGCGGTCGCTGCCGGTGAGGTCGGTCTGGCTGGTGGTGGCGGCGTCGACGGTGAGGGTAATGCCGATCCCGGGGGGGCGACTGGAAGGAACTTGCGCCTGCGCGGGTGGGAGCGCGCAGAACGTAGCGAGGCAGGCGGAGGAGAGGGCGGAGAAGCGGAGCATAGTGTCGTTACGTTCAAGGGCGGTTGGCGGATGCCGAGGGCGTTAAAGTGAGCGCGGGGGTGTCTCTAAAAGGGGCGGTCAGGGCCGCGAGTTTCGTCTTTACCTCGAGGAGAGAAGCTCCGGTGATGCGGACGATTTTTTGGCGGGAGGTATCGCCGCGGAGGATGGTGACGGCGCGGCGCGGGAGGTGAAGGGCCGCGGCTAGAAACGCGCAGAGGGCGTCGTTGGCGCGACCCTCGAGGGCAGGGGCGTGGATTTTAACCTTGAGGGCATCCCCCAGCCAGCCGGTGATTTCGTGGCGGGGTGCGTTGGGGGTCGCTTTGATCGCGAGGGTGCACGCGTTGGGGGTGTTGGTCGTCGAGCGGCGGTGAGCGGCGGTGTCACGGGCCTCCATCTTGGTACGGTTATAACTGGCGGCGGATTGGGCGCTGGATGAAAAGGCCGTGATCGTTGGGCTCAAGCGAGCGCCTCGGCGAGAGCGGCGATGATGTCTTCGGCGGGTTCGGTCCCGCAGCTGAGGCGGAGCAGATCAGGGTCGAGGTGGCTGGCCGCCAGTTCGGCGAGGCCGCGGGGTGTGGTCACAAGATCGTAATGGGCGAGGTACATGAACGGGCAGATCAAGGTCGTCTTCATACCGAAGCTCGGGCCCTTGGGCAGTCTCAGGCGATCGTAAATGGGTGCCATGGGTGAGCGCAGGGTGAACGTGATCAGCCCGCCGACGGCTTCTGGAGTCCGTGCGATGCGCAGGTAAGCGTCACGGGAGGCTGGGTGCAGCGCCCAGAAAACGTCGCGCACCCGCGGGTGTTTTTGCAGAAACGCGACGACGGCCGCGGTCGTGGGGTGGATCTGACGCAGGACAGCGGCGGTTTCAACAATTTGCTCGGCGAGACGGTCGAGGTCGCGCGGGTAGAGCGGCTCAACTTCAGCGGCGGCGCTGAGGCGTAAGTGGCCGGCGTCGGGTCCGGCGGGATTGATGGCGATGACCCCCGCGGTCAGATCACCGTCGCTAGCGGAGTATTTCGTGAGGCTGGAGACGACGATGTCGCTGTGGCGGAGGACATCTAGATTGAAAAGCGAAGTGACCGAGGGATCGATGAGCAAGTGGGCGCCGTGTTGGCGGCACAGGCTGGCGAGGAGGGTGATGTCCGGAGTCTGGATGAGCGGGTTGGTGGGAAGTTCGGCGAAGACACCGGCGAGGCGCGGCCCGTACTGGGTGAAGACGCGTTTGATCTCGTCGACGTCGAGTGGATCGCGGATATAAACGTAGTCGGCGGTCGAGGCGGTGAATCGCTGGAGAATCGCGCTGGTATCGAGGTAGAGCCAACCGAGTTGAATCCAGACGGTGCGACCGCGGGAGGCCTGTAACTCGGCGGAGGCCCGGAAGGCGGTGTAAATGGCGTTCATCCCGCAGCTGGCGAGGAGTCGGTCGGGCGTGGTGGTTTCGGGCAAAGCCTGACCGAGCACGCGTTGGACTTCGGTGATGGCTTGAACGGAGCGCGTACTTTGGTTGCGGGGTGGGGTGATTAAGCCGAGCCGAACGAGGTGATCTTCAGCCTCTCGAGTGGAGAGAAAGCCGCCGATGTTTTGTAGAAAATTTTTGGCTCGGGCGGCGGCGGCGGGGTCGGGGTTGTGCGCGACGCCGTGAATCCCCTCGTGGTTAAATGGGTCGGCTGGCCCCGCCTCGGCCTTGAGGTGAGCGGCGAGGGCCGCCGAGATTCGCGCGGAGGAGGTGAGCCAGAGGGTGCGGCCTTTAACGGAGACCACGTGGGTTTCAAGGTGACTGGCGAGTTGGTGATTGAACGGATGAATGACGAAACGCGGGTAACCGGAAGTAAGGTGCGCCCACGTTGCCGGCTGTTTTTCCTCGTAACCGCGGACGTCGGCCATGCGCGGGAGGCTGCACGAGACGGCGTGAGGGCGGTTGGGGATGGGTTGACCGAGAGGAAGAGGCCGAAAGGCGGGCATGGACGATCGGTGAAAGTGCAGGTTTTCGATTAGGTTTAAAGCTTCACAGTTGGATGAAAAGATCGGGTGGCAACAGCGAGGAGGCGCGCGCGGTGTCATAATCTGGCAGCGGCGGTGATTTTAAAAACGGCGGTGGGCGCGTCCGGCGGCGGCGAGGAGGCTTTTTTGGGGTTGCCTCAAACGGAAGGCGCCGGGCCGCCGCGTGCGCCGGTCGACGGAGCGTTGACGATCGCAGCGGGATGGCGGCGGCGCATCCTATTTTCGAAATCAAAGTCTTAGGATGAAAGCGGGCGAGCGTTTCAATTTGCGCCGAGGCGTTGGTCTGGTTTGAACGACCGCGATGAAATTGGTATCTTGGAATGTGAACGGGGTGCGTGCGGCGATCGGTAAGGGCCTGCTCGGCTGGATGGAGGCGGGCCAGCCCGATGTGTTGTGCCTTCAGGAGGTGAAGGCGACGCTGGGGGATGTGCAGCATGTGGTGTGGCCCAAGGGGTATGAGATCATCTGGAACGCGGCAGAAAAAAAAGGGTACAGTGGCACGGCGTTGTTGACGAAGCGGCGGCCGCTGGCGGTGACGCTGGGTATCGGTTCGCCGGCGCACGATGCGGAGGGGCGGGCGGTGACGGCGGAGTTTGCTGATTGCTTTGTCGTCGGGGTTTACGTGCCTAACGCCCAAAACGAGCTGGCGCGAATTGATTTTAGGCAAGCGTGGGATCGGGCTCTTTTGGCTCACTTGAAAAAGCTGGAAACGAAAAAGCCTGTTTTATTCTGCGGTGATTTGAACGTGGCTCATGAGGAGATTGACCTGGCGCGGCCGAAGGAAAATGGGGGCAACCCGGGCTTTTCTGATGAAGAGCGCGCCGGGTTCCGTGAATTTATCAGTGCTGGTTTTGTGGATACGTTTCGAGAATTTGAGCGCGGGGCGGGGCATTACAGCTGGTGGACCTATCGCGCGGGGGCGCGGGAGCGCAATATCGGGTGGCGGATTGATTATGTGATGGCGAGCGCGGTGCTGCGCCCGCGTTTGCGGCGTGCCTGGATTGAGCCGCAGGTGCTCGGCAGCGATCACTGCCCGGTGGGCTTGGAAATCGCATGAGCACCTCTGCGGCCGAGCTCAAGGCGTTAATGGTGGCAAGACCGGGGCGCACGCTGGCGGTGGCGGAAAGTCTTACCTGTGGCCGGCTCCAAGCTCGGATCGGCGAGATTTCGGGGGCATCGGCGTATTTTCTCGGGGGAATGACGGCCTACAGTGTGGCGCAAAAAGTCCGGCACCTTGGGGTGGACGGAGTCGGGGCGAGTCGCGTCAACGGTGTTTCGGTTGAGGTGGCGTCGGCCATGGCGCAGGGTGTTTGCCGGCTTTTCGAGAGTGATCTTGGCGTGGCCACGACGGGCTATGCCGAGCGCTCCCGAGCGGATGGAGTCATCGAACCGTACGCGTGGTGGGCGCTCGCGGTCCGTCGAGGTGGGCGGATTGCGACGGTGCGAACAGGGCGAATTGAGTGCCCCGGTTCGACGCGAGTCGAAGCGCAGGATTTTGTCGCGGCGGGAGCGTTGGCGGAGCTGGTCGCTTATCTGCGCACGGAAAACCTCTAAGGCAAACGGCGCGGCGATTCTGATTTGATCGGGGCGGTGGGTGTGCGCATGGCGTCATCGGCCGGGTGCGCCGCGCGGGTCGCGGGCCGATGAGCTTGGGAGGCCCCGAGCGGTTGCGGGGAGGGGCGGCGGGAGCGCCGCGGGCTTAGGTGAGCGTGTTTTGGAAAAACTCGAGTATCTCGCCACTCGGGCCCTCACAGAAAAAAACGCGGATCGGGACGGGGCCCGCACCGTTGGTCGTGGCGAGGGTGACGTCTTTAGGCTCCACGGTGATTTTGGCGCCGGTTTGGCGGACGCGGTCGGCGACCGCATCGAGGCGGGTTGTCCGAAACGCGACGTGGATCAAGGTCCCGTTGGCGGCGGGCACATAGGCGAGATCTTCGAAAATTTCGACGTAGTTGCCATCGCCGGTATCCAGCATAGCCGCACGTTGCGGCGCGGCCCGCCAAGCGATTTTCTCGGTGCAGCCGAGGACGTCCCGGTAAAACGCGAGGGTGCGTTCCCAGTCGCGCGTTTTCAGGCAGATATGGTGGAGACCGCCGTCGCCAAGAACAGGATTGGGCATGAAAGCTTTCGGAGTGGGGGCTGCGGTGGGGCGACCGCGACCCTCGCCGGGGTCGGTCGCGCTCTCTCCGGGGGGGCGGTCCTCGCGATCGGTTCGCCTTACGGGGCCAGTTTTTGAACGAGCGCCATCAAGCTCTGGACCTCAGCGGGGGCTTGGACCCAATCGCTGTAAAGTAATTCGGGCAGAGTGTACTTGGTCTGGTAGAGCTCGAAATTGGCCTTGTCGTTGCGTGAGATGTGCCCGGCTTTGACGGTGGCGCCAGCGTAGAGCCCGACGCTTTTGGTGTAGGCGAGCAAGGGGGTGGCGAGAATTTCCTGTTGGTTACGTTCGGTTTCCGCGGCCTTGGGTCCGGCGACAGCCTTGGCATCGACGCCAATGTTGAAGCGGTTGCTGAAGAGCATCCGCGGGGTGTTGACGTCGGTGATGATGAACAGACTTTCGACGGATTTGGCGCCAAGTTGAAAGCCGAGGCTCGCCTCGCCAGCGTTGATGAGGACCGGCAGACTCCAGCGGCCGTCAGCTTTTTTTACCATGATGACGCCGTAGCCGTCTTGGACTCCGATGAGCAGGCCGGCCTTGAATTGATTGAGAATCAGGATGGCCTTGGCGTTTTTCCAAGCTTCGGGGGCGGGGCGAAGATGGGTGCGCGTTTGAAATTCCTGGAGGATCGACTCGCAGGTTTCTATGCGCGCGACGAGATTGGTGCGGGAGGGTTCGGCGCGCAGAAGGGCGGCGCTAAAAAGGGCGACGAACGCCAGCAATAAGAGTTTATTCATAACGTGCGAGAGGGCTGATTTGGGTGTCAGTATAGGCAGGGCGGGATGCGGTTGGAAAGCGTGGATTCTTGCTCGGCGCAGAAAGGGGCGGCGGCGCGTGGCGGCGGCGGGGCGGGTTTAGTCGAGGCCCCGGGCGGTTAGCTCGTCTTCGTCCCACCCGAGGAAATGGCCAAATTCGTGCAGGTAAGTCAGGCGAACTTCTTCTTTAAAAGCTGCGGGGTCCGCTTCGCTGAACGCCCAGAGGTTATCGATATAAAGGAAAATTTGTGCTGGGGCGGGGCTGTCGTGGGTGAATTCGCCACCGTGGGGATTCCCCGTGAAGAGCCCGAGGATATCGCTGGGGAACCCTTCGGCAATTACGTCGTCTCCCGGGAGTTTCTCATAATGGACAGCGACGCCGCGGGCAAGTGACCGGATTTCGGGCGGGAATTGTCGCTGGGCGGCGCCGACGGCATCGGCGGCGATCTGGGTGAGCTGGGCGTTATTCATGGGGGTGGATCAGGTGCGGATTTCGAGGGAGAGATCGACTCGCTCGAATTGGGCGCCGAGCAGCCAGATGCCGCCGGCGACTTCGCCAATGAGGATGGCGAGCACGAAAACGCTGGCGATGGCGACGGCGGCGGTGAGACCGAGGAGACCTTGCCAAATGAAAATCAACAAGGCCCCGCCGCCCAAGGGTGGCAGGAGGGCGCAGGTCATGGTGAGTAATTGGGCGAAGAAGAAAATCAGACGTTGGCCGATTACTTCCGGCCCTCCGCCGCGGGTACGACTGGTGTGGAACCAGCTTGGAAAAACGAGAGCGGCGGCGTTGGGCACGAGGAGCTGGAGGGCGACGAGGGCGGGCGTGATGAGACCGATGGCGATGATGCCGGTGATGCGGAGCGAGAGGGAAATTTCGAGCTGAGGATGGGCGGTGTTGGGGAGGCTGCAGGCGGCGGTGAGCAGGGCGAGCCAGACGAGGCTGGTGAGTAGAATAATCGGGGTGAGGAGCTCGCCGAGGATGATTTGCCAGCCCGAGAGCGGGTATGTCTTCAAGATGTCAGCGTGGGCGAAGTCTTGGCGGATATCTTGGCGGGCGAATTGAGGTCCGATGATCAAGGTGTAGCCCGCGAAAATCAGCGCGCCAACGCCGATCACGGAGAGCTGTTCTGGGGCGCCGTCCGCGCGGCTGAGCCAAAGACAACCCGCTAAAATGAGGGCCGCGCTGGCGCCGAAGACGCGGGGTGTAAAGTAGCGCCAAGTGGAGAGGAGGTTTTTCCACAAGAACGCGAATTCGGGTCGGCCGGAGCCTGCCAGGGTGAATGGATCGGGCCGGGCTGCGCGGGTGGGGTCGGAGAGAAGAGGTGCTCCGGCCCGCCACGCGGCGTGGCGGGTACCCTGTTTTTGGGCTTGCTCGATGGCGGTATCGGCGAAGGCCACGGCACTGTTTACGACCCACAGGTAGTGGAGGGTGAGCAGCGCGAGGGCCGCGGGGAGCGACGCGAAAAAGCTGGGGGCATTCTCGGCGAAAAAGGGGCCCATCAGGCGCTGGACCGGCCATAGTAGCCAGCGGAGGGGCGCGGTCTCGGTGAGGATCAGGGCATTTTGGATGATAGTCGGCCAGGTGTTTGCTGGAGCGAGGGCGGTGGCGGCCTCGGTGGCGGGCAGGTGGGCGCAGGTGAGGCCGAGGCAGGTGCCGACGGTGATCAGAATCCCGAGACGGCGCCGCCAGAGACCGAGACCGAGCGCGGCACAGCGGGAGAGAGTGAAGGCCGCACCGCTGAAGTGAAGGTTCAGGGCGGAGAAAATAAACCACCACCCGATCGTGTGGGTGAGCGCGTTTCCTCCAATGAATGTCCAGCGCTGGGAAAAGAGCATCATGATACCTGCGCCCAGCAGGCTGCGTAACTGCGCGCTCAGGAGACGAAAATGGATGAGGGCCCGCCGTGAGATCGGCGCGGGAAAGAGGAAGGCGATTTCTGCTTCGGTGAAGCCGAGCGTGGCGGGCTCGGTGGGGACGAGCCAGAGCAAGGCGACGATGGCCAGCAGGGCGAGGCTGCCGATGGCGGCGATCATAGGAACTACGTCAAGCGGTAGGCTGGAGTGGACGGCTTCGAGGAGGGGCGGCGGGGTCGCGACACCTTGAAAACTCCGGATGAAGAAAAAATAAAAATAGGCACCGCCGACGATGGCTCCAGCGAGGTATTTTGGTTGGCGGAGCCGTTGCCAGCGAACAGTGAGCCAGTTTTTACCCGACATGAAGCGAAGGTAAAGGAGCGCGCGGAGCATAAGGGCGGTGAAGTACGCGGGAAAGGAGCGGTGCGGGTGCGATCGCGCCTTGAGCGGGAGGCGGGCGGTCGGGGTGAGGGGAAGCGGGCGGTCGGGGTCGCGGGGGCGGCTCCTTATTGGGGCGTTTCCTCCGTGGCGCGGAGGAAGATTTCCTCGAGGTTGACGTGCCGCTCGCCGTGGCTGAAGCGGGCGGCCACGGCGGCGAGGGTGCCGTCGGCGATTTTCTCGCCACGCTTTAGGATGAGGACGTGGGTGCAGACTTCTTCGAGCAGGTGGAGCAAGTGGGAGCTGAGCACGATGCTGGCGCCCGCTTGGGCACGGCTGATGATCGACTTTTTCATCCGGCGGATGCCGAGTGGGTCCAAGCCAGTGAGGGGTTCGTCAAAAAACAAGACGCGCGGGCCGTGGAGCAGGCCGCAGGCGATCGCGAGTTTTTGTTTCATTCCGCGCGAGAGTTCACCCGGTAGGCGGTCGGCGTGGGTGGCGATTTCGAATTCCTCGAGCAGGGGCTGGGCGATGGCCTCGTGGTGGCGCACGCCGTAAACTCGGGCGACAAAACTGAGGTGTTGGCGGACGGTGAGGTAGTCGAAGAGCCGGGGCTCGTCGGGGAAGAAGGCGAGGGTACGTTTGGCGGCGATCGCCTCCGTGGCGAGGTCGTAGCCAGCGATGCGGAGGGTGCCGCTGCTGGGGGGAATGATCCCGGCGAGGCAACGCAAGGTCGTGGTCTTACCCGCGCCATTGGGCCCGACGAGGCCGAGGACTTCCCCCGGACCGACCTGAAACGATAACGTGCGGACAGCCGTGAATGTTCCGTAGTGTTTAGACAGGGCGTTGACCTCGATCATTGGGTGCCGACGCTGCGCAGCGCGGCGCGGCGCGGCAAGCCTCTGTGATTATCCAGTAACCGGAGCGTGCTCGCGCCGTCTTGCAGGTTGTTCTGTTAATCTCAATCACTGGCCTCCCTTGGTCGGTTAATCCGTAAATCTGATTATTATGAAGTCATTCAAAGTTCTCGCGGCAGTTCTCGCGCTCGGCCTCGTGGCCGCCGCTCCGATGCTCAACGCCCAGCAAAAAAAAGGCGGCCAACCCACCCCTGAACAACGTATCGAGCGCATTGAGCAAGCTGTCGGCAGCTTGACGGCTGACCAGAAGAGCAAAATCACGGCGATCTATGCCAAGTCGGCCGAAAAGATGCAGGGTGTGGCGAAGGAGGATCGCAAAGAAAAGATGGGCGCCATGATGCAGGAAACCAACAAAGAGGTTCGTGCGGTCCTGACCCCTGACCAGCAGAAGAAATTCGACGCGATGCCTGCTGCTGGCGCCGGTGGCGGTGGCGGTAAGCGGAAGAAAGACCAGTAAGCTTCGGGAATTCCGAGCCCGTTAAAGTTTTCCGGCGCCGAGGGGTCTCCCTCGGCGCTTTTTTTGTCTAAAATTGGGTTTGGAGCGCGCTCCGGCTGCCTGGCCGGCCGCCCCGTCGACCGCCTCGTACCCCCACGGTGGGCTCGTGCGGTGGGGCTCGTGCAAAGTGCGCGGCTGATTGGTTTGGTTTCGACTCGCGGCGGCGTCGGGGCACTTTCCGCGTATGGTTGAGAAAAAACGTGTTATCGTCGTGGGAGGCGGCGCCGCCGGTATTTTTGCGGCGATTGCTTGTGCAGAAAAACTGGGCGCAGGCGGTGAGGTAACGGTCTACGAGGCGACGGCCCATCCTTTGGCGAAGGTGCGGGTCTCGGGGGGCGGGCGCTGCAATGTCACGCATGCGTGTTTCGAACCCCGCGAGTTGGTGAAGCGTTATCCGCGGGGCGGGCGGGAATTGCTCGGAGCGCTGTATCGTTGGGGTCCGCGGGAGACGGTGGCGTGGTTCGCCGAACGGGGTGTCGAGACCAAGGTAGAGGCGGATGGCCGGATGTTTCCGGTGACGGATGATTCTGCGACGATTGTTGATTGTTTGGTGCGAGCGGCGGAGGCGGCTGGCGTAAAAATCGTCACCTGCATGGGTGTGCGCAAGGTCGAGGAATTGCCCCAGGCGGCTGGGCTCGACCGCCTGGAAACACGGGCGGAGGGCACCGGATCATCTGCCCGCCGCGAGAGCGCGACCAAGTCCGGCACCACGTTTTGGGTGACGCTGACGGATGGCACCGGGGTGCGTTGTGAGCGGATTTTATTCGCGACGGGAGGCAATCGCTCGTCGGTGGGTTTTACGATCGCCGAGTCTTTGGGGCATACGATTGAGCCGCTGGTGCCGTCTTTGTTTACCTTTCATATTGATGACGCCCGCTTGGTGGGTTTGTCGGGGGTCTCGATGGAGAATGCGGGGGTGAGTGTCGCCGGCACGAAGCTGCGCGAGAGCGGGCCGTTGCTTGTTACCCACTGGGGGCTCAGCGGGCCAGCGGTTTTAAAACTCTCGGCATGGGGTGCGCGGGAGCTCTCCGCCAGAAACTACGAGTTTCCCTTGGTGGTCAATTTTGCGCTGCCGCACACGCGGGAATCTCTCGGCCGCGAGCTCATGACGGTGCGGGAAAAAAATCTGCGCAAACAGATTGGGACCTGGAGCCCGCTGGCGATGCCGCAGCGTCTCTGGGAACGCCTCGTCGGCTCGGCGGGGATCTTGCCGACGACCCCGTGGGCGCAGGTGAGCAACGCGGCGCTTGTTCCGCTCGCGGCGCAGTTGACCGGAGCGGAGCTCGCGGTGGTGGGTAAGAGTCTCTTTAAGGAAGAGTTTGTTACCTGCGGCGGGGTGAGGCTCAGCGAGGTCGATTTTCGCACGATGGAAAGTCGGTCGACCCCCGGTCTCTACTTTGCAGGCGAAGTCCTGGACATCGACGGCGTGACCGGTGGATTTAATTTTCAATCGGCTTGGACGACCGGCTGGCTGGCAGGCCAGGCGATGGCGGAGTGAGCCCTGCGAGGGGTGGCGGCGCCGAAAAAGGAGCGGCTGGCGAGGGCAGGGGTTAATCCAGATGATTGCGGCGACGATCGAGGCGGTAGAGGGGGGCCTCCTCCATCAGTTTAGCCGTGCGCAGATTGCCCAGGAATTCGAAGCTGACGGCCGAGAGATCTTCCGCGCTGCAGAGTGCGGCGAATTCCTGCGTGGCGTAGACTTGGCCAGGTGGAGTGATGGGCTCGATTCGGGCGGCTCGGCTGAGATGCAGACCGGTGCAGGCGGTGCGCTGGAGTACGGGGTCGATGTAGGCGTAGACGGGCCCGGCGTGAAGCACGATGCGGATACCGAGGTCGGCCGGCAGTCCGCGTTCCGCCCAAGGCGTCTGGCTAATTTCATCGCGTAATTCGAGGGCGAAAAGAGCGGCGTCTTGCAGGCGCTCGTAAATAAACGATTGGGATTTGCCCCAGCTCTCTGCGACGATGGGTGGTAGATTCTTTTGCGTGAGAATTCGCGCGACGGAGCCTTTAAATTCGCGAATAAAGGCGGGCATCTGGCGTTCGCCGATTTTCCGGTGATTAATAATTTCGGCGAAGACGAGCGCCTTGATCGTGTGCTCGATCTCAAGTGGGACGGGCACCGCGTTCGGGCCGGCGGGCGGGGGCGCCGCGGCTGGGGGCTGAGCGGCGAGTGGCGCCGTCAGCGAAGGGGTGGTTCGAAGGATGCTGGGTGTTTGGACGGACGACGGCCCACCGAGAGGGGCGAGGGGGATCGGTACGATGATGCGGGGATTGAGCTGCCGTTCCTGCCACTCGCCGACGACGCCGCCGGTGCCGCCGTTGTTTTCAATGGGCGCGCCGTCCCAGACTGCGAGGGCTTTGAGCTCGAAGTCGAGGGCCTGAGCTTGCAGTACGGCGAGCCCGGTGATGATGCGGTTTGCGTAAATAAATTCCATGGTGGGGGAGGGATCATGGTCTGAGCCCGAGTAGTCGGCCGGGCTCGCGATCAGCGTCGTGTGCGCCTGGGAGAGGACCTTGAGGAAACGTTGCTCCCAAGCGGGACCGGCCCAGCTGACGCTTTGGCGTTTGAACGCGTTGATGGGGCAGGGGAGCACGAGGTTCACCTTGGCGTCCATTTCGAGCAGACACTCACAGAAAATGAGATCGGCCCCACAGGCCGCCGAGCCGTAGCCGAAACCGGCGCGAACCTCGTGCAGATACGCTTTAATCTCAGCGCGCACTCGCGCCTCTGCGGCCGCGGGGAAACGCCGGGTCGGGCGGTCGGCGCGATCCATCATGTGGCCGGAAAATACGACGACACTGGGGAACTCAAAGCAGGCGTCGAGCCAGGCCTGCCCCCGCTCGGCGCGCCCCGTGATTTCTCGGGCGCGTTGTTTAATGGAAGCGAGATCGTACCAGTGGTCGCGCGTCGTTTCCTGCCGCTTGGTGGCAAAGCCGATGATCTCACGGGCTTGCTTGCGCATGGAGGCGAGATCTCGCCAACGGCCGGCAAACTGCGTGGCCGCCCGCCGGTAGTATTTCGCCGCCGCGGTCGTGGCCCCCAAGTGCGTGTGCGCTTCCGCCATCGTCGCGAGCACCCACCCATCGGCTTGGTCCCCCGCCTGTTCGATCTCGCGACGACAGGTCTTTTCCACTTGTCCGGCGATATCCTGAGCTTCTTTTAACTGGCCCGAGGCGGCGAGCGTGAAGGCCAGGTTGATTC
Organism: Opitutus sp. GAS368; assembly: GCA_945903465.1. Taxonomy (GTDB): domain Bacteria; phylum Verrucomicrobiota; class Verrucomicrobiia; order Opitutales; family Opitutaceae; genus ER46. The sequence goes on from CAMDOF010000018.1 coordinate 63,367, forward strand.
CGGGATAGTAGGCGGAATTAATCGTAAAAGCCTCGCGGTAAAACCGGCATGATTGCTCGATCGCGGCCGCGCCGCTCGCCGCGCACGTGCTGCGCCGCCACATCTCTTTAAAGACGCGTCCCTTCAGGCAAAGCGTCTCTTCGTCGCGGTCTGACTCTTCGAGGAGCTCGCGCAAGATCTCCCGCGCTCCGTCCAGTGCCCCCGTCTGTGCCAGCGCGAGCGCGAGCTGCTGCTGCAAAATACGATTTTTCCCGTAGCGCTTGATGCCGTCGCGCGCCACCTCGATGGCGGTAAGAAGTTGACCGGCAGACGCTGACTTCCGCGCGGTCTGCTCATATTCGCGGATATCGTGCGACAGGGGCGACTGCGTTTTGCCGGCTTCTTCAGAGTTTTCGTAAAAAATCACGAGATGGCGAAGATGGGCCGCGGTCGCTGTGTTTCAACTTTGTCCTAAAGAAAGATGGGAGGTAAACGGGTGCCCCGTGCAAGCCGAGCGCCGGCGGCAGCTGACCACCGCCTAGAATGGGGCGGGCGCGGTTTCGGTTACCGCGCTGTTTTTCGATCTTAGGCGGGCGGATCGCCTTCGTCGTTAGCCAAGCCAGGTTGACGGGCCGGTGCGCAGCAGGACGGGCCGGTGCGCAGCAGGACGGGCCGGTGCGCAGCAGGCGGGCCGGTGCGCAGCAGGCGGGCCGGTGCGCGCAGGACGGGCCGGTGCGCTCAGGTTGGACTGGGTTGCTGCAGGCCTTGGGTGTACGTCGAGCCTCACGCACCGACCGGCGCGTCCGCGGTCGGGCGCGCGCAGACTTGTCGCCTCCGCGCCAACTGGCTTAGGCTCGGAGTTCACTGCCACTCTGTGCCAAACTATCTCCAGCTGCTCTTCCTCATCTTACCGGTCTTTGCCTTGATTGGCGTGGGCGTCGCCGTCCGGCGGGTGCATTGGATCGAGGGTGAGGCCGAAGGGAGCCTCATCCGCTTGGTCGTTAATCTTCTCTATCCTTGTATCATTTTTGAGTCCGTTGCCGGGAATGCGGCGCTCCGGATACCAGAAAATTTATTGCTACCTCCGTTGGTGGGTTTTGGCGTAACTTGGTTTGGTCTCCACGCGGGTCGGTTGGTCGCACGATGGATCGGCCTGCACGTGGGCTCGGGCTTGCGTACCTTCGCGCTGGCGGTCGGCATTGCGAACTACGGCTACCTGCCCATCCCGATCATGGAGGCGATTTGGGGACCGGAAAGCCGCGGTGTGCTCCTGGTGCATAACGTCGGGGTCGAGGCGGCCATCTGGACGGTCGGCGTCCTCCTGCTGAGCGGACAATCTCTGCGCGCGGGCTGGCGCAAGCTCGTTAGCCCCGTTATGATCACGTTAGTTTTGGCCGTTGCCAGTAATCTGACGGGTGCCACCGCGCTCCTCCCGGCCTTTGTCACTGCGACGATTCACGCGTTGGCCGTCTGTGCGATCCCCCTCGGTCTCATCATGACAGGTGTGAACCTCGCACAGTATCTCCACGCCCCGCGTGAGCTGTTCGATTTAAAAGTGTCGACGGCCGCGCTGGTACTGCGCTTGGGCGTGCTGCCGGTTTTTATTTTGGTCCTCGCAAAGTTTTTGCCATGTTCCCTCGAGCTCAAGCGGGTGCTCATTGTGCAGGCCGCTATGCCCACGGCGATGATCCCGATCATCTTGGCGAAACATTATGGTGGGCATCCGCGCACCGCTGTGCAGATTGTGCTCGGGACGACCGCGGTAGGTGTTTTTGTGATACCGCTGTGGCTCCGAGTCGGTCAGGCCTGGCTGGGATTTTAGGAGCCGCGAGGGCGCCACGGGACGCGGGCGAAGCCGGCGTGAGGGCCCGCGTCGCGCGGATTTTAACCGATGAGGGTGATTGAGGCCGTGGCCCGGGCGCGGCGCACTCTGGTAGAAGGATCCTTTTGGCGAGTGTTCAAAACGCGGGTTCGCGTGAATCGTCGCAGGGCTTTTTGAGCGAATCGTCTTCAGCCGGGCTCCTTCCCTCGTTTTTGGCGACGGCGGTGAGCGCGCGATCGCACAGAGCCCACGGGGTTTTAAATTTGCATAAATCCGAGGCGAACTGCTGCCTCTGCATCGGAGAAATCCGCAATCTGTTTCTCCACGGTCACGATCAAAACCCCTTCCACCTAAAAATTTCACTTTTAGGGTAAAATTAACCCATCACCCTCGCCATGAATTTATTAATCGGTCGGCTCGGCTTCATCTTGATGGTGATCGTTCCGGCGATGGGTCAGTGGCAGCAGAGCCGCGGCACCGAGGGGCTGAACATGCAGTCGCTGCTGACCCGCGGAGCGGCGACGTTTGCGGGTGGTATGACGGGAGCGTATATTTCGAACGATGAAGGCGTCAGTTATCGCTTGTCCAATAGTGGGAATGACAACGTCGGGCCGACGCGGGGATTTGCTGATGATGGTACCTTTATTTTTACCTGCACGAGCGCGGGTGTCTTCCGCAGCAGCGATCTCGGTGCGAGCTGGATGGCGAAGAAGAACGGACTGAAAAACCTGCTGACGAGTGGAATTGTTTATGCCGCCCCTTATTTAATTGTCGTCACGCCGACGGGTGCTTTCCGCTCGGCCGATCAGGGTGATAACTGGGAGTCCGCGGGGCTAGACCAGAAAGACGTGCGCTGCATCGCCACGGTCCAGGGTGTGCTCCTCGCGGGCACGAACGGCGAAGGCATTTATCGAAGCATAGATTTCGGGAAAAACTGGGCGGGCGCGAACACCGGGTTAAACTCGAGTAATTTTCGAGCAATCGAAACCAAAGGCTCGACTTCCTTTGCCGCGGGCGGCGTCGGCTCGGGTGTTTTCCGGTCAACCGATCAGGGCCTGACGTGGAGACTCTTGACGGCCGGTTTGCCCAGCTCTTCTTATCGCGGTTTTGCCAGTAACGCGCAGCTGGTGGTGGCGGGTTCTTTTGGGGCGGGCGTTTTTTATTCAACAGACAACGGGGAGACGTGGAAGGCGATCAATCAAGGGTTGCCTGACCTGACGATTTTTGATGTGGAGCTGACCGCGACGGCGATCATCGCGGCGACCAATACGCGCGGGGTGTTTCGTTTTCCACTCGTGGATTTGAACCTGCCAACGATCCCCGATAGCGCCCCCGCGGGTTTGGCCCGGCTGACGAATATCTCGTTGCGCGCGAGTGTGGGGTCGGGGGAGGCGACGTTGATCGCTGGTTTCGTGGTGACTGGCACTTCCGGCAAGCGGGTACTCGTGCGCGGGGTCGGTCCGGGCCTCGGGGCGTTTGGCCTGACGGGGCTGTTGCCGGATCCGCGGGTTAGCATCTACGACAGCGCGGCGCGCCTGCTGGCGAGCAACGATGATTTCGATCAGGGGGTGACGCCGGCGGGTTTAGTGACGGGGGTGGGCGCATTCTCTCTCACTCAGCGGGTCGACGCCGCGCTCGTCGCCACGCTCGCACCGGGGAATTATACAGCTCAGGTGACGGATGCGAGTAATCGTCCCGGCCTGGCCTTGGTGGAAATTTACGAAGCGGACGCCACCAGCACGCGGATTAGCAATCTTTCCGGTCGTGCTTTTGTGGGGTCGGGGGCGAGCGTGGCGATCGGGGGGCTCTCGGTTCAAGGCACGCGTTCGCGCCAGTTTCTCGTCCGCGGCATTGGTCCTGCGCTGACGGCCTTCGGCGTGAGTGCGGCGTTGGCTGATCCGGTGCTGACGCTCACCACGGCCGCAGGGGCGACGGTCGGCGCGAATAATGATTGGGAGTCCGCGGGCAACTCGGCCGAATTGCTGGCGGCAGCCGCGCAAGTGGGCGCCTTTGCCTTGCTGCGTGGCTCCAAAGATGCGGCGGTGCTCATTTCGTTGGAGCCGGGCAATTACACCGCGCTGATTTCCGGAGCAAACGGTACATCGGGCATCGCTCTCCTCGAGGTTTACGAGCTGCCGTGAGCTTTCCCGGCAGCGGCTAGTGCGGACTCCGCTGGGCGGCGGGTCGGAGCGCCGGGACGGGTTCAGGAACTGAGCCGTTTGCGCCCGCGTCGTCCCCCACCGTTAGGCGGTAATTTTAAAGCGCCTCCACGTGCGCCGGTGCCCTCGCGCTCATTAGCATCGTTCGGCATCCGGTTTTCATTGAATGTGCTGGTTGGGGTCGCCTTGCTCGCCACTAAATATTATGAATTGGCTCACTGACCCGCAGATCTGGATTTCTCTCCTCACCCTCACGGGTCTCGAGATCGTCTTGGGAATTGATAACGTCATTTTCATTTCAATTCTGGCGGGTAAGTTACCGCCTGAGCAGCAGGAGAAAGCGCGCCGGCTGGGGCTTTCCCTCGCGCTGATTACGCGGGTTCTTTTATTGCTGAGCCTGACTTGGATCATGGGCCTGACGCGGCCGCTCTTCGCGTTGCCCGTATTAAATCAGGAGATCTCCGGGCGCGACTTGGTCTTGTTGTTAGGCGGGCTTTTTCTGATTTGGAAAAGCGTGCGGGAAGTGCACGAGAAGTTAGAGGAAACGGACGGGCGCGCGACTGCGGGAGCCGGTCGTTCGTCGTTTGCCGCGACCATCGTGCAAATTCTGATTTTGGATATCGTGTTCTCGCTTGATTCGGTGATCACGGCCGTGGGTATGGCCAATCACGTCGGCGTGATGGTCGCGGCAGTCGTGATCGCCCTCGGCGTGATGCTGTGGTTTGCCAAGGCGATTGCTGATTTTGTAAATCTTCATCCGACGTTGAAGATGCTGGCGCTGAGCTTTCTGATTCTGATCGGCGTGACGTTGGTCGGCGAGGGGCTGGGGCAGCACATTCCGAAGGGATACATTTATTTTTCGATGACTTTCGCTTTTGGGGTGGAGCTTTTGAATTTGAAGTTACGTTCGAAGGCGAAAAGTTCACCGCCCGTGAAGCTGCACCAGCCGTATCGCTGATCCTCGGCTAGTTGACGACGGCTAGCTGGGGCGAATCGTCGGGGGGCGCCGGTTTGGCCTCCGGACGTTTCTCGACGGCTGATCGTTACTGCGGTGGCGGGCTGATCGGATCAACTCGGTGGCTCGGCGAGTGGGTCGGGGAGCCGGGAATCGAGCAATGGGCCCCCTCGCGGACGAGCGCGGATCAGTCAAAATCCCTGAGCTGAATCCTTTTTAAGCCTTCCCTGGATTCCTGAAATCTAAAGATCGACCGCGCTCGTCAATCTACTGCCATCAACGTGAATCTCGCAGGTACGCGGATACGTCATCGGGCGATCCGTCGGATTCAACTTTCCGTTTTTCGCCAGGTCGCACCAATACGATCCGCAAGGCCCGCGAGCCTCGTAACCCATAAACGGGCGGCCGAGTCGGGCGCACGCTTTCGCCGGTGGAGTGGTGCGGCCGTCCAAAGATGGCGGCTAACTGCGCAACCACGGCCGCGTTAACGGCGCTGCGCTTTCTTAGTTTTCCGAGGAAGCGTTTGTTCCGGTCGATTTGCACGAGAAAGTATGCTCGGAGTGTCAGGCGTGGTCTCGGCAGATTCTCTTCCAGCCGTGAAGACGCCCAGCGGTCGCGCCCACCTCGGCGGGGTCAGCCCGTACTCGATCTCTGCGCCGTCGGTCGAGACCACCGACACGGGGCGAAAGGCCATGATTTTGTTGCCAAGAAAAACCCCGATATTTTCCCCACCCGGCACGCCTGCGTTGTTAGCCAACTTCTTGCCGGGCGTCGGTAACGGTCATCGTGGTCATGGCAGTCCGCATCGCGTCACTTAAAAGTCAGGTCAAGCTGGCAGGGGTGGTGCCAGCCCCATCTGGATTGACCGGCCGCGCGCCTTCCTCTGCCGGTTCGCTCCTTCATCCAGATTAAAGGTAGCCGCGTCGGACCCTATTTTAATTGCCGATCAATTTCCGGGGTTAAAGGCTCCTAGCTTCTTCGCCCGATCGACGAGCGCTTGAGCTCGGGGATCGTCACCCTCTGCAGTTTCCGCAACCCTTGGAATCTCCTCTTATGCCGCCCTTCTCACGTTGGCCGTTTTTAATAATTCCTTTGCTCGGCGCTCTCGTCGCCACGCTGGGGGCACAGGTCGCCCCTGCGAATTCGGTGAGCGGTTCCTCCCCGGTGCGGCGAGATGAGCCGGTCGTGCTGTCCCCGTTTGAGGTGGGTGCGGAATCGGTCCGGGGGTATCAGTCGACCGCTGTCCTGCAAGGTGGCCGCGGTCGGATCGAACTGGCGGATGTAGCCGGTCAGGTAGCGGTCTTCACCAAAGAATTTCTTGAAGATATTGCGGCGACGACGACCGATGAGGCCTATCTTTTTTCGGCCACGACGCAGACCTACTTTGATAACGTGAACGGCAACGGAGATTCGCGGCCGGGTTCGCGTAACATCGCCGACGATTCGGGGAATTCCCGGGGCCTCGGTAATATTGACAAAACTCGCAATTATTTCCGGACGACCATCGAGGCTGATTCTTACAACACGGAGCGCTTCAGCCTCGTGAGTGGGGCCAACGCGGTGCAGTTCGGTCTCGGTGGATCGGCGGGTACATCCGAAAGCACCTCGGCGCGCGCCAATCTTTCCAGGAACCGACAAAAGATCCAGCTGCGCACGGATAGCTACGGCACGGAACGTACGGTCTTTGATCTTAGCCAAGTGCTTATTCCTAAAAAACTCGCCGTGCGGGCGATCACGCTACGCGAGAACAAAGAGTATTATATCCAACCCGGCTATGACGATAATCGCCGCGCCTTCGCCACGGTGACGTATCAGCCTTTCCAGAATACCACGGTTCGGATCGAGGGTGAATACGTTCATCGGCGCGACGCGCGTCCGCCCACCACGATGGCTCGCGATAATGGTTACATGAGCTGGCTCGCCTCCCAGCGCGCCGGCAACCCGCAGACTTATCTCAATCGCGCGGCGACCGCCGCGACGGCGGGCCGGCCGGCGGCACCGAGTTTCGCCCTCAGCGACGGCACCCTCCGCGCCTACGCCTTCAGTACGAAGCCAGCGCTGTTTGTGTTCCCGCAAAATTCGGTACCCGCGTTCACCGGACTGCAAGACGTGCGAAATACCGTTGTGGTCAACATTTCCGATGGGGCGGGGAGCGCAGGCACGACGCAGACGCTCATGGATCCTGGATTACCTTGGAACACGAGCGCCTCCGGCTGGTCGCGTTATAACTTCCGCAGAAGCCGCAACGTGACCGGTACGATTGAGCAGCGCTTGGCGCGGAACACGTTTCTCGAGGTCGGTTATTCCTATGAGTTTTACCGCAACCAGACCGCGCAGCTTTTTGCCAACAATGGTTTCGACGTGCTGGTCGACATCAATCGTTTCCTCCCTGATGGCGCCACGGCTAACCCGCTCTATGGCCGCCCTTATATCGAATCCAATAACTCCACCGGCCAGGGAAACTGGGCGGATAATACGATCCATCAGGCCCGCGCGGTCCTCACCCATCAATGGGATCTGACCCGCCAAGCTGGCTGGACTCGGCACCTCGGCCTGCATCGGTTCGGCTTCTTCTCCAGCTACGAAGACTCCGCCACCTACACGTTAGCACAATTGCGCAACTTGATCATTGGCCGGCCCAGTTTCCTTTCGGTGGCCGCGCAGAACAACCCCCTCGTGCCGGAGCGCGCCTTACACCTGCGGTATTATCTGCCCACTTTTGGCAGCACCCGGGATCCTCGTGAGTACGGTATTGCCGCGCCGACCGCCTATGGCGACATCATGGAGACGATGTATTTTCCGATGGCGAATGGGGAGCGCTTCGCGGTGAGCGCTTTTGAGAATCCGGTGGGCGACGTCGGTACCGCGCCTTCGGCTAATCATCTCCAGCGCGGATCACTCGCCGGCAGCACCTCAAGCTTATTTTTTAAAAACCATTTTGTGGCGAATGTCGGCGTCCGTTATGATCGCGTGCGAAATTCGAATTTCGGTTCCTTTCAACCGATTCTCGCGGAAACGCCATTCACCGCGCAGAATCCCCTTGGCACGGGCTTCCGGGCGTACGACGAATTTCGGGGCAAGGAGCCCCCTTCCGTGTGGACGCCATACCGCGCCGCCACCCGCGCCAACTACGGTTTTATTATGCGGCCGCCCTGGCTTTCTAAATGGGTCTCCTTCGGTTACGATTACTCGCGTAACGCTTCGCTCAACGAAGTCGCCGTGGTGCGGGATGTCACCGGCGCCGTCGTCGAGCCCAACTACGGTGAATCCCGCGAGTATAGTCTTCGCCTCCGGCTCCTTGATGACCGCCTTAATTTTAAGCTGAACTATTTCAATTCGCTGAACCGCAACACGACGCTGGCGGACAGTGGTCTCCGGCAGAATCTCATTAATTTCGAGCAACAGCTTTTTCAGAACAATCCGTCGTATGCGATCAATCCTCTCTTCAAAGAAGCGCTGAACCCTCTGCCGGGCGACTTCCGCCTCCCCGGTGATCGCAACAGCTCAGGCGTTGAGGTGGATCTCACCTATAATCCGACGCCTGCGTGGCGTCTCTTCTGGAACCTCGGCCGCACAAAAACGGAGATTGATGATATTTCGACGCAACCGTGGTGGGATTACCTCGAGCAGAAATTACCCATTTGGAAAGCCTTTAAGGGCGATTGGTCCACGGCCGCTTACTCCCCCACGCAGACCGTGGAGGCCGCGTATAACTCGCTCATCCAGGCGCCGATTGCTGACGTGCAGGCCAGCCTGGGTAATCAAGGGGCGAATGCCCAGACGTGGCGTTCGAATTTTGTGGCGACCCGCAGTTTTTCCCAGGGCTGGCTCAAGGGTGGCTCGACCAGCGTTAATTTCCGGTATCGCGGTCCGTCGATCGTGGGCTTTCCGGAGCGAGTGGATGCAAAAGGCAAGACGCGGACCGTGCGCGACCAGCCGTATACGTCCTCTGGATACGTCCTCACCGGAATGATGGCGAATTACCGCTTCCGCGGTCCGGGTAACACTTCGTGGCGGGTGCAGCTAAACGCCAACAACGTCTTCAATGCGGAGCGCGTTTTCGTGACGCGGACCTTCGCCAATGGGACGCCTCGTAATTACGGCCGCCAAGCGGGCCGGGAATTTATCCTCTCCGTCGACGTGGAACAGTGAGAAACGGTTCCGCTGCGCCAGCTCTGGAGCTGGAGCTGGCGCTGGGGCGCGGCCCGGCGGGCTGACCGTGGCGGGACAAAAACCGCCAAAAATGGGCGGTTTGAACAGGGTTGTGTCCGTCGGGATGGATCCTCTGAGAACTTCAAAAAAGATGTTTTTCTTCCTGGAGACACGCCGCTTGCGCTGGTCGGTCACGGCTGATTTTCAAACTGCCGGTCTTTGGTGGTGTTGCCACCGCCACTCTCGGGCGGACGCGGTGAATTCATCCGCGACGCCTGCGCTGCGGCCCGCTGCCGGGCGCCCGGCCAAGCCGCCGATGGCGGCAAGGCGCGGATTATCGCAATCCTCCAAAAAGTTCAGGTGTTGATTTGCGACTGGCCGCCCGCATCGCCGTGAAGAGGAATCGCCCCTCGCGAGTGCGCGCGGCGCCCTCGACAGTCCGGGCTTTCGAGGGCCTTCCGTATTACACTTTTGGATACTCCCAGCCCTTGCGGTAATCGCGCCGCAGCAGTTTGTTCGCGGCCTCGTCGCCGATGATCCGCTCTTTCTCACCGTCCCACTCGATGCTTTTGCCGTGCTTCAGTGAAATCATGCCCAGCAAGGCCATAGTGGTCGCCAAGTGGATCTCGCCGATATCCGCGACGGGTTTGGTACCCGTGCGGATGGCGTGGAGAAAATCGGCGAACAGCTCCTTGATATTTTGGGAGTCGGGAGCATTGAGCTTCGGCTCCTCCGCGATGACGGCTTGCTTCGGATCGGTGGGGTAAAACGTCCAGCCCTTTTGCCAGCCCATGTGGAATGTCCCCTTCGTACCGTAAAAATAGCAGCCGACGTTTTCGCCTTTGTCGGTGTTGTTGGCGGCGAAGCGCCGGTGTTCCCATTGTACGTCGAATTTTTCGAAACTAAAGGTGGCGAGTTGGTGATCGGGGGCATCCGTGGTTTGCGCCTTGGCGGTGGCGATGACCGGACCCGCAATGGGGCGTCCACCGGTGGAGAATATCCGCTTTGGATATTTTTCATCGGTGACCCAAAGCACTTGGTCGAGCCAGTGGATGCCCCAGTCCCCGAGCGTCCCGTTCGCGTAATCGAGGTAGTTGCGGAAGCCGCGGGGGTGGATGCCGCGGTTACCCGCGCCTTGGGTGGGGTTACGAGGATCGCCGCCATTGAAGGGCCGGAGCGGGGCCGGGCCGCACCACGTATCCCAATCAAGTTCTTTGGGAACCTCGACGGTGGGGAGGGGGGTCTCGGGCCCGCCGCCGTAGTTGACGAAGCACCGGATCATCCCGATCTCGCCGGCCTTGCCCGAGCGGATGAATTCGCGCCCGCTGATATTGTGCGGCGAGATCCGGCGGTGCGTGCCGACTTGGACGACCCGACCAGTGGCGCGGGCGGCGTTGACCATCGCCCGACCCTCCATGACCGTGTGCCCAATGGGCTTCTCGACGTAGACGTGAGCGCCCGCCCTGACGGCGGCGATCATCGGTAAGGCATGCCAGTGATCCGGGGTGCCGACGATGACGATTTCAGGTTTAGCGGCCGCGAGCATTTCGCGATAATCTTTAAAAAGTTTCGGGGTATCCCCCGTGCCGGCGGCAATGTTTTTCGAAGTCGGTTCGAATTGACGAGAGTCGACGTCGCACAAGGCGACCACTTGGCACGAGCCGCTGGCCATGGCCTCGCGAAGGATGTTGTTACCCCACCAGCCGCAACCGATGAGAGCGGTGCGGAATTTTTTCCCCGTGGATTTTTCAGCTGCGCGGATGGAAAAGGGCAGGGCGGCGAAGGCGCCAGCGGTAGCGGAAGCGTGGAGGAAGTCGCGACGATTCATGGATCGGGATTCGGGTCAGGGAAAAAAATGCACGCAAAAATTTGGGCGCTGATTTTGGAGGAATGGGCGGGCAGAACGAGAGGAGTTGACGGGTATTGAGCAGCGGGCCGAACGCGACCCTAGGTTCTCACGCCCAGGCCGATTTCACGCCGGAGATAGGCGATCGACTTTTCGACCTCGGCCTTTTGGTAATCTTGAGTGGCCTTTTTTCCTTCCGGGCCAGCGGGTGCCTTGAACGGTGTCAGCGCGTGGCCACGCTGGGCGAGGGCCGCGAATTTCGCGAGCTTCTCGGGGCGCCGATCATAAAATTTCCAGAAGTCCGCTTGCTTGTAGGGAAACGAGCGCTGAGAGCCTGAAATGGTTTCGATCATGATCGGCACCTGCGGGCAAAGCGCTTGCCAGCGCGCCGCGTATTTTTTCCAGTCGATCAAGCCGTCGCCGGCGGCGGTCCACTGGACGGTCGCTCCCTCGGGGGTATCCCAGATCATGTCGTCCCGCAGGCTGGAGCACAGCGTGACCGGCCCGAGTGTCTCGAGCACATCCATAGGATCTTCGAGCGTCCACGCGGCGTTGCCTGAGTCGATATTGGCGCCAACGAAATCGCGACCCGCGGCCTCGATAAGTTGGAGCAGTTCCCACGAGTGCAGATCGCCCGCGTGGTTTTCAATCGCGATTTTGACCCCAGCGGTGATGGCCTCGCGGCGGCAAGCCTTGAGGACGGCGACGGTATCGGCGATGCGGGCCTGGATCCCGCCCTCGGTTTTGCGGTCTTCCATGTTGCCCAGAACCACGCGAAAAACCGGGGAGCCGAGCGCTCTGGCGACGCGCAGTCCGAGGCGGACATGTTCCTCAGCGGTGCCCCAGTTTTTCTTAAATGTTTTTGACGTTGGGCAAATGCTCCAACTGCCCGCGTAGAGGGCGATCCCGGCGGCATCGGCTTGCCGGCGGATGGCGATGAGCGCGGCATCTTCGAGCGAATCGTAAGCATCGAGATCGGAGATGAGCAGGGTGTCACATTTGATCGCGGCGGCGTAGTCGATCAGGGCGGGCGCCTTCCAGCCCATCGCGCGGACGGCAAAGTTATCGATGCCCAGCTTGATTTTTGGTCGCGCCGCAGCGGCATGAGCGGTACCCACCGACCGGGAGGCGGCGAGGGCGGTGGCGGCTGTGAGGCTGGAGAGGAAAGATCGTCGGTACATAGGGGAGTGGTAGCAACGAAACCGGATCTAAGAGCGGTGTCGACACCGGCTTTCGCGAAGATGGCGGAGCGTCGGCGCGGGTCCATGTTCCCCTCGCCCCACCCCCACGGCGGTGCCTTCGAATCACGTGGCGCGAATAAACCAAACACGTCCGGGGCGTCGATCCGCTTAAATATCCGCTCTGCCCAGGCCTGATCCGTCCCCTCGCTGTCGCTACAAAAACCGCCGCGATCGCCACCCTCCTCCCGCGCTCAACCTCCCGCGCACCCACCAGCACCCTTGGGCTCACGGCCCGCCCGCCCCTGATTATTCATCCCCCTCCTCTCGCTCGCTCAAGACACCGCCACGGTTTCTTCCTGCCGGGGCCAAAACTTGTTTTAGTGGGGAGGCTCCCATGCACCAGGGGCGACAAGAGTGTCGCCCATCCGACGGACCGGCGACACACCTGTCGCCGATGGTGGGCATGGAAATCGGTTTCTTCCCGTCGGGGCCAAAACTTGTTTTAGTGGGGAGGCTCCCATGCAGCAGGGGCGACAAGAGTGTCGCCCATCCGACGGACCGGCGACACTCCTGTCGCCGATGGTGGCCACGAAGGCGTGCTTCGCTCCCCCACCGCCCACCCTCTCGCGCTCGGCACCGGACCGCATCGCCCCAGCAAATAGCATCATGAAATCAAACACGTTTTACTCCGTTCTCGGCGGTGCGCTCCTTGCTAAGAAACAGCTTATGTAAATCGTTGGTAGTAAAATAAAACTGTTTCTTCCCGTCGGGGCCAAAACTTGTTTTTGGGTGGGGAGGCTCCCATGCAGCAGGGGCGACAAGAGTGTCGCCCATCCGACGGACCGGCGACACTCCTGTCGCCGATGGTGGCCACGAAGGCGTGCTTCGCTCCCCCACCACCCACCCTCTCGCGCTCCCATGAAACAGCTTCTGCAAG